>NZ_SAUN01000001.1:1245294-1556617 GCF_004011505.1 Nonomuraea polychroma
CCTCCGGGTGCAGGGCCAGCACGCGCGCGGCCGTGTGCAGGACGTACGAGACCATCGAGTACCTGCGGCCGTGGGCGCGTGCGGCCGCCTGGTGCGCCCGCACCTCGGTCACGTCGACGCCCGTGCCGAGGAAGACCGGCTGGATGGCGCGTGTCTCGTCCAGGAAGATCAGCGTGTGGCGGCGCTCACGCGGGATGGGCGCTTGCCTGAAGGCGCGCTCCGTCATGACGCCACCGCCGGCTGCGTGGCGGCGCCGGGGGTGTGGCGGTCGCTTCCGTGACGGAATCTGTAAATGTTGTCAAGTGCATTCATGACCGCACCTCCGGCCGGAGACGAACGTCGGCTGGGTTATCCGCCAGCCTGGCGGTCATCGTCACCGACTGGGCTAAAGCGCGTCTTGCCCTGACCTGGAGCGCACGGCCCGGAAATGCCGCCCATTCGGCGCGGCGCTTTCGGAGGGTGGCCATCCGCATTTCCAGAGCGACTTTTGCCGCGCTTCAGGCTGCCACGTTATGTTGCCCGAATGAAAGGGAGAGACCTTTGTGACATCTTGGAATCGAACGATCCCCTCATCGGATTGCAGGCCGTGGGCGCGCTGCACCGGCTGGCTGAACGGGTGGAATGGATTTCGGTCGACCTGGCCCGCCGTCAGGGTTTCACCTGGGAGCAGATTGGCGACGCGCTGGGGATGTCCCGGCAGGCGGCGCGTGTCAAGCACGGAAAGTGAGCGCCCATGTTCGAAGAGTTTGCCGAGGACACGCGCGCGGTGATCGACTCGGCGCTGGTGGAGGTGGGGCAGCGTGGTGATCAACGCCTCGGCACCGAACACCTGCTCCTCGGCCTGCTGCACGTCCCCGTCTCGCCCTGGGCGCGTGCCCTGGGGGTCTCCCTCGCCACGGCCCGCAGGACTCTGGACGAGATCGACCGCTCGGCGCTGGCGGTCATCCAGATCGACATCAGCAGGGTCCGGCTGGGCGGCACGCCGCCGCCCGCGACCAAGGGAATCCCGTGGACCTACGCCGCTCGCGGGGTCATCAAGCACGCCGCCGAGGAGATGGTGCACAGGCGCGGCCGGTCTCTGGAGCCGAAGCACATCCTGCTCGGCATCCTGGAGAGCAGGCGTCCCGACCTGGCCTCGGCCGTGCTGGACCAGCTCGCGGTCGATCGCACCGCAGTGCGCAACCGCCTGCGCTGACTCCCCGCGACGGCGGAGCGGGCCGCATCGTCGATCGCGGCCCGCTCCGCCGTCGGAGCAGCTGCGGCCCACAGGGGGACAGCGGCTGAACGCGGGGACTTGCGCGCGCTGCCGGCGGCCCCTCAGGCCCTGGCGGCCGGAGCGTCGAGTTCGGGCACCCGTACCGGAGGCATGGGCGGCCAGCGTGTTGGACGGGCCGATGTGCTGATAGTGGGCCGGGATGGGCGAGGCCGGCAGCCGGCCGGCGCACTCGCCGGTGTCGCCGATGGCCGGCAACGGGTTGTCCGCCGCCTCCCCGCAGATGCTGGAGGTGTGCCGGCCCACGCCCGTGGCCGTGCAGAACGAGCCCTCGCCGTGCGTGGGGTACAGGCCGGCAGCGCGGCCGGCCGGCGCAGCGAGTCGTGCTGAGGGCGGGCCAGCGTGCGGGCGCGCGCCGCGATCACCGAGATCACCCCGGCCAGCCGGCCGTGCGCGAGCTTGCAGCCGTGTCAGCGCGTCACCCGCCATGCCCTCGAGTCAACTCCATGCCTGGATAAAACCCTCGGGGGGTATTCATGACTACAAGGTGGGTTCCGGGCGACTATGGAAACGGTTTTCATATGCTAATGTCGCGATCGCCCCAATCCCCTTGAACTCTGGACATTCCGTGCGTTATCCCAGCCTTACGCATGCCCTCGCGGCTGTCTGTGTCCTTTCCCTGGCCGCCTGTTCTGTCCCGGCGGGTGGGCAGAGCACGGACCCCGTTTCGACCGGCGGGCGCATCAAGCTGGCGATGCTCCAGCCCCCGCGCACGGGCCTGTCCCCGTTCAGCGACGACGCCTTCAAGCTGTCGCGCTGGTCCACCGCCGAGACCCTGATCAACCTGGACGAGAACGGCGACGCGCAACCGGCGCTCGCCACCGCGTGGGCGCGGACCTCCGCACGGACCTGGGAGTTCACCGTGCGCCCTGGTGTGACCTTCCATGACGGCACCCCGCTGACCGCCCAGGTCGCCGCCAACACGCTGACCCGCGCCACCCAGGCCACTCCCAAGCCCCGTATCCTCGACGGCGTCGAGCTGACCGCCAAGGCGGAGGGCGACAAGGTCGTGGTGACCACGGGCGAGCCCGATCCGCTCGTACCGCAGCGCCTGTCCTCGCCGCAGTTGTCGATCCTGGCGGAAAGCGCCTATCGCCCGGACGGCACGGTGAACCCGGTCGGCGCCGGCAGCGGCCCCTTCAAGCTGACCCGGGTCAACGGCACCACGACCGCCACCCTCGACCGTTACGACGGCTACTGGGGCGAGAAGGCCAAGGCCGGCGGCATCGACGTCGCCTTCGTGCCGGACGGCACCGCGCGCGCCGCCGCCATCCGCAGCGGTGAGGCGCACATCGCCGAGGCGGTGCCGGTCTCGCAGGCCGCGCTGCTGCAGAAGGAGACGATCAGCGAGGTGCCGATGCCGCGCACCAACACCCTCTACCTGAACACCAAGACCGGCCCCTTCAAGGACCCGGCGGTACGTGCCGCCGCACGCACGGCCATCGACCCCGCGCAACTGGTCACCGGCGTGTACGAGGGCCGCGCCGACATCGCGCGCGGCCTCCTGGGACCCGCTCTGGCGTGGGCCGCCGAGGGCCGCCGCCCTCTGGCCGAGCGCCCGGCGGCCACGGACGCCAAGGGCGTGTCGATCACCCTGGCCACCTACTCCGATCGGGCGGAGTTGCCGGAGGTCGCCTCGGTGCTGCAGCAACAACTCCAGGCCGCCGGGTTCGCCGTCAAGCTCGTGGTCCGCGAGTACGCGCACATCGAGGACGACGCGCTGGCCGGCGAGTTCGACGCGTTCATCCTCTCCCGCGCGACCGTGCTCGACTCGGGCGACCCGGTGGCGTACATGCAGGCCGACTTCACCTGCGACGGCTCCTTCAACCTGGCCAAGCTGTGCGACGAGGACGTCGACCGGGCCGTGAAGAAGGCCGCGGCGACGGATGCCGGCGCCGCGAGGCGCGCGGCGATCATGGAGGCCGAGGCGGCGATCCTGCGCACCGACGCCGCGATCCCGATGTTGCACGAGCGCGTCATCCAGGGTGACGCCACCACGGTGGTGGACTCGGCGAAGGACCCGCGCGAGCGCATCCTGATCACCACCGACACCCGGCTGAAATGACGGCGGCGGGAATGGGTGAGCGCGCCGGCGTGCTGGTCTCCCGCGCCGTCGCCCTCGTCGCGATCATCGCCGCGGTCGGGCTGCTGCCCTGGTTGTCCGGCCGTGACGCGGCGCTGTCGCTGCTGCGCGCCCGGTCGGGCGAGCAGGAGCCGACGCCGGAGGTCCTGGAGGCCATCCGGCGGGACCTGGGCCTGGACGGCGGTCCCCTGCCGGTGCTCGGCGAGTGGCTGGCAGGCGTGCTGCGCGGCGATTTCGGCCGCTCCTGGGCGAACGGCGGCCCGGTGCTGCCCTCGGTGGTGTCGGGGCTCGGCGTCTCGCTCACGCTGATGGGCGCGGCGCTGGTCGTGACGCTGGTCCTGGCCTGCGTGTTGTGCGCGCCGACGCTGGTGCGCGGCGCTCGCGGCACCCTGCGCGGCGGCCGCGGCACGGGGGCCGCGGCCGCCGTGCTCGCCGCGCTGCCCGAGTTCCTCGTCGCGACGTTGCTGCTGATCACGCTGTCGGTGTGGCTGGGCTGGCTGCCGCCCTACGGCTGGCGCAACCCGCAGGACATGGTGTTGCCCGCGCTCGCGCTCGGCATCCCGGCGGGCGGGGCGCTGGGGCGGCTGGTGGACGACGCGCTGCCTGAGGTGTTCGCCGAGCCGTGGGTGGGCTTGTGGCGTTCGGCCGGCTGCGGTCCCGGCGTGCTCGCGCGGGCGGTGCTGCGGCGTGCGCTGCCGGCTCTCGTGCCGCAGTTCGGGCTGGTCGCGGTGGGGCTGACGGGCGGCGCGGTGGCCGTCGAGACGGTGTTCGCGGTGCCCGGCATCGGGCGTACCGCCCTGGGCGCGGCGGAATCGCAGGACCTGCCGCTGCTGCAGGCCGCGGTGCTCGCCCTCGTCCTGCTCGGCGTGCTCGCCGGGATCCTGGCGAACGCCGCACGGCGCTGGATGCTCGGCCCCGGGCTGAGTGACGCCGCCCTGTCGCTGCCCGCGCCGGTGACCGGTGACGGCCGGGCACGCCGCCTGGTCCCCGCCGCCTGCGCCGCCGTGCTTGCGGCCGCCATCGGCTGGGGGCTGCTCCTCGACCCGCTGGCCGTGGACCTGGCCGCCAGGCTCGCGGGGCCGAGCTGGGACCATCCGCTCGGCACGGACGCGCTCGGCCGGGACGTGCTGGCCAGGGCCGGTCACGGGGCGGCGGCCACGGTCGGGGTGGCGGCGCTGGTCTGCGCGGCCTCCTATGTCGTCTCCCTGGCCATCGGCTTCCTGCCCGGCCTCACCTCCGGGGCCGCCGACATCGCCAACGCCGTGCCGCCGGCGATCGCCGGAATCCTGGTCGCGGCGTTGCTGGGTCCCAGCACGCTCGGCGCGTCCGTCGCGGTCGCTCTGGTGTCCTGGCCCATGCTCGCCGCCCACGCGGCCGCGCTGGTCTCCGAGACCCGTGCCGCCGCTCACCTGGTGTCCCAGCGCGCGATCGGCTCGCCACCCGCCTGGATCCTGACCCGTCACGTCCTCCCCGCGGTCGCCGGTCCGCTCGCCCGGCACGCGGTGCTGCGCCTGCCCGGCATCGCCCTGGCCGTGGCCTCCCTCGGCTTCCTGGGGCTGGGGGCGCAGCCGCCCGCTCCGGAGTGGGGGCTGACGCTGGCCGAGTCGCTGCCGTACGTCGAACGCGCGCCGTGGGCGGCGCTCGTCCCGGCGGGGATGCTGCTGCTCCTGTCCGCCCTGGCGGTCTCGTTGTCCACTCTCCCCGGTACGCGGGGACGGCCGGCATGACGGGTCCGGACGTGACAGGCCCGGACGTGACAGGCGCGGACGTGACAGGCGCGGACGTGACAGGCGCGGACGTGACAGGCGCGGACGTGACAGGCGCGGAACCGCTGCTGCGCGTGCGCGACCTGCGCATCGCCGGCCAGGACACCGAACTCGTCCGCGGGCTGTCCTTCGAGGTCGACCGCGGCGAGACGCTCGCCGTCGTCGGCGAGTCCGGCGCCGGCAAGTCGCTCACCGCGCGCGCCGTGCTCGGATTGACGCCGCCGGGTCTGCGCGTCTCCGGCAGCGTACGCATGGACGGGCAGGAGTTCCGCGGCGCCCCCGAGCGCCTCTACCGCCGGATACGAGGCCGGCTCGTCGCGTTCGTGCCGCAGGACGCGCTGTCGGTGCTCAGCCCGGTGCACACCGTCGGCGACCAGCTCGCCCTCGCCGCGAGGTCCGTGCGGCGGCTGAGCCGCAGGGCCGCCGGCGAACGCGCGGTCGCCGCGCTGGAGCGGGCCGGCATCCCCGACGCGGCCCGGCGCGCGCGTGCCTACCCGCACGAGTTCTCCGGCGGGATGCGCCAGCGAGTGGTGATCGCCATGGCCACCGTCAACGATCCCGCCCTCATCGTCGCCGACGAGCCGACCACCGCGCTGGATCCGGTGACGCAGGACCGCATCCTGCGCATGCTGGTGGAGCCGCGCGAGGGCACACGGCCGGCCATGCTGCTGGTCACGCACGATCTGGCGGTGGCCGCCGCGCACGCGGACCGGGTGCTCGTCATGTACGCGGGGCGGTTCGTCGAATCCGGCCCGGTCGGCCCGGTGCTGCGCCGTCCCCGTGCCCCCTACACGGGCGGGCTCGTCGCCTCCCTGCCGGGGCAGCTGGCGACGGGCAGGCGGCTGCCGTCGATCGGCGGCTCGCCACCACGACCTGGCGCGCTGCCGAGCGGATGCGCCTTCGCGCCCCGCTGCCCGGCCGCCGCCGACGAATGCCGTGTGCGGGAGCCGCAGCCGCGCGAGGCCGGTGACGGGCGGTTGGTCGCCTGCCATCGGCTCGTCGACCTGCCGGATCCGGTGACCGGCCTGTTCAAGGAGCGCGTATGACGCTGGCGGTCCGCCGCCGGAGGGAGCCCGCATGACCTCGCCGCCCCTGCTGGAGGTCCGCGACCTCACCGTCCGCTATCCGGCGCGCGGCCGCCGTACCCCGCCGGTCCTCGCGGTGGACCAGGTCTCGTTCACCGTACGGCAAGGCGAGACCCTCGCCCTGGTCGGCGGGTCGGGGTCGGGCAAGTCGAGCATCGCCGCGGCCGTCCTCATGCTGCGCAGACCGGAGAGCGGGTCGGTGCGGTTCGACGGCCAGGAGCTGACCGGGCTCGACGAGCGCGCCCTGCGCCGGCTGCGACCCGCGCTGCAGCCCGTCTTCCAGGACCCGTACGGCTCGCTCAGCCCGCGCCTGCGCGTGCACGACACGATCGCCGAACCGCTGCGCGTCCACGGACGCTGGGATCCGCTCACGGGCCCGGCCCGCGTCCGGGAGCTGCTCGACCTCGTCCGACTGGACGGCTCGCTCGCCCGCCGCAGACCGCACGAGCTGTCCGGCGGCCAGTGCCAGCGCGTCGGCATCGCCCGCGCGCTCGCCTGTGACCCCAGGCTCCTGGTGCTGGACGAGCCCGTGTCCGCGCTCGATCCCTCCGTACGGGCCGGGATCGTCAACCTCCTCGCCGACCTGCGGGACGAGCTGGGCCTCAGCCAGTTGTTCATCGCCCACGACCTGGCCCTCGTCCGGCATGTGGCTCGTCACCAGGTCGCGGTGCTGCACCACGGGCGGATCGTCGAGACCGGCCCGGCCGATCGGCTCTGGGACGCGCCCGGCCACCCCTACACACGCGAGCTCCTCGCCGCCGCCCGCCTCACGGCGTGAACGATGTGGAGGACTCGCGCAAGCCCTCGCATTCCTTGTCCGGCTCTGGGGCGTCGTCGAGCTTTCCGCAGCGGACCTCGGGCTTCGGGATGCCCTGGTCGTCGAGCCTCATGACAGGATCACCTTGTCGTAGGGTTCGTGACGCGCGCCGCGACGGCACCTATTGGATCGGTCCAACCAACGCTTCGACGAAGGCAGGCGCGTGCACGCCGGAGACGTGCACCACGGGGAACCGGGCCCGCTCAGGTTGCAGAAATATATAGACCGGTCTATTTTGCTCTCCATGGTCACTGACAAGGGAGCGCGGACGACCGCGCGCCTGGTGGAGTCGATGCTCGAACTGATCCAGGACCGCGGCTACAGCGGCACGGGCCTCAACACGGTGGTGGAGCACGCCGGGGCCCCGAAGGGGTCGCTCTACTTCCACTTCCCCGAGGGCAAGGAGGCGCTGGGCGAGAAGGCCGTCGAGCTGGCCGCCGGCCACTTCCACAGCCTCGTGGCCGAGCTCGCGGCAGACGCCGCGAGCCCAGGAGACGTTCTCCGGCACGTCGCCGACGTGCTGGCGGGCATCCTCTCCGACAACGACTACCGGCTCGGCTGCCCGGTGTCCGTGGTCACGTTGGAGATGGGCGCGCACAGCGAACGCCTGCGCACCGCCTGCGCGGCCGCCTTCGAGTCATGGATCGGCCCGATGACCGATCACCTCGTCGGCCGGGGCCACGCGCGAGAGACGGCACGCGCCATGGCCATGACCGTCGTCTCCACACTGGAAGGTGCGGTGATCATGTCCAGAGCCAGGCGCGACGTGGCGGCGTTGCGCAACGCCGCACTGGTTCTCGGTGCTCTTCTGGACCAGCCGCCGGCTGCGGAGGAGACCTCGTGAGCCGGCACGCGCTCGTGTTCGGGGCCTCCGGGTTCATCGGCCGGCACCTCATCCTCGCTCTGGACCAGGCCGGTGTCCGGGTCACCGCGGCGACCCGGGACAGCGCGTCCTTCACCAGGCTGAGCGGCTGGCTCGCCGAGCACGGGTGCCGGGCCGCCCCGGCCGGTGTGCGCGTGGACTTCGACGCGCCGTCGTTGGTCGAGGGCGACGCCGTCGGTCTGGAGGACGTCACCGAGATCTACAACTGCGCGGGGGCCTACCGGTTCGGGATGACGGTCCAGGAGGCACGCCGCGCCAACGTCTTCAGCGTCAGGGCGATCGTGTCCTTCGCCGCGCGGCTTCCGCGGCTGCGGCGGCTCGTGCACGTCTCGGGCTACCGCGTGGGAGGCCTGGACCCTGCGACGATGCCGTGGAGTGACGAGCTGGTACGGCGGGTCTACCGGCGTGTCGGCGCCTACGAGGGGTCCAAGGTGGAGTCGGACGCCGTCCTGCAGGCCACCGCCGACCAGCTCGGCGTGCCCTGGTCCATCGTCAACCCGGCCAGCGTGATCGGGGTGAGCACGAGCGGCGAGTCCGACCAGCAGCTCGGTCTCGCCGCGAGCCTGAAGGAGATCTGGCGGGGCTCGATCGCGGCACTACCGGGAAACGCGCGGACGTTCGTCCCCGTGATCGCCGTGGACTACCTGGCGCGGTTCATGACGCTGCTCCCGGAGGACCCGGCCGCCGCGCGCGCCGCGTACTGGATCCTCGACGACGACACTCCGCCGCTGCCGGATCTTCTCTCGCTCGTGGGGCGGCATTATCAGGTCAAGGTTCCGCGGCTGAAGGTCCCCGTGCCGGTGGTGCGGCGGCTGCCGGCCGCGCTGACCAAGGCGGACCCGGAGACGCTGACCTTCATGTCCTCCGACCGCTACCCCACGGGCCCGGCCCGCGAGTTCGCCGGACGTCACGGACTCGAGCTCCCCGACACCGTCGAGTCGATCCTGCGATGGGCCGACCACCTGGCCGCCCACCGGTTCGGGGCCGCACCGGCCGAGGGACCGGTACGGCGGTTCACCCGGCACGCGGGCGTGCGGACGTTCGGAATCGGCGAGCCGGGCGCGCCGGTCCTGGTGCTGCCCGGTCTTCCTGTCAACGCCGACACCTGGGCTCCGGTCGCCGCCACGCTCGGCCACGCGCGCGTTGTGGACCTTCCCGGCCTCGGGCTCAGCGGGGGCCGTCCACGCGACCTGTCCGCCTGGCTGGCCGCTCTGGTCGAGGAGAGCGGCCCTGCGCACCTGGTCGGCCACTCCATCGGGGCCGCCGCGGCCCTCGAAGCCGCTTTGGCACGCCCGGATCGTGTCGAGCGGCTCACGCTGGTGTCGCCCTTCTTCCTCCAAGCCCGCGCTGGATTCGCCACGCGGCTGGCCCCGCTGACCCGCCTGTATCTCCGCCGGGTACGTCCCGATGCCCTGTCGCGCCTGCTCACCGGGGACACGGCCCAGGCGGGAGAGCTCGAGTCCAGCGCAGAGGACCTGCGGCGAGGGCGGGTCGCCGCTCACGTGGCGCAGCTCCTGTCCACCGCGGGCAGCCGACGATGGCGCCGGGACCTCCGGGCCAAGCTCGGGCGTTACCCGGGCCGCGTCCATGTGATCGTGGGATCCGAGGACCCGCTGACCGACGAAGGCCGGGCGCTGGTGGACACGCTCGGCGCGCGGGCGAGCGTGTCCACGATCGGCGGGGCCGGTCACCATCCTCAGCTCACCCACGGTGAGGAGCTGGCCCGGTCGATCCGGGAGCACGCCCCGGTCTCCGCCCTGCCGCCTGTCAGGGGCGACGGCGGCGAAGGCGGGTGGTGACCACCCCCACGACGACCCCGGCGGTGAATGCCACGAGCGCCGGGGCAGCACGCCGCAGGAGCGGCAGGGCGATCAGCCGCAGCCCGTCGAGCGCCGGAGCCTCCGGCTCGGCCGGCGGAGCCGCCGCGGGATCGGCGGATCTCCTCGCGTAGGCCACGGCGGGGCCGGCGGGCCTCTCCGGGTGGCCCGTGGCGGGGTGGGCGGGCGTCCCGGCGTCGGCCGATGCCGGGACGGGGCCTGGTTGGGTGAGCAGGGTCGCGAGGTTCGTGGCGAATTCGTCGATCAGCCGTTGGGACACGTCCGCGATGACCCCCCGGCCGAACTGGGCGACCCTGCCGCGGATCATCAGGTCGGTGTCGAGGGAGACCTTGGTGCCGGCCGGGTCCGGCGCGAGCTCCGCCACGACGTGGGCGTCGGCGTTGCCGTTGCCGTTCCGCTCCGCGCCGGAGGCCCTGAGGACCACGCGCCGGCTCGCCTCGTCCGCCTCCAGGAAGCGGACTTTGCCCTGGTACGCGACGCCGAGCGGGCCCACCTTGACCTTCACCTCTCCCTCGTAAGCGTCGCCCGTGCGGCCGAGCAGGCGACTGCCCGGCATGCACGCGGCGATCCGTTCGACGTCGAGGAGGAGGTCGAAGACGCGGGCCGGCTCTTCGGCGAGGGTGAAGGTGTGCCGTAGTCGCATCAGGTGTCCATGATGCCCTTGCGCTGGGCGCCGTCGAGCGGCAGATGGGCGCCGTTGACGAAACTCGCCCGCGGCGAGGCGAGGAAGGCGACGACCGAGGCGACCTCCTCGGGCTCGCAGATGCGGCCGAGCGGGATCGACGCGACCGCCAGCTCGTGCGCGCGCTCCTGCGTGCACCCCTTGTCGCGGGCGAACGCCTTCTCCAGCGTGTCCCAGCGGTCGGTGTTGACCGGGCCGGGGTTGACGGTGTTGATGCGCACGCCGTACCGGCCGTACTGCTCGGCGACCGACGAGGCGAAGTTGATGTCGGCGGCGTTGGCGACGCCTGCCGTCATCTCCCAGTAGCTGGGCTTGAGACCGTCGTTGCCGACCACGAGCACGATGGATCCGCTGCCCCGCTCCCGCATGTGGGGGATGACCGCCCGGACCGTCCGCACGTATCCCATGAACTTCAGGTTGAGGCTGCTCATCCACTGCTCTTCGGTGAGGTCCTCGAGCAGGCCGCCGGGCGAGCTGCCCGCGCAGGTGACCAGGACGTCGATCCGGCCGAACCGCTCCAGGGTCTCGTCCACGCAGCGTCGTACGTCCTCGGTCACGCTCATGTCGCCCGCCAGCGGCAGGACGGTGCGCCCGCTGGCCTCGGAGATCTTCTTGGCCGTTCTTTCGAGTTCGTCGGCCGTGCGGGCCGTGATGACCACGTCACATCCTTCTGCGGCGAGCTGTTCGGCCACCGCTCGGCCGATCCCCTTGCTCGCCCCGGTGATGAAGGCGACCTGCCCCTCCAGATTGAGGTCCACGAACGTCTCCTTAAGGTCGACTCTTGATATTTGATATACCATCTATCAATCGCTCGACGCTAGACCCGCGATGACGGCACCTGCGGCGCACAGCAGCATCTCGGTCCTGGGCGGGCCGACGAGCTGCGCACCGACGGGAAGTCCCGTCGCATCGGTGCCGGCGGGCACGGACAGCGCGGGCAGGCCGGTCACGGAGGCGAGCGCGGTGAGCCGCGCGAAGGCTGCGCCCGTGGCCTCCAGTCGGCCGGAGACCTCGACCGTGTCCGCTCCGGCAGGCGCCGCCGTGACCGGCACGGTGGGCAGGAGCAGCAGGTCCGCGCCCGCGGATCGCAGGCTCGCGGTGACGAGGTCACGCAGGTGGGCGGCCACGCGGCGGGCACGTACATAGTCCGTCGCCCTGACCTCGGCTCCGGCCTGCAGGGTCGCGCGCAGCTCCGCCGAGGCCGCGCCCGGCGCGTCGGCCCACAGCTCGGCGGACTCGGCGAGCATCACCACCAGCGTCACCGCCGGCGCGGCCGCGATGACGCCGGGCAGATCCACCTCGACGACCTCGGCGCCGGCGTCGAGGAGCGCGCCCCGCGCGGCGGCCATGCGGTCGGCGATCCCCTCACCGACCCTGCCACGCCAGAGGCCGTCGGGCATCGCGACCCGGCGGCCGGGAAGGGCGGGCGGCCCTGGCGCGGGCGATGCGGTGACGGTCTCAGGCGGCCGGTGCGCGAGCGCTCCCGTGAGCACGGCGAACACGGCGGCGCAGTCGGCCGCGGACCGGGCGATCGGTCCCACGGTGTCCTGGGTGGGGGCGAGCGGGGTGATGCCCGTCATCGGAAGGCTTCCCCAGGTCGGCCGCAACCCGGCGACCCCGCACAGGGCCGCGGGGTTGCGGATCGAGCCGCCGGTGTCGGTGCCCAGTGAGATCTCGACGATGCCCGACGCCACCGCCGCCGCCGATCCGCCGCTCGACCCACCGGCCGAGCGCGAGAGGTCCCGGGGGTTGCGGCAGCCGGGCGTCATCATGCCCCAGGCGAGCTCGTGCATCCGGGTCTTGCCGATGACGACGGCTCCGGCCTCCTCCAGAAGCCGGACGACGGCGGCGTCCCGTACGGGGACGCGGTGTCCCAGGCCCGCGGTGCCGTTCCGGGTGGCGACCCCGGCCACGTCGATGTTGTCCTTGACCGCGACCGGCACGCCGTGGAGCGGCCCGCGCACCAGGCCGCGCCGCCGCTCGGCGTCCGCCCGGCGCGCGGCGGCGATCGCCCGGTCCGGCAGCAGGGCGACGAACGCGCCGGAGGCGTCCGCTTCGGCGGCGGCCAGGGCCGCCTCCACGAGCTCGACCGCCGTCACCGCACCCGAGCGCAACCGCGCCCCCAGCTCGTCGACCCCACCGGGCCCCCACAGGCCTGCCGGGCCGTCCGTCTCGTCGCCGTGAACCTGCCATCGACCTGCGCCGCCTCCCGCCCGGATACCACCGACCGGCTCCCGACCCGCGCTACCTTCCACCCCGATCCCACGGTCCCCCCGGTCGCCGGCGTCCGGTTGGGTATCGGGCAGGCGTACCGATCGCAGCCGGGCGACCGCGTGCTCCAGCGTTGCGGACCACGGCGATGCCGATCCGTGGCCCGGCGGCTGGTCAGCTGTCATGGGCCGAGGGAGCCGGCAGGTCGCGGCGGACGATCTTGCCCATGGCGTTGCGGGGCAGCGCCTCGACGAAGAACACCCGCTTGGGGCACTTGTAGGGAGCCAGCCGGGTGCGGGCGAAGGCGATGAGCGCGTCTCCGGTGACGGCGGGGGAGTGGCCGGCCGTCACCACCCAGGCGGTCACCTCCTCTCCCCATCGCGGTGACGGCAGGCCCGCGACCGCGGCCTCCGCCACGCCGGGATGTTTCTCCAGCACCAGCTCCACCTCGCGCGGGTACACATTCAGCCCTCCGGTGATGACGAGCTCCTTGGATCTGCCGTTGATCATCAGATGGCCGGTGGCCGGGTCGATGCGGCCGAGGTCGCCGGTGCGGAACCACCCGCCCGGGTGGAACGCCTCGGCGGTGGCCTCGGGACGGTTCCAGTAGCCCGTGAACACCTGAGGGCCGCGCAACACGATCTCGCCTTCGGCCACGTCCCGGCCCGCGGCATCACAGATCCGCAGCTCCACCCCGGGCAACGGCAGCCCGACGGTGCCGGGCACCCTCGGCCCGCCGAGCGGATTCGAGACGTTCAGGCCGCTCTCCGTGGTCCCGTACCGCTCCAGCGGCACCTGGCCGATCACGGCGGCCGCCCGGCGGGCCAGCTCCGGCGAGAGCGGCGCCGACCCGCACACCGCCAGCCGCAGCCGCCGAAGATCGGTAACCCCCGGCAACTCGGCCAGCCGCTCGTACATCGCGGGCACGGCGAACAGCACGCTGGCCCCCTCCTCGGCGACGGTCTCGACGAGCCGCCGCGCGTCGAAGCGCGCGAGCACCCGCGTCCGGGAGCCGGTGAGCAGGGCGGCGTGCACCCCGCCGAGCCCGTGCTGGTGGGTCAGCGGCAGCGCGTGGACGAGGACGTCGTCAGCGGTCCACCGCCAGGCGGCGAGGGCCGCGCGGATCGACGACAGCAGGTTGGCATGGCTCAGCGGCACCCCCTTGGGCGTTCCGGTGGTGCCCGAGGTGTAGGCGAGCAGCGCGGGTGAGGAGGACGGGATCGGCTCAGGATCCCGCGCGAGCCCGCAGGCGAGGACGTCATGGAAGCCCGTGCCGTCCAGCGCCACCAGCACACGCAGGGGAGGGCCGATGCGGGCGAGCGCCTCGTGGGACGCCCCGGTGGCGAAGGCCGCCTCCGCCCCCGCATCCGCGACCAGGTGGCGCAGCTCCCGTTCGGTCAGCGCGGGGCTCGCGAGGACGGCCACGCATCCGGCCCGCACGACGCCGGCGTAGGCGGTGACGAGGGCGACGCCGTTGGGTGCGGCGATGACGACGCGGGCGCCGGCAGGGAGGCGTCCGCGCAGCCAGCCGGCCACCGCCGCCGCGTGTCGGTCCAGCTCGGCGTGGGTCAGCGCGTCATCGTCCACCTGTATGGCGACGGCATCGGGACGCAGGCGCGCCGTCCGCTGGAACGCCTCCCCCAGCGTACCCTCCGCGAGCCCCGCGAGCACGCCGGCGACGTCGTCCTCCACGTGCCGCTCCCAAGCCGCCCGTCTCAGGTCATCCATGTGCCGCTCCCAAGCCGCCCGTCCCAGGTCATCCATGTGCCGCTCCCAGGGCCCGGCGTCCGAGGTCAGCCACGGGGCGTGCCCCTCTCTTGCCGGAGGAACGCCACCGAGCCGTCCCAGGCGCGGCGGTTGCCCACGCGTTCGGCCGCCAGCCGTTCCAAGAGCGCCGGGTCCCGGATCGCCGCCTTGACGCGGCGGATCGCGTCGCGGTCGCATCGCAGCAGCTCGTCCGCCAGCGCCAGCGCCTCGTCGCCGGGGGTGTCGCTCAGCCTGGTCAGCAGCCCGATGCGCGCGGCCTCGTCAGCCGCCACCCAGCGCATGGTCAGGCACAGGTCCATGGCGCGACCCGCGCCGACGAGCGCCGGCAGGCCCCACGCGCCCACGGCCAGGCCGTGTCCCACGCCGGGAAAACGGAACCGGGCAGCGGGGCCGCCGACGCGCAGGTCGGCGGCGAGGGCCAGTTGCGCGCCACCACCGACCGCGGGCCCTTCCACCACGGCGATCACCGGGCCCGGATGCGCGGCCATCTGCTCGTAGAGTGCGTACAAGTCGTCACTCAGCCCGGCCCGGACCTGGTCCGGCAGGTCGAGGTCGGCGCCCGCGCAGAACACCGCCGGATCGGCGCTGTCCAGGATCACCACCCGCTCGACGGCCGTGCGGAAGGCGTCACGCAGCCCGGACACGAGGCCGGGGTCCAGGGCGTTGCGCCGCTGCCCCCGGTCGAGCCGCAGGCGCAGGACGCCCGGCCGGGACGGATCGAGGACCAGGCCATTACCCTTGACCATCCACCCTCCAGTTGATGCATGATATACCAAACTTAAATCAGAGCTTCCAGTCAAGGGATCGCCCATGACACATCAGGCGGTGTCCGCGTGAAGCCGGCAGCGTACGCCTACCACCGCGCCTACGACGTCCGCGAAGCCGTGGAATTGCTCGGCGAGCTCGGCGACGACGCCAAGATCCTGGCTGGTGGGCAGAGCCTCGTCGCGATGATGAACTTCCGCCTGGCCCGGCCGAGCGCGCTGGTGGACGTCAACCGCATCTCCGGGCTGTCGTACCTGCGGCGTGACGGCGACCGGCTGCGCATCGGGGCGCTCACCCGCCACCACGCGGTGGAGACCACCCGGGACCCCGCCGTCCTCGGCGGCTACGCGGTGCTCCCGCGCGCCGCGCACTGGGTCGGCCACTACCCGATCCGCACCCGGGGCACGTTCGGCGGCAGCATCGCGCACGCCGACCCGACCTCGGAGTGGTGCATGCTCGCCCTGCTGCTCGACGCGGAGATCGTCGCCGAGGGCCCGCACGGCCGCAGGACGATCCCCGCCGCCGATTTCTTCCACGGCTTCCTGACCACCGCGCTCGGCGCGGACGAGATGCTGGTCGAGGTGGTGTTCCCGCGCCCCGCCCCGCGTGCGGCGCTCACCGAGTTCGCCCAGCGGCGCGGGGACTTCGCGATCGTCGCGGCGGCCGCCGCCCTCGACACCGACGGCACCGCCTGCACCGGCGCGCGGATCGTGCTCGGCGGCGTCGACGCCCGGCCGGTGCGGGTTCCCGCGGCGGAGCAGGTGCTGGCCGGGGCGGCGCTCACCACGGACGCCTTCGCGGCTGCCGCCGACGTGGCCGCCCGCGAGGCGTCACCGCCCGGCGACATTCACGGCAGCGCCGACTACCGGCGCAGGCTGGTGCGCACCCTGGTGACCCGGGCGCTGGAGGAGGCCGCGGCCCATGACGCGTGAGGCCGCGCTCGGCCCGGACGGCCGCTGGATCGGCGCGGCCGTCCCCCGCAAAGAGGATCGCCGGCTGCTGCAGGGGCGTGGCCGGTTCGTCGGCGACCTGGCGCCGCCGGGCACGCTCTACGCCGCGTTCGCCCGCAGCCCGGTCGCGGCCGGCACGCTGGGATCCGTCGACCTGACCGCGGCACGGGCGGTGCCCGGCGTCGTGGCCGCCTTCGCCGCCGCCGACCTCGCGCTCGCCGGGCTGCGGGCCGTGCTCGAACGGCCCGAGTTCCGCCCGTCCACCATGCCGATCCTCGCCGAGGACGCCGTACGCCACGTCGCCGAGCCCGTCGCCGTCGTCGTGGCCGAGGACGCGTACGCCGCGGAGGACGGCGCCGAGGCCGTGATCGCCGACATCGAGCCCGGCACGGCCGTGTCGTCCCTGCGGCAGGCGCTCGACGCCGCGCCGCAGGTGCACGACGGGGTGGCCGGCAACATCTTCGTAGACCTGACGATGTTCGACGACCCCGAGATCGACGCCGTCGTCGACGCCGCGCCGCTCGTTCTCACCGAGACCTTCACGAGCGGGCGGCTGGCGGCGCTGCCGATGGAGGGCAGGGCCTGCCTGGCGGAATGGTCGGACCGTGACGAGCAACTCGTCGTGCACGTCTCCACTCAGGTCCCCCACCAGGTCCGCACCGCCATCGCGACCTCACTCGGCCTGCCGGAGAGCCGGGTGCGCGTCGTGGCGCCGGACGTCGGCGGCGGGTTCGGGCTCAAGTGCGTGGCCGGACGTGAGGAGATCGCCGTCGCCGCGGTGGCCCACCGGCTGCGCCGCCCGGTGAAGTGGGTGGAGGACCGGCAGGAGAACCTGACCGCCGCCTTCCACGCCCGCGAGCAGGAGTACGACATCCGCGCGGCGTTCGACGCCGACGGGCGCATCCTCGCCGTGGACGCCGACATCCGCTGCGACGTCGGGGCGTACTCGGCGTTCCCGTTCACGTCCGGGGTGGAGCCGCTGATGGCCGCCACCGAGCTGCCCGGACCCTACAAGCTCCGGCACTACCGTGCGCGCAGCCGCGCCGTGGCGACGAACAAGGCGCCCACCGCGCCGTACCGCGGGGTGAGCCGCCCCCAGATCACCTTCGTCATGGAGCGGCTGATGGACAAGGCCGCGGCCCGGCTCGGCTTCGACCCGGCGGAGATCCGCCGGCGCAACCTCATCGTCAAGGACGAGTTCCCCTACACGGGCGTCACCGGGATCACCTACGACCCCGGCAGCTACCGCGAATCGCTCGACCTGGCCACCGAGCGGTTGCGCGCCGAAGGCTGGTACGCCCGCCGCGACGCCGCCAGGGCCGAAGGCCGGCTCGTCGGCATCGGCCTGTCCTGCTTCTCCGAGCGCACCGCGTACGGGACGCCGGCGTTCATGCAGCGGCGCATGGCCATGACGCCCGGATACGACGTGTCGCACATCCGGATGGACCCCTCCGGCACGGTGTTCGTGACCACCGGGACCGCCTCGCACGGGCAGGGGCACGAGACGACGTTCGCGCAGATCGTCGCCGACCAGCTCGGGCTGCACCCGGACGACGTGCGGATCAGGCAGGGCGACACCGACGTCGGCGGGTACGGCTGGGGCACCTTCGCGAGCCGGTCCGTGGTCGTCGGCGGCGGGGCCGCCAGGCGGGCCGCCGTGCTGCTGGCCGAGCGGGTCCGCCGGGCGGCCGGGCACCTGCTGGAGGCCGATCCCGGCGACCTCGTGCTCGCCGGGGGCGCGGTGGCCGTGCGGGGCGTGCCGGCGGCGTCGATGCCGATCGCCGAGGTCGCCCGCATCGCCCACTTCCAGTCCTACCGGCTCAACGGCGACCACCTGCTGGAGGCCTCGGCGTCCTACGACCCGCCGGGCACCTTCTCCAACGCCACCCACGCCGTCGTGGTGGAGCTCGACCCGGGCACGGGCCGGACCCGGATCCTGCGGTACATCGTCGTCGAGGACTGCGGTGTGATCATCAATCCGCTCGTCGTCGACGGGCAGGTACGCGGCGGCGTCGCGCAGGGCATCGCCGCGGCCCTGTACGAGCAGATCCGCTACGACGAAGGCGGCCAGCCGGTCACCGCGACGCTCATGGACTACCTCGTCCCCACGGCGACCGAGATCCCGCCGATCGAGGTGCTCCATCTCGAGACGCCCTCGTCCCACAGCGAGACCGGCGCCAAGGGCATGGGCGAGGGCGGCACCATCGGCGCCCCGGCCGCGGTCGTCAACGCCGTCAACGACGCCGCCGGTACCCAGGTGCTCGACACCATCCCGGTCCGTCCCGAGCAGATCCTGGGAGTGCTCACGTGAAAGACCTGCATCTGATCAGCCTGACCGTCAACGGCGCCGACCACGAGGCCGTTGTCGAGTCCCGCCGCACCCTCGCCGACGTGCTCCGGCACGACCTCGGCTACACCGGCACCCATCTGGGCTGCGAACACGGCATCTGCGGCGCGTGCACGGTCCTCGTCGACGGTGAGCCGGTACGGTCCTGCCTGGTCTTCGGCGTGCAGGCCGACGGCTGCGAGATCCGCACCGTCGAAGGGCTGGCGGACGGGGAGCGGCTGTCCGACCTGCAGGAGGAGTTCTCCCGCTGCCATGCGCTGCAGTGCGGCTTCTGCACGCCGGGATTCCTCATGCTCGGCGAGGCGTTCCTCGCCGAGAACCCCTCGCCGACCGAGGAGGAGGTCCGCGACGTCGTGGCGGCCAACCTGTGCCGGTGCACCGGCTACCAGGGCATCGTGGAAGCCCTGCTGGCCACCGCCGAGCGACGCAAGGCGGGATCGTGACCAGCGACGGGCGGCGGGTGCGGCGGCTGGAGGACGAGCGGCTGCTGCGCGGGCTCGGCCGGTTCGCCGACGACGTCAGCCGGGTCGGCGCGCTCCACCTGCGGGTCGTCCGGGCGCAGGCCGCGCACGCCCGCCTCCTGTCGATCGACACGGGCCAGGCGCAGGCGCTGCCGGGCGTCACAGCGGTGGTCACCGGCGAGGACGTCAAGGACGTCGCGCCGATCCCGGTCCGGTTGAACGTCGGCGGCCACGACCTCAGCGCGTTCCTGCAACCGGTGCTCGCCCAGGACAAGGTCCGGTACGTCGGCGAGCCGGTGGCCGCGGTCGTCGCCGAGGACCCGTACGTCGCGGAGGACGCCGCCGAACTCGTCGAGGTGTCCTACGACGACCTCGGCGCGGTGCTCGACGGCGAGACCGCGATGGCGGCGCCGGCACTGCACGAGGCCGGCAACGTCGCCGCCGTCCTCGACCTCGGCTACGGCGACTGCGCGGCCGCCTTCGCCGCCGCGGACACCGTGGTGGCGCTCACGCTGGACGTCGGCCGCCACAGCGCGGTGCCGATGGAGCCGCGCGGCCTGGTCGCCGACTACGACGCCGGCACCGGCCGGCTGGAGATCTGGGGCGCCACCAAGGTGCCCGTCTTCAACCGGCGGGTCCTCGCCTCGATGCTCGGCCTGCCCGAGCACCGGATCCGTCTGCACGCGATGGACGCCGGCGGCGGGTTCGGCCCCCGCGGCGAGTTCTACCCCGAGGACTTCCTCGTGCCCTGGCTGGCCCGGCGGCTGGGCCGCCCGGTGAAGTGGACCGAGGACCGGGCCGAGCACCTCGTCGCGGTGAACCACTCCCGCCAGCAGCGCCACCGCATCGAGGCGGCGTTCGCGGCGGACGGCACGCTGCTGGGCCTGCGTGACGACGTCGTCCACGACAACGGGGCCTACATGCGCACGCACGGCGTGCTCGTGCCGGAGCTGACGCTCGCGATGTTGCCGGGCCCGTACCGGGTGCCCGCCTACGCCGGGCGGGCCAGGGTCGTGCTCACGAACAAGACCCCCTGCGGCACCTACCGCGCGCCGGGTCGTTTCGAGGGCACCTTCGCCCGCGAGCACCTGTTCGACGTGGCCGCCGACCGGCTCGGCGTCGACCGGGTGGAGCTGCGCCGCCGCAACCTGCTGCGGCCGGAGGAGATCCCGCACGTGCGCCCGCTCAACACGATCGGCACCGACGTGGTGCTGGACGCGGGCGACTACCCGAAACTGCTGGACACGGCCGTCGCGCACGTCGCCGGCTGGCGGGAGGAGGTCGCCGCGCTGCGGGCCGAGGGCCGCCTCGCGGGGCTGGGGCTCGCGGTGTTCCTGGAGAAGAGCGGTCTCGGCCCGCACGACACCGCCGACGTGCTGGTCGGTGCCGACGGGACCGTGCGCGTGCACTCCGGCGGCACCTCGCTCGGGCAGGGCATCGAGACCGTGCTGGCCCAGATCGCCGCCGAGCCCCTCGGCGTCGATCCGCGCGCGGTCGAGGTGGTCAACGGCGACACCGAGCTGCAGCCGTTCGGCGGGGGCTCGTGGGCCAGCCGCTCGACCGTGGTGTCCGGCTCGGCCGTGCGGCTGGCGGCCGAGGCCGTGGCCGGCCGGGCCGTGCGCGTCGCCGCCCGCGTGCTCGGCGTTCCGGAGTCCGAGCTCCGGCTGGCGGACGGCGTGATCGTGGGCGCCACCCCGGACGTGCGGCTGACGCTCGGCGAGGCCGCCGCCGCGTGCGCTCCGGGGAGCCCGCATCTCGCCGCGGACGAGCCGGCGGGCCTGTCGGCGCGGCGTACGTTCGAGGTCGAGCACATGACTTACCCGTACGGCGTGCACGTGGCCCTGGCCGAGGTGGACCAGGGCACCGGCGGCGTCCGGGTGCGCCGCTACCTGGTCGCCTACGAGGTGGGCCGCGCCATCAACCCCACCCTGGTCGAAGGCCAGCTCGTCGGCGGGGTGGCGCAGGGCATCGGCGGGGCGCTGATGGAGGAGTTCCGGTACGACGACAACGGGCAGCCGCTCGCCGCGACGTTCATGGACTACCTCGTGCCGACCGCGGCGGAGACGCCGCGGGTGGAGACGATCGTCACCGAGGACGCGCCGTCGCCCGACAACCCGCTGGGCGTCAAAGGCGCGGGAGAGGGCGGGTTGTCGGCCGCCGGGGCGGCGATCGCCAACGCCGTACGCGACGCGCTCGGGTTGCCGGGCGGTGTGGGGGCGCTGCCGCTGTCCGCCTCCCGCGTGATCGAGTTGCTGCCGTCACACGTTTCGTAACATCGCGCTAACCCACGCATAGACGTGACCGATCAAACTTGATATACCAAACATCAGGCGTAATCCCGGGAGCCTTTGCCCCCCGCCCAGAGGAGAACGACATGGGATCACCTCCTTCCCGGCTTCTCGTTTCCGCCGTCGTGGCGGCGCTCCTGGCCGTCGCGGCCTGCGGCAGCAGGTCTCCCTCGGTCGAGGGCGCCCCGACCGCCGAGACCACCGCCAAGGGCGACAAGGGCACGCTGACCGTCGGCCTGCTCAACCCGCTGACCGGGCCGTTCGCGGCACTGGGCACGGACGTCAACGCCGGGTTCGAGCTCTACCTCAAGTCCAAGGGCGGGGTGTTGTCCGGGTACGGCATCAAGGTCGTCAAGGAGGACGAGGGCACCGACCCGGCCCAGGGCACCACCAAGGCGCGGCAGCTCGTCGAGCAGAGCAAGGCGCAGATGGTCGTGGGCCTGGTCAACTCGGCGATCGCCTACGCGGTGGCTCCGTACCTGGAGCAGGCCGGCGTCCCGCTGCTCATCACGGTGGCCGGCGCCGACGGGCTCACCAGGAAGAAGGGCGGCAACACCTTCCGGGTGTCGTACACCAGCTCCCAGGACGTCATGCCGCTCGGCGAGTACACCTGCAAGACCCTCGGCCACAAGAAGGCCGCGATCCTCGGGCTCGACTACTCCTTCGGCTGGGAGGCCGCCGGCGGCTTCGCCCGCGCGTACGAGGACGCCGGGTGCGCGGTGATCCAGGAGATCTACGCCCCGCTCGCGACCCAGGACTGGGGGCCGTACGTCAACCAGATCAAGAAGGACGAGGCGGACGTCGTCTATGTCGTGGCGCCGGGCTCGGACGGCATCCGGCTGCTCAAGGCCTACCGCGACTTCGGCGTGAAGCTCCCGATGGTCGCCCACGGATCGACCGTCGACGAGACGACCCTCCCCACGGAGGCCGACACCGCCGAGGGCGTCATCAGCAGCCTGCACTACACGCCGCAGATCAAGTCCGCCGCGAACGACGCCCTCGTCGCCGCGTTCACCCAGGAGCGGAAGAAGAGCGCCAACCAGTACGCCGACGACGGCTGGACCGCCGGGATGGTCCTCGAACAGGCGCTGTCCCAGATCAACGGCGCCCCGACGGCGGAGAACCTCCGGGCCGCCCTGGCGAAGGTCAAGGTGGAGTCCCCCCGCGGCCCGGTGTCCTTCGACGCCTACGGCCAGGCCGTCTACAACATCTACATCCGCAAGGTGGAGCAGCGCGACGGCGGCTGGGTCAACAGCATCGTCTCGACGATCCCCGACGTGAACCAGTTCTTCACCTACGGCGAGGAGAAGTACCTCACCTTCCCCGGCTACGACAAACTCAAGGGAACCTGGGCCAAGTGATGAGCTGGCTCACGCACACGCTCAACGGGCTCGCCTACGGGTCGCTGCTCTTCCTGGTGGCCAGCGGGCTGACGATCACGTTCGGGCTGATGCGCACGGTGAACCTCGCGCACGGCGCCTTCTACCTGCTCGGCGGCTACCTGGCGTACGACCTGGCCAGCCGCGGCACCGACTACTGGCTGGCCATGGTGATCGGCGTCGTGGGCGCGGCCGTCGCGGGGATGGCCGCGCAGCGGCTGCTGTTGCACCGGCTCACCGGTCAGGAGCTGCCGCAGATCGTGCTCACGCTCGGCGTCGCGCTCGTCATCGGCGACCAGATCCTCGCCCACTACGGCGGCGATCCGATCTCCCCGCCGACGCCTCCAGGACTGACCGGACCGGTCGAGCTCGGCGCCCTGGTCTTCCCCAAGTTCCGGCTGGTGCTCATCGGCATCGCCCTCGGCCTGGCGCTGCTCGTCAGCGCCCTGCTGCGCTACACCCCGATCGGCGCCAAGGTGCGCGCGGCGGTCGACGACCAGGAGATGGCGCGGAGCGTCGGGATCCGCGTGCCGCTCATCTTCCTGCTCGTCTTCGGGCTCGGCACCGGGCTGGCGGCCTTCGCCGGCGTCTGGGGCGGCGCCTTCACCAGCCTGTCGCCGGACAGCGGGTTCGAGGTGCTGCTGCTCGCGCTCGTGGTCGTGGTCGTGGGCGGCCTCGGCTCCATCCCGGGGGCCTACGTCGCGGCCCTTGCCGTCGGCCTCGTCGAGGAGTTCGGGAGGGTGCTGTTCCCCGGGTGGGCGATGTTCACCCTGTACGCGTCGGTGGCCCTCGTCCTCGCGCTGCGGCCCCAGGGCCTGCTCGGGAAGGCGGCGCCCCGATGAAGGGCCGGATTCTCGCGGTGGTGGTCGCGGCCGTGCTGCTGCTGGCCGTGCCCGTCGTGCTCGACTCGTTCTCCGTGTTCGTCGCGAGCCGGATCCTCATCCTCGGGTTGTTCGCGACGGCGTACAACGTCGTGTTCGGGTACGGCGGCATGCCGTCGCTCGGCCACGCGGCCTTCTTCGGGATCGGCGGCTACACCGTCGGCATCGCCATCACCCGCTGGGCCTGGCCGATGGCGCTCACCATGCCCGTCGCGCTGGTGCTCGGCGCGGTGGCCGGCGCCGTCTTCGGGCTGTTCTGCCTGCGGGTCCGCGGCGTCTACCTGCTGCTGATCACTCTGGCGCTCTCGCAGGCGGTGTTCGGCCTGGCCTTCTACCAGACCGAGCTCACCGGCGGCGACAACGGCATCCCCGGCATCCCCCGCGACGGAGTGCCCACGGGCGGCGGGTTCTACCTTCTCGCCCTGGCCGTCACCGCCGTCTGCGTGTCGGCGCTCTGGGCCTTCCAGCGCTCTCCCGCGGGCATGACCATCCTCGGCATGCGGGAGAGCGAGTCGCGGATGAGCGCGACCGGCTACCAGGTGAACACGATCCGGGTCATGGCCTTCGCCGTGTCCGGCGCGTTCTCCGCGGTGGCCGGGGCACTCGAGGTCTACCTGCAGGGGTCGGTCTCCACCGCCAGCCTGAGCTGGCAGATCAGCGCCGAGGTGCTCGTGTTCGCCATCCTCGGCGGGGCACGCAGGTTCCTCGGCCCGTTCCTCGGCGCGGCCATCGTCACGGGGCTCGAGGTCTGGGTGAGCACCTACACCGACCGCTGGACGACGGCACTCGGCGTGGTCTACATCCTGACGGCGTTGTTTCTCACCGACGGCGTCCTGGGCAGGCTGCGCAGGCTCCGCCGGGGAACCTCGCCGCCGGCCGAACAGGCGCCGGACGAGCCGGTGATCGTGGAGGTGCGGAAATGAACGACATCGCCATCGCCGGGCACGGCGTCACCGTCCGGTACGGCGCCTTCCACGCCAACGACGACGTGACCCTGGTCGTGCCCGCGGGGGAGCGGCGCGCCCTGATCGGCCCGAACGGCGCGGGCAAGACGACGTTGTTCGGGGTGCTCGCGGGGCAGGTCAGGCCGGTCGGCGGCCGCGTGGACCTGCTGGGCCGCGAGGTGACCCGGCGGCCGGCGCACCGGCGGGCGCGCATGGGGCTGGCCCGGACGTTCCAGATCACCAACCTCTTCGGCGAGCTCACCGTGGCACAGAACGTGCAGCTCACGCTGGCCGCCGAGGCGCGGGCGCACTGGGTGTTCTGGCGCGGGCCGGACATGTTGCGTGATCGTGCGGTGGAGGTGCTGGCCGAGTGGGACATGGAGCACACGGCCGACTGGCCGGTCCGGCGGCTCGCGTACGGGCAGCAGCGGGTGCTGGAGATCGTGCTCGCCATGTGCCGCGGCCCGCGCGTGCTGCTGCTCGACGAGCCCACCGCCGGACTGGCCCCGGCCGACGCCGAGCGGCTGACCTCGCTCGTCGCCGCGCTGCCCAGGTCCATCACGATCGTCATGATCGAACACGACATGGCGGTGGCGTTCGGGCTCGCGGACCGGGTCAGCGTGCTCCAGCAGGGACGGCTCCTGGCCGAGGGCACGCCCGAGGAGATCTCGGCCGACCAGCGGGTGATCGAGGCCTATCTCGGGGAGGTGGCGCATGACTGAGGCGCTGCTCGACGTACGCGGAGTCCACACCTACTACGGCTCCAGCCACGTGCTCCAAGGCGTGTCGCTGACCGTCCGCGAGGGCGAGGTGCTCGGCATACTCGGGCGCAACGGCATGGGCAAGACCACGCTCATCCACACCGTCAGCGGCCTGCTACGGCCCAGGGAAGGCGAGATCACCCTGGGCGGCAGGCCCATCGCCGGCGCGCCCGCCGAGCGCATCGCCCGTGCCGGGCTCAGCCTCGTCCCTCAGGGGCACCGGGTCTTCCCGTCCCTCACTGTGCGGGAGAACCTCAAGGTCGCCGCGCGCCGTGGCGCGTGGACGATCGACGACGTCGCCGACCGGTTCCCCGTGCTGCGGGAACGGTGGAGCCTGCCGGCCGGGAAGCTCTCGGGCGGGCAGCAGCAGATGCTCACCATGGGCCGGGCCCTGGTGGGCAACGGCCGGCTCGTGCTGATGGACGAGCCCACCGAGGGACTCGACCCGCAGACCGTGGCCAGGATCGGCGACGTCGTCGACGAGCTGCGGCGCCGGGGCACGGCCGCGATCCTGGTGGAGCAGAAGGTCGACTTCGCGCTGCGCCGCGTCGACCGGGCCCTCGTGCTCGAACGCGGGCGGGTCGTCCACGAGACCGCCGACCCGCAGGCGCTGCGTACGGATGCGGCGGCCCTGCGGCGATTGCTCGCCGTGGGAGGGTCCTGAAGCGCTTTACATTTCATATACAATTTTTCGCGGCCGCCTCGCCCACCGGGCCTGTCAACGGAGGAAACACCAGCGTGGCGACGTACACGAGCAAGACCGACATGGTGGCTGCCACTCTCCGCGAGCTGATCATCGCGGGCGAGTTGCGGCCCGGCTCCCCGCTACGGCAGCGCGATCTGGCCGAGCGGTTCGGGGTCAGCCAGACGCCCGTCCGTGAGGCGTTGCAGCGGCTGGAGTCCGAAGGGCTGGTGCGCGGCGACCTGCACAAGGGGGCGACGGTCAGCGAGGCCGACAAAGGCGCGACGGAGGAGAACTTCCAGATCCGCGCGGCACTGGAGTCCCTCGGCGCCGAGCTGGCCGCCCCGCGCATCGGCGAGGCCGACCTCGAACGGCTGGAAGAGCTCAACGCCGAGCTGGCCGGCATCCCCGACGGGGATCCCCGCTACGCGGACCTCAACCGCCACTTCCACCACCTGATCTACGAAGCCGCCAGCAGCCCGCTGCTGCTCGCGATCATGAGACTGCTCTGGCAGTCGATGCCGCAGGGCCCGCGGGTGTTGCGCACGCATCTGGAGTCCACCCGGCAGCACGCCCAGATCATCGACGCGCTGCGCGCCCGGGACGGCGCGCGGGCGGCCCGGATCACCCGCGAGCACATCCTGGGCGCGGAGCACCTGGACAATCACGCTCCCTGAGGCGTCACTCGATGCCGGTCGTGCTCGCCGACAACGAGCGCGGGTCACGCCGTCCCCAGGCGCCGCGCTCGACCGCCGCGAGGAAGTCGCCCACCGTGCGGTTGAACAGGTCCGGCTCCTCCAGGTTGAGGGTGTGACCGGACCTGGGAAGGACGGCGAGGCCCGCCGTGGGGATCGTGCGCTTGAGCATCAGGTCCGGCTCCAGGCACCCCTCGTCCTCGTCGCCGGTCATGATCAGCGTGGGGACCGTCAGCCGGGAGAGCTCCTCGCGCAGGTCGTACAGCGAAGGGCGGGACTTCTGCACCCCGCGCATGGTGAGCGCGGAGCCCGGGGTGGAGTGCTCGCCCAGCATGCGCGCGAACTCGGCCCAGCCGCGCGGGTCCTTGTTCTGGAACTGCACTCGTGCGGGCCCCTGCGCGTAGCGGGCGGCGAAGGCCGCGGCGCCCTCCGCCTCCAGGGCCGTGGCGATGGCCTCGCACTCCTCGCGGAAGCCTGCCTGCCGCTCCGGCTGGGCGCCGTAGCCGCAGCCGGCGACCACGAGGGACGCTGCCCGCTCCAGGTGGCGCAGGCCCAGGTGCAGGGCGCAGAAGCCGCCCATCGAGAGCCCTACCACGTGCGCCCGGTCGATGCCCAGATGGTCGAGCACCGCGATCGCGTCCGTCACGGCCCGGGCCTGCGAGTACTGCTCGGGCTGTGACGGCACGTCCGACGGCGGGTATCCGCGGGCGGCGTAGGCGATGCAACGGTAGGAGCGGGAGAAGTGCCGGACCTGAGGTTCCCAGCTGCGGTGGTCGCCGGCGAACTCGTGGATGAAGAGGAGGGGGAAGCCGGTCCCGGTCTCCTCACAGTGAAGCCTGGTCCCGTCATCCGCGACGGCGTAGCTCGTGCGAGAGGCCGAATGCTGGTGCATGAAATATTGTATATCATGCCTCGATCTTCTCCCGGAAGTGCCTGCTCACGACTCCAGCGCGAAGACCACCCACGACTGATCCGGAGCCAGTCCGGCCAGTTCGTGGCCGCACTCCTGCAGCACCTGCGGGCTGGAGGTGATGTGCTGCGTGCCGGCGTGCACGTCCCTGAACAGCCGCTGGATCAGCCCGTCGCGGAGCGCCGAGGTGCCGCCGGAGGCGTAGACGAATCGGGCCACGTCGGCGAGCGTCGACGTGACGTGGTTGAGCGCGAGCCGCACCATCGTCTCCTGGCGCACGCCGAGCACCGTGCCTGAGTCGAGGGTGCGTTCCGCGTCCGCCCACGTCTCGTGGACCAGGGCCTCCGCCGCGCGGGACGTCGCCTCGGCGCGGGCGAAGTCGGCGTGGAAGGCGTCGCTGCCGGCGATCTGGCCGGCCCGCCCGGCCCGCGCCACGGCGGCCCGGCCGGGTACTTGGGGGTGCTTACCATGGAGGCGCAGACTCCGCGGCCGTGGCCCGTGACCCGTGGCCCGCTCGCGGGCACCGACTGGATATACCTGGAGCCCCTCTATGATCGTCATCGTCGGTGCCGGACTGATGGGCGCGGCCACCGCCTGGGAGCTCGCCCGCCGCGGCATCGAGGTCACGCTGATCGAGGCGTACGAGATCGGGCACCGCAACGGCAGCTCACACGGCACGTCGCGGATCTTCCGCCGCGCCTACGCCGACCCGCTCTACGTCGAGCTGACCGGGCGGGCGGGGGAGTGCTGGCGCGAGCTGGAGGCGGACTCGGGCACGGCGTTGCTCCGCACGACCGGCGGCCTCGACTTCGGCGCGGGCCACGACCCCGAGGGCCTGGCGCGGGTGCTCGCCGTCGCCGGAGTGCCGCACGAGCTGCTGTCCGCGCGGGCGGCAGCAGAGCGCTGGCCTTACATCCGCTTCGACGGTCCGGTGTTGTTCCACCCCGAGGCCGGGGTGGTGGACGCGGACGCCACGGTGGCGGCGTGCGTGCGGCGGGCCGCCGAACTCGGCGCCGACGTGCGCACGAACACCCGCGTGACCGGCATCGACGTACGCGACGGCGTGCGGGTGTGCACGGACGACGGCGCGGAGCTTGCGGCGGACACGGTCGTGGTGGCGGCCGGGGCGTGGCTGCCCGAGCTGGCCGACGCCATCGGTGTGCCGCTCCGACTGCCGCCGCTGCGGGTCACGCAGCAGCAGGTGTTCCACTTCCGTCAGCGCGATCCCGGCCAGTCGTGGCCGACCCTGGTCGCCACGGACGACCTGGACGTGTACGGCCTGCCGTCGGGAGGCGACGGGGGAGCGGCGCCCGCCGTCAAGGTCGCGGAGCACCACGGCGGCACCCCCACCACCGCGAGCACCCGCGACGGCGTCGTGGACCCCGCCTCCCGGGCCGCCGTCTCCGCATGGGTGGACAAGCGGCTGCCCGGCCTCGACCCCGTGCCCGTCGCCGAGGCCAGCTGCCTCTACACCGTCACGCCGGACGAGGACTTCATCCTGGATCGGGTCGGTCCCGTCGTGATGGTCTCGCCCTGCTCCGGGCATGGAGCCAAGTTCGCCCCGCTGATCGGCCGGATGGCCGCCGACCTGGCGCTCGGCCAGGCCGGCCCGCACCCGCGCTTCGCACTGCGCCGCACCGAAGCCCCCAGTTAACGGTCGGTCACCGGATCACCAGTAGTCGAGTGCCGGGCCAGCTTGACCGCCGAGATCAGCAGGATGGCCGCCAGAAGAGGGATGAGCACCAGGTCGGGGACCACGCCGAGCAGCAGACCGCCCAGCAGGGCTCCGGCAATCGACCCCGCGACCATGATCCCCGTGAAACGCAGGTTGGCGCGGAGCACGGCAAAGCTGTCGTCACGGCTGTAACGGGCGAAGGCCACCAGCATCGTCGGCAGGGACACCAGCAACGACAGGCTGCCCGCGGTCTTGATGTCCACGGCGTACAGCAGCACGATGGCGGGGATCAGCAGTTCGCCGCCGGCCACGCCCATGACGGCGGCGACCACACCGATGCCGAACCCGGCCACCACCCCGGCGACCGCCTGCGCCGGACCGGGCAGCATCAGCGTGCCCACGGTGGCGGTGTGGGCGAGCACCAGGGCGCCGGCCATGGGCACCATCAGGGCGGCGAGCACTTTGTGCAGGGTGGCGCCGCGCATCCGCACCGCCCATGACGCTCCCGTCCACGCGCCCAGTAGGCTCCCGGCCAGCAGATTCGCCGCGACCGTCCAGTGCGCGCCCAGGTCGGCGAGCGGGACGGCGGCCAGCCGGGCGGGAATGGCGGCGAGCACCACGATCAAGCTCATCGCCTTGTTCACGATGACCGCCGGCAGCGCGGCGAACCCGAACAACGCGATCAGCAGCGGCAGCCGGAACTCCGCGCCGCCGAGGCCGATCATCCCGCCCAGCACGCCCACCGCCGTCCCGGCGGCGAACACGAGCACCGGCGAGTGGGCCGCGCGGGCGGGGGCCGGTGCGGTTTTCTCCGACGTCACGTGCCCTATGGTCCACCAGCGATCGGCCGGCTGCGAACGGCCGGCATCGGCCCGGCCCTGCTGCATCTCGAGCCAGGCACGCCGGGTCGTCCTGCTACCCGGCAACCCGTTCCCCGCCATACCCGTGCCAGCAGGCCGGCTGCACGACTCCGACTACGAGTAGCCTCGGCAGGTCGCTTCGCGGAGTAGGCGATTGTCGCCGACGCGATGGCTCCCGCTCTTTCGTCACTGTGGGTGCACGAACCAGCGAAGGAGAACCCGATGTCCACTCCGCAGGAGACCCTCACCGACATCCGTCAGGATGTGCCGGCCGTCGAGCCCGGAAAGATCGAACAGGGAGAGATCGAACAGGGCGGCGGTGAGAAGACGAGGAAGAAGAGCGGGAAGCGCAAGGCCAGGCGGCTGGCGGCCAAGGGGCTGGCGTGGTTCGCGCTGATCGTCACCGCACTGCTGGTGCTGGCCGAGCCGTGGTTGCTGCTGCCGGTGGCGGCCCTCGTGATCGCGCTGGCGCTGTGGGACTGACACCGATGTTCGAGCCCCTCTTCCTCACTGACATGCTGCTGGCCCTCGCCGCGATCATCGCGGCGGTGGTCACCGGCGGGCTGGCGGGACGCCTGGCACGGCGCCCCGCCGGCCTGCGCCGGCTCCGCTTCGCGCTGTACGGCACTGCCACCCTGGTGGTCCTGCGCCTGGCGGTGGCCGTCCTGATCCTCACCGGCGGCCTGGCCCTGGCCGACTCGCGGCTGATCGTCCAGGTGCCGCTGGCGGTGCTGCCGATCGCCTGGGCCCTGATGGCTGTCCGCCGTCACGACCCCGTCATGGCCGCCCACGCCGCCGCGGGCGGGGTCCTGCTGTCGGGCGTGTGGTTGTTCATCCCCTTCGACCCGGTCATCCAGCTGATCGTCTCGGTGCCGGCCGTCGGGCTGTCCGCCCTCGTGGGCAGGTGGCGTACCGGCGGCTCACGACTGGCGCGCCTGCCGTGGGCGGCCGTCGTGTACCTGCTCGCCCCCGCCGTGGTCCTGGGCCTGTCCTACCAGGCCAACGTCGCCGCCGCACACGCCGGCGGCCATCACGGCGGGTCGATGGACTGGGGGAGCGGCGCCATGCCGCACCACGCTGCCCAGGCCAGGTCCGTTGATCAGCTCACCGGCCCGCGCGACAAGACGCCGGACGCGCGCTTCACGCTCACCGCGGCGCGCGGCAAGGTGCGGCTCGGCTCGGGTCGCGAGATCGACGCACTGACCTTCAACGGCAAGGCGCCAGGCCCCGAACTCCGCGTACGGCTGGGTTCGCTCGTCGAGGTGACCCTGATCAACACCGATGTCGAGGAGGGCGTGACCCTGCACTGGCACGGCGTCGACGTGCCCAACGCCGAGGACGGCGTGCCCGGCGTCACCCAGGAGGCCGTCCTGCCGGGAGGCCGGCACGTGTACCGGTTCGTCCCCGACCGTCCGGGCACGTTCTGGTACCACACCCACCGGGACGCCGCCGAGACCGTCGAGCGCGGGTTGTTCGGCGCCCTGATCGTGGAGAACCCCCAGCAGGCCGCCCACCAGGGGGTGGAGAAGACGGTGTTCACCCACCTGTGGCCGCGGGCGGAGGAGGCGATCGCCGCCTTCGGCACCGCCGACCGGCCCTCCAATGAGGCCGTGGCCGCGGGGGAGCCGGTCCTGCTCAGGCTGATCAACAGCTCGGAGGAGCCGCACCGCATCCACGTCGGCGGCACGGCGTACACCGTGACCGCCATCGACGGCAACCCGATCCAGGGAGCGACACCGCTGACCGCCGGGACCGACCTCCTGCTGGCCGCAGGCGGACGATACGACCTCGCCTTCACCATGCCCCGGAGCACGGTGACGCTGTCCATCGACGTCAACGAGATCCCCAACACCGCGGCACTGGCCTTCAGCCCCGACGGCACGGCCCCGCCCGACACACTCGGCATGGGACCGCTGTTCGACCCGCTCACGTACGGCACCGCCGCCCCGGCCGGCGAAGACCGCTACGACCGCGCCTTCGACCTCAGACTGGACGACGGATTCGGCTTCGCCATGGGCCGGTTCAACTACGTCAGCAGCTCGATCAACGGGCGGCTCTACCCCGCCGTCCCCATGCTGATGGTGAGCGCGGGTGACCGCGTCAAGGTGCGCATCGCCAACCGCAGCCTCATCGACCACCCGATGCACCTGCACGGCCACCGGATTCGCGTCCTGTCACGCAACGGCGTGCCGGCCACGGGCAGCCCGTGGTGGACCGACACGCTCAACGTGGCTCCCGGCGAGGTGTTCGAGGTCGCCTTCACGGCCGGCAACCCCGGCATCTGGATGGACCACTGCCACAACTTCAAGCACGGCTCGGAGGGCATGGTCATGCACCTCGGGTACGCGGGCGTCACCACCCCGTACACCGAGGACCGGATCCCCGAGTGACCGTCCGCCGCTGCCCACGCGCCTAGTTGTGTCAGCAGCGACCGCGGATCCGGCTCGCGCGAGCTCGCCTTCATCGACGCCGTCACCGAGACCAGGCCGAGGTGGAAGACCGGGTGCGCACCAACAAGGCCATGGGCCCGCGACATCTGCCCTCCAAGACGTAGAACGTCAACGTCGGCTGTTGAAGATCAGCGCGCCTTGGCTTGGATGCGTGCATGCCCTAGGGCAGGCGCGGCTGAGAAGAGCGCCGCGCAGGCGGTGCGGTCAGTCGTCGTCCTCCTCCTCGGCGCCCTCACCGGCCAGGACCAGCCCGGAGCGGTTGAGGAACTGGGTGAGCGGGCCGTCGGCAAGCTTGCCCTCGCGCCGGGCCTCGGCCAGGTCCTTGCCCAGCTCCTGAATCTTCTCGCGGGCCTCCCGGGTTTTGCCTTCGACCAGCTTCTTGGCCGCTTCCCGGATCTTCTCGTGCGCCTTGCCGGCCACGTCACCGTCGATGCCGCCCTGGGCCTGCTGGGCGCTCACGGCCTGGTCGAGGGCGACCAGCCAGGTCCGTGGGTCGCGTGCGACCGGCCGCGTCGAAGTTCGGGTCGGCGAAGGGGTCGGCCGTACGGACGGCTTGGCGGTCGCCGGCGGCTGAGGCTGTTCCGACACGCGATCCGCATCGGAAGGCGTCGCCGACGGTGGCGCCGCGGCCTGATCCCCCGAGCCGGAGAACACCGCCGTAGCGCCCAGCGTGATGACAGCGATGGCCGCGACGGCGGCGGCGACCTGGAGGAGCAGCCGCCGCCCGTCCGAGGAACCCGGCCCCGGCGGCGATCCGGCGTTCAGAATGCCGGACGGCGGGGCGTCCAGGACACGAGTTTCTCGCGCCCGCGCGGCACCGGGCGGGGGCACCGGTGTCACCTGGGTCGGTTGATGCGCGTGCCGCCCCCGGGCGCGGGCGGCGTGGGCGACGGCGCCGAAGACCTGGCGTACGTGCTCGGCGCCGGCCGGGCGGTCGGCGGGGTTCTTGGCGAGCATGGCCAAGATGAGCCGCTCCAGCTCGATCGGGATGTCCGGCCGCTGGTTGCCGGGCGGCGCGGGTGCGTGATGGACGTGCTGGTAGACCAGCTCGGCGGGGGAGCCGGTGAACGGCGGCCTGCCGCACAGTAGCTCGTAGGCCACGCAGCCCAGGGCGTAGATGTCGGTGGCGGCCTCCCCGCCCGAACCGTCGATCTGCTCGGGCGCGAGATAGGCGGGCGTGCCGATGATGGTGCCCACGGTGGTCAGCCTCGACGCCTCGGTGGCCATGTGCGCCAGACCGAAGTCGACCACCTTGAGTCTGCCGTCGGCGGTCAGGTGCAGATTGGCGGGCTTGACGTCGCGATGGACCACGCCCGCGCGGTGCGCGGCGTCCAGCCCGGCCGCGGCCTGACTGAGCAGATGACACGCCTCAGCGACCGGCAGCGGGCCGCGCACGGCCAGCTCGGCGGCCAGACTGCGACCGGTGAGCAACTCCATGACGAGGTAGCGCCGCTGCTCGTCCTGCCCGACGTCCAGCACGGTCACCACGTTGGGGTGCACGATCCGCGCCGCGGCTTTCGACTCGCGAGCGAACCGCTCGCCCGCGGCGATGCCACCCGTCAACGGATTCATGATCTTGACCGCGACGCCCACGTCCAGCCGCTGGTCGTGCCCTCGCCACACTTCGGCCATGCCGCCCTGGCCGATCAACTCGATCAACACATAGCGCCCGGCGATCATCGCGGGCGTCACATCCGGCATGTCCACACCAATCAGCTCAACTCTCGTTAACTGCGGGCAACCCTAGGGCATCCGTGCCCGCTGAGTAGTCGGCCAGTGCGGAAGTGTGACTGCTTGCCGAGCAGTGTCGAGGAAGGCGCCCGACCGTGGCACAGAGCCACTTCAACCGCCGCCTGCACGTCGGAAGCCGCCGGGAATCAACCACTCTTCGGCAGCCGCCGGCCAGGACTGGCCAGGAGTGCCCGAGGGCGGGCACGGCAGTGCGATCAAACCAGTCCGCCGGCCAGGAGGAAGATCGCCATCCCGTGAGTCAGAGCGGCGGCGATGTACATGGTGGCCGGCGTAGACGGGGAAGGGGCGGCCCGTTGGACGGGCCGCCCCTGCTGGGGGAGTGATGAGGTCAGGACTCGGCGGTCTTCTTGAGCAGCGCGAGCCAGGTGGTGAGCGACTGCTCCAGGGCCGCCCGCATGTTCTCGGCGTCGGCGCGGACCGGGTCGCCGTCCCAGGACTCCTCGGTGCGTACGTGAGTCCTGCCGTCGCGCTCCTCGAAGCTCCACTGGTGGATGCCCGTGATGCCGTGGGCCGGGCCGCCCCACAGGATCCGGTGGGGCGCCTCGAGGATGTGCACGGTGGAGGCGATGTCCAGGCCGAACGTCGTCCAGTGGAAGGTCTCGCCGGGGGCGAGCGGGCCGGCGGCGCTGGCGGTGGTGATGTCGTGTTGCCAGCTCGGCCAGGCGGCGACGTCGGTGTGCAGGCTCCAGACCCGCTCGATGGGGGCGTCGATGGTGGTGTCGAGGCGGACGACGACGGGGGCTTCGGTGTCGATTGCGTTGATCATTTCGAAGGTTCCTTAGTGGTGGTCGGGGAGCCAGTTGCCGTGGATGCCCGCCGGTACGCGGCGGGGCAGCTCGACGGTCGCGATGGGGCCGCCGCGCAGGTCGGAGGCGTCGAGGATGAGAAGCTGGGAGGCGTTCGCGCGCAGGTCGCTGGTGATGGTGAGCAGGTAGCCGTCGTCCTCCGCCACGCCGTCCTCGGCGGGGACGAAGACGGCCTCGCCCGGCATCTGGTCGGGGGTGAAGCTGTGGAGGTGGCGTTCGCCGGTCGAGGTGTCGTACTTGACGACGGCGAAACGGTCCAGGCCCGCGCCGGGGAAGGCGACCGCGTAGCTGTAGCGGCTGGGCCGTCCCAGCACGGTCTCATTGATGGTGGGGAACTCGGTGACCAGGGCGTCCAGCGGCTCCTCGGTGGCGCGGCCGGTGGCCGGGTCGAGGATCCAGCGGTGGTGCACCGAGCCGGCTTCGGGGGTGACGCCGTGGCCGGGGGCGCCGATCCACCACTTCCACGACGACTCCCAGGCCGACCGGTCGTACCGGGGGCCCTCGACGACGACGCGGCCGCGCTGGTCGGTGTAGGCGTTGGAGACGTGCAGCAGCGCGCCGGGCTCGACCTCGAACCAGGTGACCTCGGCCGGTCCTGAGCGGGGCATCACGCCGATGCGCGGCTGGTACGTGTCGCTCCACCGGTACGGGATGCCCGAGTGCTCCGCCATGTCGAACACCACGGGCAGGTCCAGCCAGATGACGTGGTCGGCGGTGATGGCGAAGTCGTGCATCAGCGACGGCCCCGCCCCGTCGATGACCTCGGCGCGGGTGATCTCCCCGGTGGGCGAGGCGACGTAGAAGGTCAGGTACGGCGGGAACGGGCTGTAGCCGAAGAAGAACAGCTCGCCGGTGACCGGGTCCTCCTTGGGGTGGGCGGTCATCGCGGTGGTGAGCTTGCCACCGAAGTCGTACGGGCCCACGGTCTCCAGCTCGGCCGTGACCTCCCACGGCAGGTTGGCCTCCTGGAGCGCGAGGTACCGGCCGCCGTGGTGGATGATGTTGGTCCCGGCGGCGCTGACCTCGGGGTTCGTGCCGGTGAACGGGACACCGTCCAGGTAGGGGGTGCGTACCCACCGGTTGCGGTACCACTCGGCGCGCCCGCCGCTCAACCGCACGCCGTGGATCATGCCGGTGCCCTTGAACCAGTGGCTCGGGGTGACGCCCGGCTTGGGGTTGTGGCCGTTGCGGAAGTAACGGCCCTCCAGCTCCGGCGGGATCGCACCGTGGACGGTCAGCTCACGGGCGGTCGTCTCGTCGGCGACCGGCTCGTAGTGGCCGGCCAGGTACGGCTTGGCCAGGTCGACGCTCATCTTGTCGGAACTCATGACGAACCTTTCCAGGATTTTCCAGGTGACAGAGGTGATCAAAGGACGAGGGAGAGCAGTGTGGTCAGGGCGGCGATCACGGCGGCGGCGGCGAAGGCGGCCCCGTACGCGCTGCCGCCCGACACGGCGGTGAGGACCGCCAGCCCGGCCGCGCCGCCGATCTGGCGGGAGGCGTTGACCAGGCCGCCGGCCACGCCGCTGTCGGCCGGGGCGACCCCCGCCGACGACAGGGCGGTGAGCCGGACGAAGGCCACGCCGAGCCCCGCCCCGATGAGCAGCGACGGGCCGAGCAGGTCGGCGAGGAACGTGCCGTCGGACGGGGCCCGCGACAACCAGGCCAGGCCTGCCGTCAGCGCGGCCAGCGCACCGGCCAGCACGGCCCGGCCCGGCAGCCGCCGTTCCAGGCGGGGCGTGGCCCAGGAGAAGACGATGATCGACAGGGCCAGCGGAAGCTGGGTGAGTCCCGCCTCCAGCGGCGTGAACCCGAGCACCCGCTGCTGGTAGAGCGGCAGGAAGAAGAACAGCCCGATCCAGACGGCGCCCACCAGGCTCATCAGCACGTTGGCCGCCCCCACCCGGCCGGCCCGCAATACTCGGGGCGGCACCAGCGGCGCGGCGGCTCGCCGTTGCACGGCCACGAAGACCGCCAGCAGCGCCACCCCGGCGCCGAGCGCCACCCAGGCGGCCACACCGCCCACGCCCGACAGGGATGACAAGGCGTAGGTGACCGCGATGAGCCCGCCGGTCGAGGTCAGTGCCCCGGCCACATCGAGGCGCCGCCCACGTGGCCGGTCGGTCGTGGTCGGTGCCCCGGTCGCGTCGAGGTGCTGCCCACGTGGCTGGTCGGTCGTGGTCGGTGCCCCGGTCGCGTCGAGGTGCTGCCCACGTGGCTGGTTGGTCGTGGTCGGAGCACCGGGCGCGTCCAGGTGGCCTGCGCGCGGCCGGTCCACGGCCAAGAGCAGCCGGCCGGCGGCCAGGACGGCGACGGCGGCGGGGACGGTCACGAGGAACACGGCGCGCCAGCCGTACGCACCGCTGATCAGGCCGCCGAGCAGCACGCCCGCCGCGCCGCCCGCCCCGGACACCGAGCCCCAGATCCCGAGCGCCCGCCCGCGGCCCGCCCCGGCCGGGTAAAGGGTGAGCACCAGTGCGAGGGCCGTCGGGGCGAGCAGCGCCGCCCCGACACCCTGCACGGCGCGGGCGGCGATCAGGACGGTCGCGCCGGGGGCCAGGCCGGCCGCCAGCGTGGCCACCGCGAACAACGCCGTGCCGGACAGGAACACGCGCCGCAGCCCGTACGCGTCTCCCAGCCTGCCGCCGAGCAGCAGCAGGGCGCCGAAGACGAGCACGTAGGCGTTGACCACCCACGACAGGCCGGCCGCCGACAGGCCGAGACCGCCGCGGATCTGCGGAAGCGCGATGTTGACGATCGAGGTGGTGAGCACGGCCAGGAACTGGGCCGTCGCCAGGACTGCCAGCGCCCGCCCCGGCGAGCCCGGTGAGCCCGTCGTGCTCCGGCCGGCCGTGGCGGCGGTGTCCAACGTGTTCACGGTGACTGCTCCTTGGGCGAGAGTGGGGCGGGGGTTCTCCCCGCTGCCGCCACGCTCCCACTGGCTCCGCAACCGTCGCATCGGTAGAAATCACCGATCCGCCCGCCGCCGCCGTGTCGGCGACCGTCACCGCGGCTGCGCGCCTGGCCGTGATCCTCAGGTCGCGCGCCTGGCCGTGATCCTCAGGTCGCGCGTCGTCCGGATCCCGCTGGATCGGCGGCCGGCACCGCCGCCGCACCGCCTGAGGCGCGATCCCGAGGCCGCCCGGATCCGGCAGGACGGGCCCCGTAGCATTGGCCGGTGATTCTCATGTCCCCGGACGGCGCCCTTGTGGGCAGGCACGCCGAGATCCGTCAGATCGACGCCCTGCTCGACGCGGCCAGGCAGGGCAAGGGCGGGGCCATGGTCCTGCGGGGCGAGCCCGGCATCGGCAAGAGCACGCTGCTGGGCTACGCCCGGCAGGCGGCGTCCGGGTTCCGGGTCATGGACGCCGCCGGGGCCGAGTTCGAGATGGAGCTGCCGTTCGCCGCCCTGCATCAGCTCTGCGCGCCCGTCCTGGACCACGTCGCCGGCCTGCCGGCGCCGCACCGCAAGGCACTGGAGATCGCGTTCGGCCTGGACACCGGGACGCCCGACCCGTTGCTGGTCGGCATCGCCACGCTCGGCCTGCTGTCCGAGACCGCAGACGAACGCCCGCTGCTGTGCGTGGTGGACGACGCCCAGTGGCTCGACCACGCCTCTGCCAAGGCTCTGGCCTTCGTCGCCCGCCGGGTCGCCGCCGAGCCGGTGGCCGTGCTGTTCGGGCTGCGCGAGCCCGCACCCGAGCGGGGCAGGCCGGGGGAGCCGTCGCCGGAGCAGGGCCGGCTGGCCGAGCTCGACCGGCTGCCCGCCCTCGTTCTCGCCGGGCTGGCGGAGGCCGACGCGCGTGCCCTGCTGAAGGCGGAGGTCCGCGCGCCTCTGGACGAGCGGGTACGCGACCGCATCCTGGCCGAGTCCCGCGGCAACCCGCTCGCACTGCTCGAACTCCCGCGCAGCGCCGGGCTGAGCGGCATGGCGGGCGGGTTCGCGCTCCCTGGCGCGTCACCGCTGTCGAGCCGTATCGAGCGCAGCTTCCAAGCCCGGCTGGAACGCCTGCCCACCGGCGTACGGCTGCTGCTGACCGTCGCCGCCGCCGACACCGTCGGCGACCCGCAGTTGCTGTGGAAGGCGGCCGAGTCGCTCGGCATCGAGCCCGGCAGCGCGGAGACGGCGGCCGGCTCCGGGCTGATCGAGTTCGGCACCCGGATCCGCTTCTGCCATCCCCTCGCCCGCGCGGCCGCCTACAACTCCGCCGACCCGGGGGAGCGGCGCCGGGCGCACCAGGCGCTGGCCGCGGCCACCGACCCGGTGACCGACCCCGACCGGCTGGCCTGGCACCACGCCCAGGCCAGCGTGGGCCCTGACGAAGAGATCGCGGCCGAGCTGGACGGCTCCGCGGCACGCGCCCAGTCGCGCGGCGGCGTGGCGGCCACGGCGGCCTTCCTCGAACGCGCGGCGGAGCTCTCGACCGATCCGGAACGCCGGGTCGAGCGGGTCCTCGCCGCCGCCCAGGCCAAGCTGGAGGTCGGCGACTACGAGCGCGCGGCCGGGCTGCTGAGCACCGTGGCGACCGGCTCGGCGCACCAGCTGGCACGAGCCGACGTGCTGCGCGGCCGGCTGTCGTTCGTACGCCACCGAGGCGCCGAGGGCGCCCACGCCTACCTGCTCGGCGCGGCACGGCGCATGGCCGAGCTGGACCCGGCGTGGTCACGCGCCCGCTATCTCGACGCGATCGAGATGGGCATCCTGATCGGCGGCCTGGACGACATCGTCGCGGCGGCCAAGGACGCGCCCCCCGGCGAGGGGACCGACGTGCTCCTGGACGCCATCGTCAGCCTCGTCACCGAGGGACACCGCGCGGCCGTGCCGGTGTTGCGGCCCCTGATCTCCGACGTGGGCGGCGAGCACTGGACACGGCGCCCCTCGCTGGCACTGATCCTCGCGGCCGAGGTCTGGGACTTCGACTCCCTCCGCGGCATCGGGCACCGGATCGTGGAGCTGGGCCGCACGTCGGGCTCGTTCTTCACCCTGCCGATCGGCCTCGCCATGGCGGCCACGGCCGGCGTGCACGCGGGCGACTTCGGCGCCGCCATGGAGATGATCTCGGAAGGCGCCGCGATCGTCGAGGCGACCGGCGCGTCGCCGCTGGTCTACCCCAGCATCCACCTGGCCGCCATGCGCGGGCGCAAGCAGGAGGCCACGGAGCTGTTCGACCGCGTGCTCGCGGCGAGCCAGCTCATGACGATCAGCGTGCACTGGGCGACCGCGGTGCTGAACAACGGCCTGGCCGACTACCCGGCCGCGCTCGCCGCCGCCCAGCGCGCCGTCGCCTCGCGCGACCTGGCCAACGCCGGACTCGCGCTGCCCGAGCTCATCGAGGCGGCGATGAGGTGCGGCGAGGAGGAGCAGGCGGCCTCGGCGCTGCGCTCCCTGACCGAGCGTACGCAGGCCGCCGGCACCCCCTGGGGACTCGGCGTCGAGGCGTACGCGCGAGGCATGGTCACCGGGGACGAGGAGTCCTTCCGCGCGGCCATCGAGCACCTGGACGGCAGCCTCGCGACCGTGGCCCGCGCGCGGGCGCGCCTGCTGTACGGGGAGTGGCTGCGTCGCGAGGGGCGGCGGCGCGAGGCCCGCGAGCGGCTGCGCCAGTCGCATGAGATGTTCTCCGACATCGGCATGGAGGCGTTCGCGGCCCGCGCGGCGGGAGAGCTCCGCGCGACCGGCGAGCACGTACGCAGCCGCGCCAACCAGGCCGGCGAGGAGCTCACCGTGCAGGAGGTGCACATCGCCCGCCTGGTGGCCGGGGGTGAGACGTCCAGGGAGGTCGCCGCCCGGCTGTTCATCAGCCCGCGCACGGTCGACGCGCACCTGCGCAACATCTTCAGGAAGCTCGGCATCACCTCACGCAGGCAGCTCCGGGATCTCAACTTGTGACGCGGTCTCGGCCTGTGACGAGGTCTCGACCCGCAGCCGCATCGTCGTGACCGCGATCTCGGGAGCCACGATGGATTCCACGGGACCGGGCCAGCTCAGGGCGTACTTGGCCCGGTAACACCCGGAGACCCGGTCGATCAGCTCGGGATCTCCGACGGCCTCCAGCCGCGCGGGGAAGACCTCACCACCGACCTGGATGGCCGCCTGCGCGCCGCCGCGTACCACGCGGTACCAGGCGCTGCGGGCGCCGAAGGCGGCGCGCACGTAGGCCTCGCCGCCGGTCACCACCACCCAGATCGGCCTGCCCGTCCATGGTCCGCCCGCCCGCCGCACCCACATCACGATCTCGGACTGCTCCGCCAGTTCTTTCACGCCCGCAGGCTCTCGCGGTGATGCGGGGCACGGCATCGGTGATGTTCACGTATTCCGCGGGACCGCATCGAGATCATCGACTCCCTGGCCGTCGACGACTGTGGCACCTGGACTACGCGGTGCCGTCCACACCGGCCGTGGTCAACGCCGTCATGGACGCGCTGCGGCAGGCCGGCGTGCCCTACCTGGACATGCCGCTGACGCCCGACCGGGTGTGGGCGGCGGTCGCCGGTTCGTCGGCGCCGGACAGGTCGGCGAAGTAGGCCCGCAGCACCCTGCGGCCCTGCTCGATCATGGCGGGGTCGCCCTCCGGGTCGGCCGTGAAGGCGAGCTGGAGGGAGGCCGCCGTGATCTGGATGGCCAGCCGCATGACCCGATAAGAGTCGGGCAGCGGCGGCAGCCCGGCCTCGTCCAGCGCGAAGTGGTAGAGCCGCTCGGCCAGCACGTCGCCGCCCTCCTCCACCTTGCCGGGCGGCAGGAACGTCGAGCCGCCGGGCCGGGTGTCGGCGAAGTCGACCACGGTGAAGCCGGGCACGGTCCTGCGCATCTCGACCGTCTCCATCAGAACGATCTCCGCCGCGCGCGGCCAGGTGACGGCCGTCTCCTCGACCATGCGCCGGCGCAGCCGCACCAGCAGCAGCTCGAGATTGCGCAGCGCCAGCTCGCACAGCAGGCCGGGTTTGCCGTCGAAGAACTGGTAGATGGTGCCGCTGGGCACGCGGGCGCGCCTGGCGACCTCCAGTGTCGTGAGCGCGTCGAGCCCCACCTCGTCGAGAAGCTGCGTGCAGGCGTCGAGGATGCGCTCGAACCTCTCGATGCTGCGCTTCTGGACCGGCCGCCGACGGAGTCCTGGGTTATGCACGCACCAGTATTAACATAACACTCTGTCATGTTCTCACGTGGCACCCTTTCATATCCGGGCTGGTCATCGGCTGGGCGGTCGCACCGCACAAGTCGGTGATCGTTTCCGGTCACACGACCGCTACGCGTTTGAGTAGGGGCTACTCATGACGATCCGGCGAGCGGGATCACACGCTTGATTCCATGAATCGTCGCTCCGCTGCCAGCGGGCTGTTGATCGCGATCCTCTCCTTCAGCTTCCTCACCGGGTGTGAGTTCCAGGGTGATCAGGCCAGCGCCGATCAGCCGCCCCAGGCGCAACCCAAGGACCCGCCACCGGCCAAGAAGGGTTTCTGCCCCAAGGCCGGGCCGATCACCCGCTCGCTGCTGCCCTCGCCCGAGGGCGTCGAGCGGATCGCCACGAATCCCTGCCTCGGCGTGAACGGCTTCCTCGGCCTCGTGCTCGACGCCATCCCGCAACAGGAGATGGCCAACGAGGAGGAGCTGCGCAAGTTCCGCACGGGGCTGAGGACCTTCGCCAAGCAGGTCGTCCTGGTGGCGGATGCCGCGGACTGCGCGTACGAGAACGACCACCTGGCGGTCTCGGTCTACCAAGATCCCGAGTACGGCTGGTCGCTGGGCGTCGTGGCCGTGGTGCGAGGCGACGTAGAGGCATTGGCGGAGGATGCGATCTGCCTGCTGGCCAAACAGGTGCCCTTCACTCCAGGCTTCGGCGTGCGGGCGGAGGGCCGGCCGACAGCCATGTTCTGCGCCGACACCGTGCTCAGGGAGGCCCAGGGCTACCAGTTCAGGGTCGTATGGCTGGCCGGCTCCGACAGGATGTGCCGCAGCCTCTCGGGCAGCATCGAGGATGTCTAGGTGCGGTACCGCACCTAGCCGAGGGCGTGGTCGAGGTTGAAGGCGGCGCTGATGAGCGCCAGGTGGGTGAACGCCTGCGGGAAGTTGCCGAGCTGCTCTCCGGTGTGGCCGATCTCCTCGGCGTACAGACCGAGGTGGTTGGCGTAGGTCAGCATCTTCTCGAAGGCCAGGCGGGCCTCGTCCAGGCGGCCGGCGCGGGCCAGGGCCTCGACGTACCAGAACGAGCAGATGGAGAAGGTGCCTTCCGGGCCTGCCAGCCCGTCGGGGCTGACCTCCGGGTCGTAGCGGTAGACCAGCGAGTCGGAGACCAGGCCGCGGCCGAGCGCGTCCAGCGTGCACAGCCACTTGGGGTCGGTGGGTGAGACGAACTTGGCCAGCGGCATCATCAGGATGGACGCGTCGAGGACATCGTCGTCGAAGTGCTGGACGAACGCCTGCAGACTGTCGGACCAGCCGTGTCGCATGATGTCGCGGTAAATCGCGTCACGGGCCTGCCGCCAGCGCGGTATGTCGGCGGGCAGGCCGCGCTGCGCCGCCATGCGCATGGCGCGTTCGATGGCCACCCAGCACATCAGGCGCGAATAGACGAAGTTCTTGCGTCCGCCGCGGGTCTCCCAGATCCCCTCGTCGGGCTGGTCCCAGTTGTCGCAGACCCAGTCCACCAGCGTGCACACCTCCTCCCAGCGTTCGCTGGAGATCGGTGTGCCCCATTTGTTGTACAGGTAGATGGAGTCGATGAGCGCTCCGTAAATGTCCAGCTGGAGTTGGCCGACCGCGTCGTTGCCCACGCGCGCGGGGGACGATCCCCGGTAGCCCTCGAAGTGGGTCAGCTCCTGTTCGGGCAGGTCGCTGCGGCCGTCGATGCCGTACATGATCTGCAACGGACCGGTGCCGAGGCCGCTGTCGGACCCGACGTGCTTGGACAGGAACCCCATGAACGCCTCGGCCTCCTCGGTGAAGCCGAGTCTGAGCAGGGCGTAGACGCAGAACGCGGCGTCGCGGACCCACACGTAGCGGTAGTCCCAGTTGCGTGCGCCGCCGATCCGCTCGGGCAGGCTCGTGGTGGGGGCGGCGACGATCCCACCGGTCGGCGCGTAGGTGAGCAACTTCAGTGTCAGGGCGGAGCGGTGGACGACCTCGCGCCACCGGCCCCGGTAGCGGGAGGCCGACAGCCACTTCCGCCAGAACCGCACCGTGGCGGCGAACTCCTCCTCCGCCTCCTCGATCGGGCAGCCCCGAGGCGCTATCCCCGCGCCCACGCGGTCGAGGGCGAACACCGCGTGCTGGCCCTCGGCCAGCTCGAACCGGCTCCGTACGTCCTGACCGTCGGGCTCCACGGGCACGCTGGCGGACAGGGCGAGGGACAGCGACTCCGACTCGAACGTCGTCCGTGACCCGTCCTGGTGGAGGGTGTGAGGTTGCCTGGCGTAGTCGAACCGGGGCGCCACCCGGGCGCGGAACGGCATCGTGCCGCGTACGCAGGTGATCCGGCGGATCAGCCGGTGCCGGTCGGCTTCCAGGCTGTCGCCGGCGATCGGCATGAAGTCCTGGATCTCGCCGACCCCGTCCTCGGCGAAGAAACGGGTGATCAGGACGTTGGTGTCGGGGAAGTAGAACTGCTTGGTGGTCGCCGGAGTGTCGGCCGCCAGCTCGAACGAGCCGCCCTTGTCGGCGTCCAGGATCGAGCCGAACACGCTGGGCGAGTCGAATCTCGGACAGCAGTACCAGTCGATCGTGCCGTTGGTGCCCACGAGCGCGACGGTCCGCAGGTCGCCGATCAGCCCGTGCTCCCCGATCGGCAGGTAGCGGGAGTCGTCCCAGGCCCTGGCCGTCGCGTCGGGGTTGTCTGCCTGCATGCTCTCAACATAGGCAGCGCACCGGATGGCGGGGCGCTGCCGTTCGTCAAGGGGTCGCAGATCTTCCCGGCAAACCGGTCGCGGCTCCCTGGCCCGGTGCCGAGGACCCCAGATCGACGGCCAGCCGGGAGTCGACACCCTTGCCATGGACGGGAGCACTGCCCCTGACGTGCACCGAATGCTCGGTCACGCGCGCCCGGCAGAGGCGCAGCGGCGCCGGCCCCTGCAGCTCGTCCCGCGGAAACACCCGCTGCTCGGGGAACCTGGCGCGGCAGGCATGGTCCACGTGCCGCTCGAACTCGTCGTCCGGCAGTCGCCCGGCGGTGGCGAGCAGGTAGACGGCCTGCGCGGTGCCGATCGGCGCGGTGGAATCGAAGATCACCATGCTGACCTCCGTGCGCTCGGCGATGTCCTCTCCGCCTCGGTGTAGAGATCCCGGGAGGGGCCGAAACCAACCGCCAGGGCCATGGGGTAATGCAAAGCTCCACATTACCGACTATTGACTCATCGCTGCGATATCAGTAGCTTCGCTCCCAGTTATCGGTATCACCTCCCATTCATCGGGCCGTTAGAGGGAACTATGGCGGAGCTTGACCGTCTGGCTGGGACTCTGGAGCGCGGTTTCGCGATCCTGGAGTTGCTCGCCGCGGAGCGGTCGATCACAGCGGTGCAGATCGCGGACCGGCTGGGTCTGTCGCGAAGCGCCACCTACCGGATCCTGGGTACGCTCCGCCAGCGGGGCTACGTGGACTGGGACGGCACCGAACAGGTGAGTCTCGGCCAGCGTGCCGTCACCCTCGGCATGGCCGCTCTCAGCAACTTCGACCCCTACCTCGCCGCCCAGGCGCATCTGCGGGATCTGTCCCGGGAACTGTCCGAAGCCGCCCTGATGGCGGTGCGCGACGGCGAGCAGATGGTGTACGTCGCCCATGAGGACGTCACCGACCACTCCATCGCGGTCCGCCGGCTGCTCGGCGTGCGCCGCCAGATGCACAGCACGTCGCTCGGCAAGGCGTATCTCGCGGCTCTGCCGATCGACGAGGTCGATGCCCTCATCGACCGGCTCGACCTGACCCCCCACACACCGACCACGATCACGGACCGTGCGAGGCTGCGCGCCGAGCTCGACGAGACCCGCGCCCGCGGCTACTCGATCGACAACAGCGAGAACGAGCCGGACGTGCTCTGCTTCGGCGCCGCGATCCGCGACGAACGCGGCATGCCCATCTGCGCGATCAGCGTGGCGGGCCCGCGCGAGCGGATGCTCGGAAAACAGGACGTGGTCCCCCGCAGAGTGTCCGAAGTGGCACTCGCGATCTCCCGCCGGCTCGGATTCGTCGGGCCTGTCAACTTCGTGAATCTGGGAAGGTAGCCCAAAGATGCGACGGATCCTGGCCTCCTGCATCGCAATGGTGACGCTCGCCGCATGCGCGCCGGGCACGACAAGCGGAGGCGGGAATGAACAGGTCGATGACAAGACGCTGACGTACCTCTATTTCACCGACGGGCCCGACGAGCAGGCGACCCGCAATCTGATCGCCGACTACGAGAAGAAGAGCGGCGTGAAGGTCGATCTCCAGATCGTCCCCTTCGACAACCTGGAGCAGCGGCTCCAGGCCCGCCTGTCCGGGGGGAACGCGCCGGACGTGGCGCGGCTGACGGACATCTCACCCTTCCGCAGCGATCTGCTCGACCTGAACAAGTTCCAGAAGGCGGCGCTGGACGGCCAGTTCATCGACGGCGCCAAGGCCTACATCACGGGAGCCGGCGGCGAACTGCTCGCGGTGCCGAGCGACCTGACCATGAACGGCCCGCTGGTCAATGTGGACCAGTTCAAGAAGGCAGGGGTGTCGCTGCCCGACGTCACCAAGCCCTGGAAATGGGATGAGATGGTGGCGGCAGCCCAGAAGGTGCAGAAGGCCAACAAGACCCAGTACGCGATCGCGATGGACGTCTCGGGGCACCGCTTCTCCACCATGCTGAGCCAGTTCGGCACCACGTTCTTCAGCGCGGACGGCACCTCGGTGGGGCTGGACACGCAGAAGGCCACGGCGGCGGTGAAGCTCTTCGCCGACCTGAACGCCTCCGGCGTGCTGCCCGCGGACCTGTGGCTGCAGGCCGGCTCCAAGTACAAGGCCGCGAACGAGATCTTCCTGGCCCAGCAGACCCCGGTGTACATCAGCGGGAACTGGCAGGTCAGCGCCTTCGCCAAGGACGCGACGTTCACCTGGGCCGCCGCGCCGAACCCCTGCCAGGAGACCTGCGGCGGGTTCCCCGGCGGCAAGTTCATGGCGTCGTTCAAGCAGAGCAAGCGGCAGCAGGCCGCGGCCGACTTCATCGCCTACATGAACTCGAAGGAGTCGCAGGAACGCCTGGCCAAGGAGGCCAATTTCCTGCCCACCAGGAAGGACCTCATCTCCTCCGGCATCGACTACCCCCAGCGTGACGCCGACATGAAGGTGTTCCTCGCGGACGTGAGCCGGACCCCGCCGCAGGCCTTCGCCACCTCCTACAGCCCGGCGTTCGCCGCCACGGCGAAGGCCACCGTCGACGCCCTGGGCAAGGTGCTCGCCAAGAGCCAGTCACCGGAGCAGGCCGTCGAAACGATCAAGGCCGCGGCGGAGAAGGCGCTCAAGGACACCAAGTGAGCTCTACTCCCTCACGCCGCGCCCGCGCCAAACCGTGGAACCAGCGGCTCGCACCGTACCTGTTCGTCCTGCCCAACATGTTGATCTTCGGGTTGTTCGTCGTGTATCCGGCGATCAACAACTTCAACATCAGCCTGTACGACAGCCGCAACGGCCGCGACTTCACCTTCGTGGGCGGCGCGAACTACCAGGAACTGTTCGGCTCGGAGGCGTTCTGCAGCGCCGCGCGCGCCACCGTGGTGTTCGCCACGTGCTTCGTGGTGCTCACGACGGTCCTGTCAGTGGCGCTGGCCTTGATGCTCAACCAGCGCATCAAGGGCCGGGCGTTCTTCCGCACGGTGTTCTTCCTGCCGGTCGTGCTCTCGCCGGTCGTGGTGGGCCTGATCTGGGGCTGGATCTTCGACCGCGGCAACGGGTTGCTCAACACCGTGCTGGCACGGATCGGCCTGGGGCAGCCGGGGTGGCTGGTCGATGGAGGCCTGGCGACGATCGTCGTGATCTTCGTGGGGTTGTGGATGCACATCGGCTTCTACATCCTCATCATCCTCGCCGGGCTGCAGGGCATCGATCCGACGTATTACGAGGCCGCGAGGATGGACGGCGCCACGAACTGGCAACAGCTGCGGAAGATCACGCTGCCGCTGCTGCGGCCGACCACGATGGTGGTGGTGATCCTCAGCCTCATCGCCGGATTCCAGGCGTTCGACTACATCTGGACGCTCACCGGCGGCGGGCCCATCGGCGCGACCACGCTGATGGTCCAGTACATCTACGAGAACGCCTTCCAGTCCCCGATCCGGTACGGCCTGGCCGCGGCGGCGTCCGTGGTGCTGTTCGTCACGGTGTTCGCGCTGACTCTGCTCAACTTCCTGTACGGCAGGCGCAAGGAGGCGACGTGAGCCGGCGTCGGTGGACCTCGATCGGCGGGAGCGCCGTCCCGTCCGTGGGACAGGTCCTCACCTATGCGATCCTCATCGGGTTGAGCATCGTGGTGCTCGCCCCCGTGGTGTGGGCGGTGCTCTCGTCGTTCAAGACGCAGAGCGAGCTGGCGCAGCGCCCGCCGGCACCGCTGCCGTCATCACTGGCGACGGCCAACTACACCGAGGCGCTCAGCTCGTTCGACTTCGGCCTCTATCTGCAGAACAGCGTGATCGTGACGGTCGGCGCGACGCTGCTGACCGTGGTCGTCAACACGATGTGCGCCTACGGACTGGCGAAGTACAACTTCCGCGGCCGTGACGTGTTGTTCCTGATCGTGCTCGGCACCATCATGATCCCGTTGCAGCTCATCTTCATCCCCGTCTACCAGATGGCCGCGCAGCTCGGACTGGTGAACTCGCTGTGGGGGTTGATCATCCCGCCCGCGGCCACCCCGACAGGCGTGTTCCTGCTGCGCCAGTACATGCTGGGCATCCCCGACGACCTCATCGAGGCGGCCCGCATCGACGGCGCGGGTGAGTTCCGCATCTTCGCCAGGATCGTGGTGCCTCTCTGCGGCGCGGCCCTCGCCGTGGTCACGATCTTCTCGGTGATGTGGCGGTGGAACGACTTCCTGTGGCCGCTGATCATCAGCCAGGACCAGGCGAAGTACACCCTGCCGGTGGCCTTGGCGCAGTTCAACAGCCAGCTGTCCGTGCCGTTCAACTACATCCTGGCGATGTCGGTGGTCAGCATGCTCCCCGTTGTGGTGATCTTCCTGATCCTCCAGCGCCACATCGTCCGCGGCATCGCCAACACCGGATTCAAGTAGAGGTTCACATGGATCGCACCGTGCACGCGCTCGACGGCCGCGGCACCGTACTGGACTGGCTGGTCAGTCCCGTCTGGCGGGAACCCGCTGACGACCTCGGGAAACATCTGAGAGCCGACGGAGACCCGTGGGGAGAGCGGGGTCGGTGGGTGCTGACCAACGGCCCGGACGTGACCCTGTTCAAGCAGGAGCTGTACCGGCACCGGCCGTTGCCGCGCGACCCGGTCATAGGGCCGATCGTCGACGGCGGCCCGATCGGCTACCTGGAGCACACGGGGGAGTGGCGCCGGACGCACACCGGCGCCGACGGACTGGTGGACTGGAGCGCGTTCTGCTTCACGCCGGAGTACCGGGTCGCGCTCGCAGCCACCCACCTGGAGGTCGACCAGGCCGAGTGGCGCACGCTCCGGCTGGCGTCGACCGGGCCGACGTTGTTGTTCGTCAACGGCGAGCTGCTGGAGGAGTCCGACGGCTTCACCTACATGGAGCCTGCCGAACGTGCCCGGCGGGTTTGGCTTCCCTCCGGCACTTCGACGGTGGTCGTCGCCTCGTGGCAGGTGGCCTTCCGCGAGTGCCGCCAGGTGCTGCGGCTGCGGGTGGAAGGGCTGCCCGTCCGCGTCGTGCTGCCCGGCGGCGGCCGCGAGGACACCGGCGCCGTCGCCGAACGTGTTCTCGACGCCGTGGGAGTGACCCGCTGGGGGACGGCCGACGGCACGGTGCCGATCATCGGCCCGGAGGGCGCCGCGCTGCGCGTCCGCTGGGCGGATCAGGAGCGTCTGGTCCGGCTCACCGGCGGACGGGCGACCCTGCGGCTGGACAAGACCGAAGGCGACGACGAGGTCGGGAACGCCTCCATGTTGTCGACGGGCGAGACGGTGCTGCGGATCTCCCTCGACGGTTCGCCGGTGTTCAGGGAGTTCCCGGTCGCCGTCCTGCCCCCGGAGTACCGCTCCGCTCCGGAAGGTGACCCCGCCACCTGGCGGGCCGAATTCCTGCGCCACGCCGCCACCATGGAAGGAACCTCGGCCGCCGAGCTGGTCCGCGTCGTCGAGGACCCGTCATATGTCGTCACCGGCCTGGAACGCGCCCTGTGGATGATCGGCAACCGGGCCGACTGCGCCGACTTCGAGGCGGTCGGGCTGGCGCATCTGTGGCACCGGGCCCACGCGTGGGAACCCGGCCTGCGCGAGCGCGTACGGGAGGCGATGCTCGGCTTCAAGTACTGGATCGACCAGCCCGGCCTGGACGCCATGTGCTACTTCACCGAGAATCACCAGCTCGTCTGGCACACCGCGGAGCTGCTGTGGGGTGCGGCGCTGAGCGACGAGACGTTCTCCAACACCGGCTGGACCGGCGCCCAGCACTCCGCGCACGGGCGCGAGATGGCGGCCGAGTGGATGCGCCGCAAGCTCGCCGGCGGGTTCAGCGAGTTCGACTCCAACGCCTATCTCGCGATCGACCTGCTCGCCCTTGTCTCGCTGGTGGAGTTCGCCGAGGACGCCGAGATCAGGGCGCTGGCGGCGGGGGTCGCGGATCGGGTGCTGTTCAGCCTGGCGGCGAACTCCTGGCGCGGCATCCACGGGTGCGCGCACGGCCGCTCCTATGTGTCCACGCTCCGGTCGTCGCGGCTGGAGGAGACCGCGCCGATCATGTGGCTCTGTTTCGGCACCGGCGCGCTCAACGACGCCGTCCTCCCGGCCGCGGCCATCGCCACCGCGCGCCGTTACCGCATGCCCGAGGTCATCCGCCAGGCCGCGAACGACCTGCCGGACCGGTGGTGGGGCAGGCAGAGCTATCGCGGGACGTACCGCTTCGCCCATGACCTGCTCAGCAGGCCGTACGGGTCGGATGTGACGGTGTTCAAGACCCCGGACGTGATGCTCTCGTGCGCGAACGACTACCGGCCCGGCCTGCCCGGCCTCCAGGAACACATCTGGGGCGCCACCTTGGGGCCGGAGACCCAGGTGTTCGTGACGCACGCGCCGAACTCCTCCACCTCACCGTCGGCGCGGCCCAACGCCTGGGCCGGCAACCGGATCCTGCCCAGGGCCCGCCAGCACGAAGGCACGGTGCTGTCGCTGTACCGGATCCCCGGTGACGACGTCATGGGCTATACGCACGCGTGGTTCCCCATCGCCGAGTTCGACGAGTGGATTCAGCAGGGCGTGTGGACCGTCGGGCGTAAGGGCGCCGGCTACGTCGCCCTCGCCACAGAGGGCGGGGCGGAGCCGGTGACCACCGGGCCCGACGCCTGGCAGGAGCTTCGGCCACGCGGCCCGGGAACAGCCTGGATCTGCACCGTCGGACGGCACGCCGACTTCATCGCGTCCCTGACCGAACCCCGCTTCATCCGCGACGGGGTCGCCTTCACCACCCCCGAAGGCGACGAGCTGAACCTGACGTGGCACGGCCCTTTCACCGTGAACGGCCGCCCGGCCGACCTGGCGCCCGACGGCACGATCGCCGAGGTTCCCCAACTCGACAACCCCTACGCCCGCCTCGGGTTCGGCGACACGACACTGTCCATCGGATCGCACATGATCGACCTCCAGAAAGGCCGGAGCACATGAGTAAGGGGCGTGGCCTGGACACCAGCCAGGCGAGCCGGTCGCAGCCGCCGCAGCGCCCCGCCGACCTGGCGGACCTCACCCCGCAGGTGCTCGCCAAGACCGCCGGGCGCATCGCCGACCGGGCCGTGGCCATGGGCCTCACCCACTGGTTCTGGGGCGAGGGCGTCGTCCTGCAGGGCATGATGCGCCTGGCCGGCGAAGGAAGCGGAGCTCCCGAGCTAATGAGAGCCGTACACCCGTTCGTCACCGAGTTCGTCGACGGGCATCTCCGCGACGGCATCGAGCTCGGCCACGTCAACAACCTCGCGCCCGGCGCGGTCTGCGCCGACCTGTACGGGGCCACCGGGGAACGCCGCTACGCCGACGCGTGCGAGCGCATGCTGGACTGGCTACGCCACGACGACGCCGTGACCCGCGCGCCCGGCGGTGCCATCGAGCATTGGCCCGGCGGTGTCTGGGCCGACACCGTCTACATGGGCGGCACTTTCCTCATCCACTATGGACTGCACGCCGGTCGGCCAGAGCTGATCGAGGAGGCGGGCGAGCAGATCCTCGCCCACGCCGAGATCCTCCAACACCCCGAAACCGGGCTGTACGCGCACGGCTCCCACGAGGGCCGGACGATCTGGAACTTCTGGGGCCGCGCCAACGCTTGGACCGCTCTGGCGTCGGTCGAATACCTGGAGGCCGGGGGAGCCCTGTCGCAGCCGGTACGCGAGGTGCTGCGCCGCCAGCTGCTCGCGCTGGCCGGCCACCAGCCCGCGTACGGGATCTGGGACGTGCTGGTCGACGGGCAGCCGGAGAACCGCGGCATCCTCGAAACCTCCGCCGCCGCCGGCATCGCCGCCGCCATGTTCCGCGCGGCCGCCCTCGGCATCGAGCCGGAACGACTTCGCCGGTCCGCGTGGCGCGCACTCGCCGGCGTCCACGCGTACGTCGCCGACGACGGCACGCTCACCCGCACCAGCGCCGGCACGGTCCTGCAGCTGCTGCCGTTCGGCTACTCCGTCATCCGCGACGACATGATCCAACCCTGGGGCCAAGGCCTGGCCCTGCAGGCGTACGCGGCAGCTCTCCGGGAGACGACATGAAGGTCAGGCACGCCACCGACCCGGACCAGATCCCGGGATTCGACACCGACGCGCTGCGTTCACGCTTCCTCGTCGAGGACCTCTTCGGCAGCGCCATCAGCATGGTCTACAGCCACGAGGACCGGATCGTCGTCGGCGGCGTACGCCCGTCGGCCGGGCCGGTGACGCTGGAGACCGCCGACCCGCTGCGTGCCGGCCACTTCCTCGCCCGCCGCGAGCTCGGCGTCGTCAACGTCGGCACCGATCCCGGCACCGTCACCGTCGACGGTGCCGACCACCAGCTAGGGGCAAAGGAGGTCCTCTACGTCGGCAGAGGCAGCCGCGAGGTGTCCTTCGCCGGCGAGGGCGGGGCCGCCTTCTATCTCGTCTCCACACCGGCGCACGCCACGCACCCCACGCGCAAGGGCACCCTTGCCGACGCCACCCCGATCCGGCTGGGCGAGCAGCGCAGCTCCAACGAGCGCACCATCTACAAGTTCATTCACGCCGAGGGCATCCAGAGCTGCCAGCTGGTCCTCGGCATCACCGAGCTCGCCGCCGGCAGCATGTGGAACACCATGCCCGCGCACGTTCATGACCGGCGCACCGAGGTCTACCTCTACTTCGGCCTCGAGCCGGAGGATCGGGTCGTGCACCTGATGGGCCGCCCCGACCAGACTCGCAACCTCATCGTCGCCGACCGGCAGGCCGTCATCTCGCCGCCCTGGTCGATCCACTGCGGCTTCGGCACCGGCAACTACGCGTTCGTCTGGGCCATGGGCGGGGAGAACATCGACTACGCCGACGTCGAGCCGTACCCGATCACGGAGCTGCGATGAACCCGCTGTTCGACCTGACCGGCCGGACGGCGCTCGTCACCGGCGCGCGCACCGGCATCGGCCAGGCGATCGCGATCGGCCTCGCCCGGGCGGGAGCCGACCTGGTGCTCCACGGTCACCACGACGACCTCGACGAGACCCAGCGGGCGGTCGAGGCTCATGGCCGCTCGGCCCGGCGGTGGATTCGCGACCTCTCCCATGTCTCCGGGCTCGCCGACGACGTCGAGGGCCTGCTCGCCGAGACCCGCGTGGACATCCTGGTCAACAATGCGGGCATCATCCGCCGCTCTCCCGCCGTGAGCATGGGCGGCGAGGACTGGGACGCGGTGATGACCGTCAACCTCGACGCCGTGTTCACGATCACGCGGGCGGCGGGCCGGCAGATGCTGGTCCGCCGCACCGGCAAGATCATCTCAATCGCGTCGTTGCTGTCCTTCCAAGGCGGTGTCAACGTCGCCGCGTACGCGGCCAGCAAGCACGCGGTCGTCGGCATGACCCGCGCCCTGGCCAACGAGTGGGCCGGCGACGGTGTCCAGGTCAACGCCATCGCGCCCGGCTACATCGCCACCGACAACACGACCGCGCTGCGCGCCGACCCGGTGCGGGAGCCGCAGATCCGCGGCCGTATCCCGGCCGGCCGATGGGGCACGCCCGCCGATCTCGTCGGCGCCGCCGTCTTCCTGGCCGCACCCGCGTCCGACTACGTGTGCGGCCACGTGCTGACCGTCGACGGCGGCTGGCTCGCCCGCTGAACCGAAGGGCTCACCGGTGCCCGAGAGCCTCACCCCGCGATAGTGCGTCAGTCGCGCAGGCCGGGCACGTCGATGACGATCACCTCGGTGTCGTCGGCCCGGCCCGGGATGCGCCCGATGCCCTTCGGGTCGGCGATGCGCAGCAGGTCAACGGCGGTGCGGCGGGGTGGTGCCGAGGTTGTCCGCGAGCGCCAGAGCGCGCGACGGGCGGGTGACCGCGAGGGCGGACACGCCCGCGACGGCCGTGCCCTCGAACGTGGTCTTGTCCAGGCTGTCGGTGAAGCTCCCGGCTGATCGAAGTCCCCCTATCCCGCCAGCGCAGAACCGGACATGAAACACCTCATGAATAAAGGGTGTCGGTGCGCGCGGCATATCTGGCTCAGTGCTCCGTAACGGGCGATCTGAGAGGATCCGTTCATGCCCATCGACCCGCATCTCCTTGTGCTGTTCACCATGACCACGATCGTCGCCATGATCACACCGGGGCCGGACATGCTCTTCGTCCTGGGCTGCGGGATGCGCGGCGGCCCGCGTGCCGGACTGCTCGCCACGGCCGGCGTGGCCACCAGTGAGGCCGTCCACGTCGCCGTGGCCGCGGCCGGCCTGGCGGCGCTCTTCGAGGCCGTGCCGGTCGCCTTCACCGTTGTACGCATCGTCGGAGCCGCGTACCTGATCTACCTCGGCGTGCAGATGTTGCGGAACCGCAAGGGCGTCGACAGCGAGATCACCGTGGAGGGCCGGGGCACGCTGTCGAGCCGCCGGGCGTTCACCAGCGGTCTGCTGACGAACCTGCTGAACCCGAAGATGGTCACCTTCACCATCGCCTTCCTCCCGCAGTTCATCAACCCGGAGCTGGGCCAGGTCTGGCTGCAGTTCGCGATCCTCGGCGTCATCCTCATCGCGCTGGAGTTCGTGGTGGACGGCACCGTGGGCGTGCTCGCCGGGCGGATCGGCGGCTGGCTGCGCCACCGGGCCGCCGCCCGCCGCAAGGTGGACATCGCCACCGGAGGCATCTTCATCGGGCTGGGGGTACGGCTGGCCGTCGAGCGCTGACCTCGTTCACGCCTCGCCTGGTCGCGCGGGTTTGCGGGCGGCCAGGCGTTCGACGATCCCCAGTCTGAAGCGGTCGTGCCGTTCGACGGTGAGGCCGTGGCCGGGAAGCAGAATGATGGGGCGGCGCAGGAAGTGCTCCCCGCCCGTCGGCACGGTCACCACTTCGAGCAGGCGTTGCACCAGGCGGACCGGCCAGGGGGCCGCGGCGACGTGGTCGGCCAGCAGGAGGAGCCCGCCAGGCCGCAGCACGCGGACCATCTCGCCGAGCGCCCGCCGGTCATCGGGAATCCCGCAGAGAGAGAACGTGCACACCACGGTGTCGAAGGTGTCGTCAGGGAACTCGAGCGCCTGGGCGTCTCCTTCACGCAGGTCCGCGTGGAGGCCGAGGCCGGACGCTCGCCGCCGGGCGAGAGCCAGCATGGCCGGGCTCCACTCGACGCCGGTCAGGCGCACGCCTTCCGGGTAGAACGGGAGGTTCAGGCCCGTGCCGATGGCGACCTCGAGCGTGTCGCCCCTGGCCTGACCGCAGATCCACGCGCGGGTGTCGCCGAAGAACCTGCGGTCGAAGAACGCCATCTGCCGGTCGTAGGAGGGGGCATGTTTGTCCCAGTACCTGCGCAGGCGCTCCTCGCGGCTCTTGGACGTCACCGTCGGCTCCTCCCATGCGTCTCGATCTCTTCCTACCGCGCGCCGGGCCTGTCCGCGCTTCCCAGGTCGTGTTAAGGCGCGGGACATCCCCGTTTCGCCGTACCGACATCGGGAGGCCGGAGGGTGACTCGCAGCGGGGTGTCCACACCGCGCGGCACCCTCGTGATGAGCAAGGAGCTTGACGATGACCGACATCGACCGGCGGGGATTCCTGCGTACCGGCCTGACGGCCGCCACCCTTGGCGTTGTGGCGGGCGGGCCGCTGGCGGCGCTGTCCGCCCGCACCGCGGACGCCTCCACGATGGTGAAGCGGGCCTTCAGCCCCGACTACGGGCCGCTGTACCCGGTGAAGGACCACACCACCGGCCTGGAGCTGCTCAAACTGCCCCGCGGGTTCGAGTACGTGACCCATGGCTGGACCGGCGACCGGATGACCGACGGGCGTCCGACGCCTGGCGCGCACGACGGCATGGCCGCGTTCACGCCCAGCGACGCGCTCAAGGACCGGACGCCGGCGGGTGGAGCAGGCGGCGCGGGCAAGGGCCACTGGACCGTTCTGGTCCGCAACCACGAGGTGGGCAGCTACCGCGGCGCCTTCGTCGAACCCGCCTACAACCCGGCGGCCGGCGGCGGGACCACGTCGCTGATCTTCGACACGCGCAAGGGTGAGTTCCTGGAGAGCTGGGCGAGCCTCGGCGGAACCATCCGCAACTGCGCCGGCGGGCCGACCCCGTGGGGCAGCTGGCTGTCGTGCGAGGAGACCACGGAGATCAACGGCTCCTACCGGCACGGGTACGTCTTCGAGGTGCCGCACGACGGGATCGGAGACGCGAAGCCGTACAAGGAGATGGGCCGGTTCTCGCACGAGGCCGTGGCCGTGGACCCGGAGACCGGCTGGGTGTACGAGACCGAGGACGCCACCCCCAGCGGCTTCTACCGTTTCCGGCCGAAGGCCAAGGGCGACCTGGCGCAGGGCGGCGTGCTGGAGATGATGACGATCGGCGCCTCGGCGTACACCACCTACAAGGACGGCACCGGCGTCGCCTACCCGGAGATCGGCTGGGTCGTCATCGACAGCCCCGACCCCGGCGCGAACGAGACCAGTGTCGTGCGGCAGGGCATCGCCAAGGGCGGCGCCTCGTTCGCCCGCCTGGAAGGCGCCTGGTACCACGACGGCAAGATCTACATCGTCAGCACCAGCGGCGGTCCCGCCGGGCAGGGCCAGGTGTTCGAGTACGAGATCGCCGCCAACACCATGCGGGTGCTGTTCGCCTCGCCGGACGCGACCGTGCTGAACAACCCCGACAACATCTGCGTCAGCCCGCGCGGCGGCATCGTGTTGTGCGAGGACGGGTCCGGCGTGGAGTACCTGCACGGGCTCACCACCGACGGCGAGATCTTCCCGTTCGCGGAGAACGCGGTCGTCATCCCGGCCGGTGGCGTGCCGGGCAAGTCCGTGGCGCCCGGCACCTACACCGGGTCGGAGTGGTGCGGCTCGGTGTTCGACAGCCGGGACGGTGGATGGTTGTTCGCCAACATCCAGTCGCCCGGCATCACCTTCGCCATCACCGGCCCCTGGGAGAACGGCTCGCTGTGACACCCTCGCCGGTCGTGTCCCCGGCGAGCCTGCTCGGCGGGCACGGCCGGCATCGCGCCTCATTCCGGTGAGAGCCGCAGGATGGCGCGGTCGTCGGTGAGGTGGGTGACTTCCACCCGCAGGTCGTTGATCCGGCCGGGCCGGCCGGGAGCCAGGGAGAGATTCCCTTCGTCGCGGCAGCGGCCGTTGACGCAGTTGCCGCTGACGCTGACGTTCATCCCCTCGACCTGCAGCCCGCCGGAGGAGCCCAGGAGCGTGACCCTGACCTCGTCGGCGTCGAGTGAGCTGATGGTGAGCCGCTCCACGCCGAACCGCTTGTCGATCGCGATCCGGTCGTCGGCCTTGATGTCGACCTCGCAGTCGCCGTCCTTGCAGGCCGCCAGATCGTTCCGGTCGGCCGCCTGCGGTCCGGCGGACGGAGTCGGGGTGGAGGCGGTGGGAGGAGGCGGGGACGCCGTTCCCGGTGTCGCGGAACCCGTCGCCGGCGGTGTCGTGGTCGCCGGTGTCGCGGTCGCCGGTGCCGTGGTCGGCGGTGTCGTGGTCGGCGTCGCGGACGAGTCTGCGCAGGCCGCGAGCGTGAGCAGCAGGGCGGCGGCGATCAACCGGGCGAGGGTCGGCATAGGGCTCCTCTGGTCGGGACGTGTGCCTTCCACGTGAAGAAGGTAACCTGCTGACGCCGCATTCACACGGAACGTGACGGGCAGGCGCCCGAGCGGCGGGGGCGATGCGATCCTCGAATGCGCCAGGCCGGCCACGCCGGCAGGGCCGCCCGCTACGGCGCCACCGTCCTGCCTCCCGGCTGACCAAGCCCGAAGACCGTGTGCCTGGCTGTCATGCCGTGCTCTGGCATCAGCGCACTCAGCGATGGAAGCGATGTAAAAGATTCTAGACATAACGTCAAAAATTCGTTACGTTGGTGGATGTCAAAGATTTTATACATCGTCGAGCACGTCAGCGGGAGAGAGCATGACCACATCCGAGACGACCCATCAGCCGATACGCCGGGCAGCCCTGATCGGGGGAACCGCGCTCCTGGTGCTCGCCGTCCTGGCCGGTTTCGCCAACTTCGGCGTCCTGGAGAACCTCGTCGCGGAAGGTGACGCGCAGCGGACGGCGCAGAACATACGCGAGGCGGAGACGCTGTTCCGCTACGGCGTGGCCGGATTCCTCGTGGTCGCCGTTCTCGACGTGGTCGTGGCCTGGGCGCTTCTGGTGTTCTTCGCGCCGGTGCACGAAGGCGTCGCCACGCTCGCGGCCTGGTTCAGGGCGGTGTACGCAGGAGTGTTCACCGTTGCGATCGCCCAGCTTGCCGGGGTGCCGTCGCTCCTCGGCGCCGCCGACACCACCGGCGGCCGGTTGGACGCCGAGGTGCTGTCGAAGATCAACGCCTTCCATGACATCTGGGACGCCGGCCTCAGCCTCTTCGGGCTTCACCTGGCCCTCCTGGGATACCTGGCGTACAAGGCGCGCTATGTGCCCAGGCTGGTCGGCGTCCTGGTCCTGATCGCGGGGCTCGGCTATCTCGTGGACAGCCTCGGCCGGCTTCTCGTGCCGGGCTCTTCGATCGAAGCCGCCATGTTCACCTTCGTCGGCGAGGTTGTGCTCATGGTCTGGCTCCTGGTCAAGGGCGGGCGCGTCACCGTGGACGAGAGTGCGCCCGCCTCGCCGGTGCGGCAGAGTTAGCCGAGATGGTCGCTTCGCCGATGCTCCACCTCGCGGCGCGCCGCTCGACAGCGGCCGTCAAAGAGAGAAAACCTAACTTACCAGTATTAATGGACATTCGAAGCCTCCCTGTCTAGACTCGGTTCAGTAACTTGTTTCTCGGGGTGCGAAGCGCTGCTGGGGGGGCCTTGTTGGGCTGTCAGCGACTAAGAGATAACTTCGAGCTGGTCGCCAAGTACGGGGATGGCGTGCCGTTGTACCTGTTCTCCGACATGTTTCTGCGCGCGCCACAGCTGCGGGAAATGTTTCCGGTGAACATGCGGAGCCAGCGGGACCGGCTCATGAGTGCGCTCACGTTAGCCGTGGAGAATTGCGGAAATCTCGCGGAGATCACTTCCTACCTGCACCAGCTCGCTCGCTGCCACCGCAAGTTCGGCACCGAGCCCGAGCACTACGCCCAGTGGAGTGCCAGCGTGGTCAACACCATGCAGCGGTTCTCCGGGAACGCCTGGAACGACGGGCTCGAGCGCGAGTGGCGCGAGTTCCTGGCCAACCTGTCGCAGGTGCTCGTCGACGGGGCGCAGCAGGACGCGCGGACCAGACCGCCGCACTGGTCAGCGGAGATCATCAGTCACGAGCGCAGGGCGATCGACACCGCGGTGATCCGGTTACTCGTCGACGAGCCCTTCCCGTACGTTCCGGGCCAGTCCGCCCCCGTTCAGGTCGGAAAATGGCCGAACACCTGGCGCTATTATTCGATGGCGAATGTGCCGAGGCAGGACAACACCATCGAAATTCATGTGAAAGCCGACGGCGCGGTCAGCCAAACCATCGTCCGTGAGATGCACGAGGGCGATATCGTGAAACTCGGCGCGCCCGTCGGAACTCTCACTCTCAATCCGAATACCGAGCGAAACATCTTGCTCATCGCGGGCGGCACGGGATTCGCTCCGATAAAGGCGATTATGGAGCACGTGATCAGGCTGCCGGTGCCGCCGTGGGTCTCCCTGTTCGTCGGTGCACGCGAACCCGAGGGTCTTTACGACTTCGACATCGTCCGCACCTGGGCTGAGAAACACTCCTGGCTCAATGTCCGGGCTGCCCTGTCCGAGATCGGCGACCCGGACGTGGCAGCCTCGGGGACGGTGAGCGAGGTCGTCAGCCGCTACGGGCGATGGGCCGGCTATGACGCGTATGTGTGCGGTCCGCCTGCCATGGTTGACAGCACGGTCAGCATGTTGCGCGAGAACGGGTTCAGCGACAGTCGTATACGCCTGGAGAGGTTCGCGAGCGCGGCCGCTCCAACACAGAGGTTCGCCACGTCAACTACCACCGGTTGAAGTTGGTGGTTTGCTCTCACGGTCCCGTCTGGCTGAAGGGAGGCCGGTAGCGTGCGGCTGGTTGACAGCAGCCCAGCCTGCAACGCCGCGTACGGCGATGTTGCAGGCCGCGATGTGATCGGCGTGCCCAGCGAGGCCACACCCGGTGCAGAAGAACCGACCCCGGGCGGGCCGATTCGCTCTGGAGACGCACCCGCAGTCGGGACAGGCCTGCGAGGTGTAGGCCGGGTCGACCAGCAGGAAGGCGACCCCGGCCCGGGCGGCCTTGTAGCGGGTGAACTCGATCAGCTGGGCGAACGCCAAGCCGTGCACGGTGCGCCGCTGGAGCCGGTGAGACCTTGCCCGGCCGCGGATGCCCTGGAGGTCCTCCAGGGCGATGCCGCGGCCGGTGCGTTCGGCTTCGCGCACCACGAACTTCGAGATCTGGTGGTTGGTGTCGGTCATCATCCGGTGCTCACGCCCGGACAGGCGGCGCAGCACCCGCCGCGCCGAAGGGGTGCCCTTCTTCTGCAAACGCCGGCGTTGCCGATCCCTGCGCTCCCGCAGACTACGCACATGCCCGTTACCATCGATCGGACCGGGCAGCGCGGGGCCGGGCAGCACCGCGCCGTCGTTGGTGACGGCCAGATTCGCCACTCCTTGGGCCGGGGTGAGGGCGAGCCGGAGCTGCACCATCGAGGGCAGGCCGTGCCGTTTGGTGGCAGAGCGGCGGATCGCCATCGCGTACCTCCCGTCACCAGCGTCCCACCCAACGCACAGATTACCGTCTGTCACCAGGTTTTTCCATACTGTTTTCGAAAGGAGGATGGTGCTTTATTCGGTCCTGAAGGACCGGGTCTCCGCGCCAAAAATCCTGATGAATGACTCGGTCCAGCACTTCCACACCGGATACCCCGCCCAGCAGGACAACGGCAACGGCTTCCACGTCAACGGCGACGCGTTCCACTTCGCCGACGACGACGGCGGCGCGGAGGCCGAGGTCTGGCGCGAGCCCGGTGACACGACGGACGGCTCCTGGGAAGAGCCGCAGTGGGACGAGCCACGCAAGGCCGAGTCCTCGTCGCTCGGGCGCTCCGCTGAACGGCTGACGCCGGGACAACTGCGCTCCATCGTCTTCAGGCGCGCTCCGCTGGGCAAACGAGGGCTGGACGAGCACCAGGTCAACAGCCTCCTGGACCGGGTGGAGGAAGAGCTGACCCGGCTGACGCAGGAGAAGAACGCGCTCGCGAGCGAGCTCGAGCTCCTGCGCGGGTACGTCACCGACTCCGGGCAGGCCGCGCTGCCGCAGCAGCAGGAACCGCAGCAGACACAGGCGGAGGGCACCACCCCCGTCGGCCGCGGGACCGGTCTGACGCGCGTGGAGCCCGCGGGCGCCGCGGAGTCGCAGGCGGTGGCCGGCAAGATGCACGAGGCCCACGTGTACGCGGCCAGCCTCTTGTCCCAGGCCCAGCAGACCGCGGACCAGTACATCCAGGACGCCCAGCGATACAGCCGCGAGCTGGTCGAGGACGCTCGCAGGAGGCGGCACGAGCTGTTGTCGACGGCGAGCTCTGAGCACACGGCATCGGGCACGGGCGCCGGCGATGAGTCATGGGAGCGCGAGGCGGCCCGGGTGCGTGCCGCCAACCGCGAATACCGCGGCAAACTCCGCGACTACTTCGAGCTGCTGTTGATGAGCCTTGAAGAGTGGGAGACGGCCGAGGGCGTCGGCGCCCCCCTGCCCTCCAACGAGAACGAGAACCCTCAATGAGCGCCGGCCTCACTGGGCGGTGAGCGCGACTGTCGGGGGAACGCGCGCCGCCCGGAGCGCCGGGTAGAGCCCGGCCAGTGCGCCGATCAGGATCGTCGTGCCCAGCGCTCCGCCGAGCGCCCACATCGGCACCACGGCCGGCAGCGAATTGAGCCGCGCGTACACGAACGTGGCCAGCGAGCCGAGCAACACCCCGGCGCCCCCGCCGAAGGCGGACAGCAGCACGGCCTCGACCAGGAACTGGCTGCGGACCTGCCCCCTGGTGGCGCCGAACGACCTGCGCAGCCCGATCTCCCTGCGCCGCTCCAAGACGGCGACCACCATGGTGTTGGCCACCCCCACCGCGCCGACGAACAGAGCGACCGCGCCCAGGCCGAGCATCAACCCGGTGAACGCCCCGGCCGCTGCGGCCTTGGCCTTGAGTGCGTCGGACGGTCTGCTCACCTTGGCCTCGTTCGGCTTCTCCGGGCTCACCGTGCGGGCCAGCATCGCGCGGACGCTCTCGACGGCCTCGTCCGCCGATCGCTCGTACACGGTGGTCGGGTGACCGTCGTGGTTCAGATAGTCCTTGGCGGCGGGGAAGCCGATCAGCGCGGACCGCTCGATCTCCTCGGCCAGCGGCATCCGGTCCAGGATGCCGATGACGGTGAACCACCTGTTGCCGATCCAGACCTGCACGTCGGGGGCGCTCAGCCCGAGCCGGTCGGCCGCCACCGCGCCCAGCACCACCACGGGCTGCCTTTCCGTGGCCGCGTTGAGCCAGGTGCCGGTGCGGATCCTGCCGTCGAGGGTGTCGAGCAGGTCGAGGCTGCTCGCCTGGACCGTGATGCCGAGTGAGACGCCGCTGGGGATGAGGTCGTTGCGCCGCACGGTGACGCCCGTCTCGCCGGTCTGGCTGGCGTTCGTGACGCCGTCGATCCGCCTGACCATGTCGGCGGCGGCCTTGGGCAGCTTGACCTTGTCGCCGAAGAGGCTGTCGCCCGGCTGGACGCGCAGCAGATTGGTGCCGAGCGCGTCGAGCTGGCGCAGCAGTTGCTCCTGGCTGGAGGCGGAGATGCCGACGACGGTGACCATGGTGGCGATCCCGATCGAGATGCCGAGCGCGGCGAGGATCGCGCGCATCGGCCTGGCCCGCAGCCCCGAGGTGCCGAGCCGGGCCAGGTCCGTCGCCCGCAGCCGGGCCGGCCGAAGGGCCGTCATGAGACCTCTGACCTGACCAGACCGTCGCGGACCCGGATCCGGCGCGGGCACGCCATCGCCACCTCGGAGTCATGCGTGATGATCATGATGGTGATGCCTGCCGCGTTCAGCCTCCGGAACAGCGACATGACCTCGGCCCCCGCTTCGGAGTCGAGGTTGCCGGTCGGCTCGTCGGCCAGCAGGAGCGGTGGCTCGCCGGCGACGGCCCGCGCGACGGCGACCCGCTGCATCTGCCCGCCGGACAACTGGTGCGGCCGGTGATCGAGACGGTGGCCCAGGCCGACCCGCTCCAGTGCCGCCGCGGCCTTCTCGCGCCGCTGCCTCCTGGACAGCCCGGAGTAGAGCAGGCCGTCGGCGACGTTGTCGAGCGCGGACGAGCCGGGCGCCAGGTGGAACTGCTGGAAGACGAAGCCGATGTAGCGGGCGCGTAGCGCCGACAGCTCGCTGTCCGACAGCCTGCTCACGTCATGGCCGGCCACGCGTACCGTCCCGGAGGTCGGCCGGTCGAGGGTGCCCGCGATCTGCAGGAGGGTCGACTTGCCGGAGCCGGACGGGCCGACGATGGAGACCATCTCCCCGCCGCGGATGACCAGGTCCACCTCGCGCAGAGCCTGCACCTTGCCGTAGCTCTTGCTCACGCCGCGGATCTCCAGGATCTTCATCGGCCCGACACCGAGACCTGCATGCCTTCGGCGAGCCCGGCGCCGCTCACCTCCACCCGGCCGTTGCCGAAGGCGCCGGTCTTCACCGGGATCCGCGCGGGCGGCTTGCCCGGCTCGACGACCTCAACCCCGTACCCGCCCTCGGGCAGCGCGAGCAGCGCCTCCACCGGCACGGTGAGGACGTCCTCGGCGCGCCGGCGTTCGAGCTCGACGGTCACCGGCGCCTCGTCCAGGGAGCCGAGCGACTTGGCCGAGACCTTGATCTCCACCTCCACCGTGGCGCCGCTCTCCTGGTTGTCCGACCGCTTGACGGTCTTGGCCACCTTCGCGATCCGGGAGATCTTGCCGGTGGCCTTCTGGCCGCCGGCCAGCTTGACGGTGACCTTCCTGCCGACCTTGGCGATGTCCTGCTTGTCGGCGTCAAGGTTGATGCGCACCAGCCGGTCGGTCTCGGTGACGTCGAGAACAGGACGTTGCGGGGCGATCTGGTCGCCCACCTCGACGCTCGTCTCGCTCACCCGCACCTTCTCCGGCAGGAAGACGATGTCCGAGGGCGACACCTCGCCGTCGCGCTCCATTCCCCGGTCCTTTTGCCACTCGCGGACGGCCCGCCGGGTCGCGTCGGTGAAGCGGGTGTCGACGGTCATGCCCTTCTTGTAGCCGAGGGCACGCAGGTTGCGTTCGAGCTGCTCGACGTCCGGGCCGCGCTTGACGCCGTTCTTGAGCGTCCGGTACGCGGGCAGCTTGCCGTACAGCAGGATCCGCGGGTGGCGGTCGATGTGGTACAGCGCACCGCCGCGCTTGATGACCTTGCCCTCGGCCGGGAGGCTGGTGATCGTGCCGCCCGAGCCGGCCTTGATCGTGCGGTTGCCGGCGTACGTGAGCGTGCCGTCGATGCTCTCCCTGTCGACGAGGTCGCCGCGGGTGATCGGCTTGGTGGCGGTGGAGACCGTACGCGGGGTGGGCGTGCTGTCCGCCTGGGCGCGCGGGCCCGCGTCGAAGAACGCGGCCGAGGCGTGCACGCCCCCGGCGGTCACCGCGCTGCCGACGGCCGCGGTGCCCAGCGCGACAAGGACTCCTTTGAGCCGGCCGTTCACGGCGCACCTCCTTGGCCCTGCAGGTGCTGCTGCGCGCACTTCTCCGCGGCCGCCTGGAGCTTGGGATCGTTGGGGTTGAGGTTGGGGTTCTCCTGGGGCGGGTCCGGCACGTCGAAGCCCTGCTCCCGCATGCACCTGGCGACCTGGATCAGCTGGTCGCGCACCTTCGGGTCCTCGAGCGGGTTGGGGATCTGCGACGCGTACTCCTCGCAGGCCTTCGTCGCCTTCTCCAGCGTGGCCTGGTCGCCCTCGTACTTCCAGGTCTTCTCCTCGGGAGAGCCGGGGTCGGGCACGTCGATGCCGTTCTGGCGCAGGCACTGGGTGAGCTTCAGCATCGCGTCGTTCGGATCGCCCGTGGGCGCCGCCGACCCCTTGGGAGCGGCCGCCGCCGCCTTGGCCGTGGCGCCCGGGGTGGCCGCGATGGCGATGGCGATGGGGTGGCGCTCGTCCCGCTGGGCGCAGCCGGTGAGCGCCGTCAGGCCGACGAACGCGGCGGCGAGCGTGGCGAGAATCCTGGTCATGGGCGGCCGTCCCAGTCGAAGGTACGCCTGGTCAGCACGTTCACCACGACCGCCGCCACGAGCAGCCCGGCCACGGCGGGCCAGGTCTCGGACAGCCGCCCCAGGGAGGCCTGGAAGACGAAGTCGTTGAGCTGGGCGAGCGGGTTGTAGTTGGTGATCTCGTAGAACCACGGCGCCACCCCCTTCCACCCCTCGCGGGGGACGCCCAGGCCGCTCCCCGCGAACAGCAGGACGAAGCAGAGCGGCGCCGCCACGCGGGCGCCGGCGGACGGCATGCGCAGGCCGCCGAGCAGCAGCCCGGTGCTGAACGCGCAGTAGGCGACGATCAGAGCCGCGCCGGCCAGGCTCAGCGGATTCCACGAGCGCGGCGGCCCGTAGATGAGGAACGTCACGGCGGCGAACAACGCCACCGAGGCGATGACCAGCACGCCGGCGGCGACCGCGTGGGCCAGGACGTAGGAGCCCGCACGCGCCGGCGTACGGCTCAGGCGCCTGAGCATCCCGCGGTCGCGCAGATCCGCGACGTGGGTGGTGAGCACCATGACCCCGACCGACGCGGCGACGGTGCCCGCCATCTCCGGCAGCAACCGGTCGATGACCCGCACCCCCGGCATGGCGCCGAACTCCAGCGTGGGGAAGGAGAAGCCGATGAACAACATCAGCAGGAGCAGGACCGCGAACGGCAGGACGACCGCGGACGCGAGCACGGCCGGGGACCGCACGAGCAGCATGAGCTCGATGCGGACCATCGCCCACAGGGTGCCGTTCATCGCCCGCTCTCCAGAGCAGCGGGTTCGGGAACGGCGGCCAGGGTGAGGTAGGCGTCCCTGAGCGTGGGCGGGCGGATCGACCAGATCCGGTCGCCGCTCATGGGGGACAGCTCCTGGATCGCCGCCTCCAGGGCCTGCCGCGACCCGTACAGGTAGGTCGAGCTCGCATAGGGCAGGACGCGTACGTCCTGCGGCCGGCCGACCTTCATGTGCGACGGCACCCGCAGCACGAAGACCGAGCCGAGCAGCCGGATCAGCCGCGACGGCGAGCCCTCCGCGAGAACCCGTCCCCGGCGCAGCAGCACGACGCGGTCGGCCAGCTTCTCCGCCTGGGCCAGGTCGTCGAGCGTGACGCACACCCCGCCGTAGCCGGCGCGCAACTCACTGATCGTCTGCTCGACGCGCTGCCTGCTGCCGGGCTTGAGCCCGGTCGTCGGCTGGTCCAGCAGGACGAGCTCGGGGTTGCCCACCAGAGCCAGGGCGATCATGGTCCGCCGGCGCTGGCCCTCGGTGAGGGTCTTGAAGCGCTTGGGCAGCAGCGGCTCCAGATCGAGCAGGTCGATCAGGCGCGGGGGCAGGCCGCGCGTGCCGTACAGGCGTGAGAACAGCGAGATGGCCTCGGCCACCTTCATCCGATCGGGAAGGCTCTCGTTGCGCAGGCTCACGGCCAGGCCCGGCGGGTGGCGATCACCCGGCCCGACCGTGCGGCCGAGGACCTCCACGCTGCCCGAGTCGGGCTCCGCGGCGCCGGCCAGGCACTCGATCAGCGTGGTCTTGCCGCTGCCCGGCGGCCCCACCACGCAGACGATCTCGCCCCGCTCCACGGTGAACGACACCTCCTCCAGCGCCTGCGCCTTGCTGAGGTCGGTGACGTCGAGCAACGGCGTCATGCGCCTGCTCGCTGGCTGAAGCGGTCGGCGATGGTGGCGCCCACCTCCAGGTACGTGTCCCGCGTCGCGGTGCGCAGGAGATCGAGGTCGACTTCCGCCCCCTGCTCCAGATGCGGATCGAAGGGCACCCCGATCACGGCGCGGCAGCGCTGCGCGAAGTGGCCCTTGAGCTCTTCGAGGTTGACCGGGTTCCTGCGGGTGTTCTTGACCGCGGACAGGACCACGACCGCGTCCTTGGCCAGCTTCTGATGGCCGTGGGCCTGCAGCCAGTCGAGGGTCGCCGACGCCGACCTGGCCCCGTCCACCGTGACCGGGCTGACCAGCACGATCTGGTCGGCCATGTCCAGGATCGCGCCCATCGCCGAGTGCAGCATTCCGGTGCCGCAGTCGGTGATCGAGATGGAGTAGAACTGCTCCAGGATCTGGGCGACGGCACGGTAGTCGTCGGCGTTGAAGGCCTCGGAGATCGCGGGGTCGCGGTCGGAGGCCAGCACCTCCAGCCGCGAGGGCGCCTGGGAGGTGTACGAGCGCACGTCGGCGTAGCGCCAGATGCCGCCCCGGTCGTTGAGCAGGTGGCGGACGGTGGCGGGGGACTCCAGCCGGAGCTTCTCCGACAGGGTGCCGCGGTCCGGGTTGGCGTCGACCGCGATGACCCGGTCGCCTCGCTGGTGGGCGAGCGTCGAGCCGAGTCCGATGGTGGTCGTGGTCTTGCCCACGCCGCCCTTGAGGCTCATGACGGCGATCCTGAAGTGGCCCGAGGCGACAGGCCGCCTGATGCGCTCGATCAGCTCGTGGCGGCGGCGCTCGGCCTTGGAGTCCTGCGGCCGTATGAGGCCGCCGGAGAGCGTGTACACGGCTTTGCGCCAGCCACCCGACGGTGGCCGCCTGCGGGTACGCAGTAAGCGCTCCGGGCGCAGGCTCTCGGACGACATCGCCGGCCCGGCCGGGTCAGGATCCGGCGCGGCCCCGGCCGGCTGCTGCTGGACAGGCGCCGCCGGCTCCCACGAGGGCTGCTGCTCCTGCGCCGCCGGTTCCCAGGAGGGCTGCTCCTGCGCCGCCGGTTCCCAGGAGGGCTGCTCCGGCTGCGGGAGGGGCGGGGACGCCACCGGCTCCCAGGAGGGCTGCTCCGGCTGCGGGAGCAGGGAGACGTGCGGCGGCTGACCAGGCGGCGGGAAGACCCGCCGGGGCGGCGCGGCTTCGCCGGGCTTGGGTACGCCTGACTCGGGGATGCGCGGTGCGGCCTCGGCCGGCTGCGGAACGCCTGCCTCGCCGATGCCCGGAGCGCTCGCCCCGGGGACGCCCGGTCCGGGCTCGCCGCCGCGCCATCCGGCCTGCTCGTTCTCAGGAGAGTCCCCCGCGCCGGGAGGAGGGCCTCCCGGGCTGGGCCAGGCGGCCGGCCCGGGGGCGTTCCACCTGTCGAAGTGCCCCTGAGCCGGAGCCGGGGCAGGAGGCTCGGAGCCGGCCCTGTCCTGCTGCCGCCACAACCCGACCGGCGGTGGTGGCGGCGGCTTGTCGACGGCCGGCGCGCCCGTCGACCTGTTGGGCGGCGGGAAGCGTATGGTGCGCGTCAGATCCGGATCCACGACTGATTCCCCGTTTACCCCGCCCTTGTTCTGCTCGTCCGCGTTCCCCTGAGACTGTTCATCCGGCCCGCCGTGCATGCCTCACCCGTCCGCACTCCGTGCGCATCAACGCTCCGCAGGACATTCCACGAATAACAACGATCGCACTCACTTGTCAAGGTTGACGATCAAAAATCGAGATTTAGTCAATTTTGTGACCCAAGGGTCGTATGTCCGATTTGTCCAACTCGGCTCGTGGTTTGAGAAATCTCCTTAGCGGGGAGTCCAGAATTCGCCGCTGGGCTACTTTGAAATTGTTCTGAGACTATTTGCCCCTGGAGAGTGACTCGGCGGCTCCCTTACGATTTCTCCGACCCAGAGAGGAAAGGTCGATGGTTCACAACAATGAGTTAAGCCCCCAGATGCCGGGGACGGTCAGAGTCGTCCAGGTTTTCATGTGGATCGGTGTGGTGCTCGGCATCATCGCGGTGGTGATCGGGTCGCTGAGCCTGGTCGCGGTCAGCGCCCTGTCGGCCGACCCCGAGATCGCCGCCGCCTCCACCGCGCTGCCGCCGATGGCAGTGATGTGGGTGCTGATGCTGATCGCGGCCGTCCTGGTGGTGGCGCAGCTGGTCCTGGTGATCAGGATCCCCCGCCAGCAGGCGGGCACCCGCACCGCCATCATCTGGCTCTACGCCGTCTCCGCCGCCGTCGCCGTCATCACGGCGGTCCTGACCACCGACTACGTGTCCAACGTGATCTCCCTGCTCCTGTCCGCGCTGCTCATCGGGCTGCTGATGACCGACGGCGCGAAGCGGTACTTCGTGAGGTGACCGCCCGCGTGCCGGGCTCCGCTGAGGCCCTCCGCCGCCGGGCGGAGGGCCTCGGTCATGCCCGCGTCACAACCAGCCGAGCCGCTGCGCGTTCCTGACGGCCTCCGGGCCGCTGGCGGCGTTGAGCTTGGACATCGCGCTCGACAGGTGGCCGCGCACGAGGGCTTCGGTGAGGTGGAGCGCGATCGCGATCCTGGGGATCGTGGCACCGCCGCCGGCCAGGCGCAGGGCGTCCCGCTCGCGCTCGGTGAGCGGGCTGTCGGTGGTGGCCATCGCGGCGGCGGCGAGCTCGGCGTCGAGGTAGCGACCGCCGGCCGCGACCTTGCGGATCGCCGCCGCGAGCTCCTCCGCGGAGGCGTCCTTGCCGAGGAAACCTCCCACGCCGGCGGCCATCGCACGGCGGAGGTGGCCGGGCCGGGCGAGACTCGCCAGGATGACGATCCCGCACCGGTGGGCGATCTGCGCGAGATCGTCTACGGGCATCTCGATGTCGAGGACGGCGACGTCAGGCCTATGCTCCTCGATCGCCCGGGCGATCTCGTCCCCGTGGCCGACCTGGGCGGCGACCTCGATGCCCGCTTCGAGGTCGAGCAACGTCGCCAGGGCTTCTCGGATCAGGCGCTCGCCGTCGGCGAGCAGCACTCGGATGACGTCCCCCATCGGCGTCTCCCATGACGTGCGTACGGCTGGCGCCGGACTATGCAGGAATCCGGCGCCAGCCGTACTGAACAGATACTATGACCCGCCCGCGGCCAATATGGTCACGCTGTCACCCGAGTCGTCGGGCTTCGTCGTCGTCTTGTCCACATAGGCCTTGACGGCCTGCCCGGCCCAGTCGTCCTGGACCAGCTGCTCGACCCGCTTGCCCGGGTTGGCCAGGCGTCCGAGCACGCCGCTGCCGTGGGCCAGGGCGAGCAGGGTGACGGTGCGGGCGTCGGGTTTCTGGCCGCGTATCACCTTGCCGATCCTGTCCTTGACGGCGCGCACCAGCGTGGTGTCGTCGTAGCCGTACCGCTCGACCGGGATCAGCCCCAGCATCCGGGACCTGTCGGCCTTGAACGCACCCCGTTCCGACAGTCGCCGCAGGTAGTTCCGGTGTTTGCGAACGGGATTGATCATGATCAGCCAGCGGCCGGCCGGCAGCGTCTTGCCCACCTTGACCATCCGGGCGAGCACGGCGTCCAGCTCGGCGTCGCCGACCGGCCGCCTGTCCACCACCGCCAGGTCGGCGCCCCTCACTTCCACCTTGCCCAACGCGGCCAGCTCGGCCAGCTCGGCGGCGGTGAGGCTGATGTTCAGCACATTGTTGGGGATCAGCTGCTTGCCGTCGGTCTCCCGATGGGCGAGCAACATGAGCTCTTCCGCGAACGTCAGCTGTTCCGTGGCCATACCACGAGTCTGACTCCGCCCCGCCGGCCGGCGTAGACGCTGATGTCATCAGCGGCATGTGACATCTGTCATGCGGCGGCCGCCGGGCGCCGAGGGGAGCGGTCCCTGGCCCGACGATCCCCGCATTTGCGCAGGTCAAGCCATGGAAGTTGCGAGGAAGCCGGGAGGAAGTGGCGGTTGTTAGCTTTGCTCCCAGCACCTTGGAGCTGCTCGGACGGGGGAGCGATGACGGCGCTGACAAACGGGGAGAAGGACACGGCCAAAGGCTGGATGGCACCGATCGATCTCGATCGGGTGCCTGACGTCGAGGCGTTTCTCGACCGGCTCGGCTACGGCCGGTTCGATCGGGAGACCCTGGTGGCGCCCATCGGCCGAAACGAAGTGTGGGCGGGCCGGACCGACAGCGGCAGGAAGGTCTTCGTCAAACGTCTCATCGGGGGAGACGACGCGAAGCCGAGGCTGCGGCGCATGCTCGCCTTCGAGCGGTTCAAGGCGGCCCGGCCGGTCCTCGCGGACCAGGTCAGGACCCCCGCCTTCCTGGGCGCCGACGAGGACGCCGGGCTCGTGGCCTTCGACTTCATGCACGAGGCCAGGAACGGCGCCGAGGCGATGATCGAGGAATCGTTCGGCGACGAGCTCGCCAGGCAGGTGGGCGAGGCGATCGGCCACCTGCACAATGCCGGTACCCAGGCCGGCGAAGGGCTCGACGACGGGCCCTTCCCACTGCCTGACCTGCGGCTCCTGCGCGGGCTGCCACTGGAGATGTGGCACAACCTGAGCTACGGCGAGATGGAGAGCTGGAGCATCCTGCACGGCGACCCCGAGCTCATGCGCGGCATCCTCGCGCTGTGCGAGTGGGAGAGTCGGTCGGCCAAGGTCCCGGTCCACGGCGACTTCCGGGTCGACCAGCTCCTGCTGCCGGAGGACGGCGGATTCCAGATCACCGACTGGGAGGACTTCCGCCTCGGGGATCCGGCCCGCGACGTCGGCGCGTTCGCCGGCGAATGGCTCTTCCGCTCCATCCTGGACATCGTCAGCGCGCGCGGCGACGAGGTCGTCTTCGAGGCGGCCGAGTTCACCCACGAGATGGTGCTCCAGCGTGGCGCGGAGAAGATCGAGCGGCTGCGGCCGCGCATCCACGGCTTCTGGCAGGGCTACCGGGCCGTCCGGCCAGGACTCGACGACGAGTTCGCGGCGCGGGCCACGGCATTCGCCGGCTGGCACATGATGGACCGCCTGCTGGCCTCGGGGGCGCGCTCGGCCAAGCTCTCCGGCATCCAGCGCGCCGCCGCCGGCATCGGCCGCACCGCGCTGCTGGCGCCCGCCCGCTTCACGATCGCCCTGGGTTTGGAGGATGAATGAGCGTCGCTGACCTCGTGGCGCCGGGCGGGATCGCCCCGGTGCTGGACGCGGTGACCGTCGACATCGACCGGCTCCGCGCGACCGTCGCCGACGTCACGGTCGAGGCCGACAGCGCCGCCGAACTGGCGGTGAAACTCTCCCAGGCGCTCTACGAGGTGCTCCACACCGGGCGGCGTTCGGACGACGGCCAGGGACTGCCGTTCCACCTGCGGGACAGGGAGTTCGAGCAGGCCCTCGCGGAGAACGTCCCCCACGAGACCACGGTGTCGGAGGGGCTGATCGCCGACGACGAGGAAGTGGACGGGAAGATCCTGGTCGTGTGCGGGGGCCCGCGGGTCTGGGTGCCCCGCGACAGGATCCTGGAGGAGCCGCCGTTCGCGCCGGGACAGCGGGTGAACGTCACCCTGTCCCCGCTGCGGCCGGCGCTCTCACCGGGCTTCTTCTTCGTGCACGGCTCGGCGCCGAGCGACATGCGGGGCGACATCCTGCGCGTTTACCTCCACCTGGCGGCACCGGAGCAGGCCCCGGCCGTCTGGCGCCTGGTCCTGACCCGTTTGGAGGAGCAGGAGGCCGAGTACCGCGCGAAGGTGCTGTCCTCCCCGCTGCTCTACCCGCGGCGCGACGGGCTCGTGATCTATCTCGGCGCCCGCTCCCGCGACCTCGCGACCGATCTCGCCGCCCTCGTGGCAGGCGTTCCCGGCGTGGGTACGGAGACGTCCGCGTTCGCGCACGCCCTGGGCCCCGGAGTGGCCGCCGCGTGGGAACCCGACGACCGCAGGCCGGTCATGCGTGGCATGAGCTTCGGCCAGCACCGGGCCGGCGTGCTCGGGCAGGCGCTCGTGGAGGCCGCCGCCGGCAAGGTCCCGGCCTCCACGCTGGTCGCCGCCCGGTTGACCGAAGCCAACATCGACCCGTGCGACCTCGCACGGAATCAGACGTCGCCCCAGGCGATGACGGGGGGCGGCGGCACGTGCCCCCCGGTACCTGATGCAGGAAGGAGGTGAACAGCATGACGAAGAGCACCGCCATCATGGAGTTGGTCGCGGGCTACGACTCGTACGCCGAGCCGGGTGAGTTGCAGGTCTCCGCGATCTCCGACGCCCCCGAGCTGTGGTTCACGATCTGGGCCGTCAGCTACGGCGTCCGCGTGAGCTCCGCCAAGTGCGCCATTTGGGCCTCGGCCGCGTCCGGCGCCGTTTCCGGCTGGATCCTGAACCGTTAGTACCGCGCTGCGGACAGGACCCGATTTCGTCGCGATGAAAGCGAAGGGAGGGAAATAATGCACGATGTCGTGCGGCCGTCGAAGACGGCGGCGATTATGGAACTCACGGCGGGCTACGACGCTTATGCCGATGCATCTGAGTTCAGTTTGCCGGCCGAATCCGAGGCTCCCGCCGCCACGCCTGTGACGATTCTCGTACTTGGCGGTTTCGCCACCAGTTACGTAGTCAGCGGGATCGCCCGCAAGGCGTGGGACAGAACCTTCATCTTCGGTTGCTGAAAAGCCGGATGTAAGGGTGGGCAGGCGATATATGCAGGGCGCCTGCCCACACCCGACCGGTCCAGTTCGTCACGTCTCAAGGAAACGCATGCGAGATTCGAACGCCGACGACCTGGCCGCGATGGCGGACCTGCTCACGCCCCTCGCCATCCGGGTGGCGGCCACGCTCCGCCTGGCGGACCACATGGCCGCGGGGGTGACGACGGGGGCGGGCCTCGCCAAGAAGGTGGACGCCCATCCCGCGACGCTGAAGAAGCTGCTGCGCTACCTCGTCTCGCGTGGGATCTTCCGGTGGAGCGAGGAAGGCGGCTACGAGGTGACCGAGCTCGGCGCTCCTCTGCTGGACGACGCGCCCGGCAGCGTGCGCCGGCGCCTGAGCATGGACGGGCTGCTGGGCCTGGCCGAGCTGGGCCTGGTGGGGCTGCTGCACACCGTACGCACGGGGGAGGCCGGATACAAGGCGGCCTTCGGCAGGGACTTCTGGCAGGACGTGAGCGACGTGCCGGACGACGCCAACGTCCTGGCGGACGAGGTCGCGAGCGGCCTGGCCGGAGACGGCCGGCTGATCGTGCACACCTACGACTGGTCCGGCGTGCGCCGGGTGATGGACGTCGGCGGCGGCAACGGGACGCTGCTCATCGAGCTCGCCCGCACCCACCCCCACCTGCACGGCGCCGTGCTCGACCTGCCCGGGATGGCGCGGGCCGCCGCGCAGCGCATCGAGCGGGCGGGCCTGGGCGGCCGGTGCGAGGCGATCGAGGGCAGCTTTCTCGACCCGATCCCGCCGGGGTTCGACGTCTACCTCCTGTCGGCCATCCTGTGCGACTGGCCGGACGACGACGCCGTCAAGATCCTGCGCCGGTGCGGGGATGCGGCGGGACCGGACGGCCGGGTGCTCGTGGCCGACATGAACCTCATCTACGACGACGACGCGGACGCCGCCCGGATGAACCTTCTCCTGACCGGTACGGTCCCGGTGCCCGTACGCACGCTCAAACAGCTCAAGCGGCTCGGCGCGGCCGCCGGCCTCGAGCTCTCGTGGGAGGGCCCGACGACGAGAAGGCGGACGCTCCTGGAGTTCCGCGCTCATTGACACGCACTCTCTTGGACAGGTGAGAAGTGGAACAGCAGGCGCCCACGAAGATCGCGGAAGCACAGCCTTCCGCGGAAGAGCAAGCCTCCACGCAGGCCGAGCAGGCCCCCACGCATGCCGCGGACGCGCAACCCGCCACGCAGAAGCTCGCGCTCTCACGCGAGATGACGGCCGGCAAGGCGAACCAGGTGGCCGCGATCGTGGTGCTCGCCCTGCTGTCGACCATCACCACGCTCGCCCTGCCGCTGATCGGCGGTGCCTTCGTCGCCGAGCTCGAGAAGGGCGGCGGCGCGGTGACCTCGGCCGCGCTCTGGATGGTCGGTGTGGGGCTGGCCGCGGCGGTCACCGGCACCCTGTCCGGCTACCTGCTGTCCAAGCTCGGCATCGACCTCGTCACCAAGCTGCGCGTACGCACGTTGAAGCACTCGCTGGGACTGCCGCTGAAGATCGCCAGGCGGGAGGGGACGGGAGACCTGGCCGCCCGGCTCACCTCGGACTCCTCCCAGGTGCGCGGCCTGACGGAGGTCGGGCCGCTGCAACTGCCCATGGCCGCGCTGCAGGTGCTCGCGACGCTCGTCATCATGGGCTTCCTGGACGGGATCCTGCTGCTGATGACGGTCGGATCGTTCCTGATCGCGATCGTCGGGGTCGTCTTCGTCGTCAAGGCGATACGCAAGAAGTTCGAGGCGCTGCAGGCGGGTGTCGGCAAGCTGTCCGACGACTTCGTCGCGACCCTGGAGGCGCTCACCGTCGTCAAGGCCCACCGGGCCGAGAGCAGGCTGGTGCGGAGCTTCTCCGAGCGGGCGGAGAACCTGGGCGGCCTTGAGATCGCCGCCGCCCGGCTCGAGGCCATGGTCGTGCCGGTGATGACGCTCGCCCAGCAGGTCGCACTCGTCGTCGTGATCATGGGTGGCGGCGTGCGCTACGTCGCCGGTGAGATCTCGCTGCCGAACCTCGTCTCGTTCCTGCTCCTGCTGCTCCAGCTGGCCGCTCCGCTGGTCATGGCCATCCAGGCGATCGGCGCCATCCAGGCCGGTCTCGTGGCCAAGCAACGGTTCGAGTCCGTCTTCTCGCTTCCGTACGAGCAGGTCGACGACCGCACGGAGGGCGGCGAGCCGGTGGCCGTGGCGCCCGGGACCCCCGCCGTCGTGCTGCAGGGGGTCGGCTTCGCCTACGAGGCGGGCCGGCCAGTGCTCGAGGACGTCGGCTTCGCCGTGCCGCCGAGCGGCCTGACCGCGATGGTCGGCAGGTCAGGGGCCGGCAAGACCACCGTGCTCGGCCTGATCGAGCGCTTCATGGAGCTCGACTCGGGGTCGATCTCCGTCTTCGGGCGCGAGGTGTCCGACTGGCCGCTGTCGGAGCTGCGCGGCCGCATCGCCTACGTCGACCAGTCCTTCACCCTGCTGCGGGACACGGTACGCAACAACCTCCTGCTCGGGCTCGACAAGACCGTGCCGGACGAGGTCCTGCTCGACGCGCTGGAGCAGGTCGGCCTGCGCGAGGAGATCTCCGCCCTGCCCCAGGGCCTCGACACGCCGATCGGCGGGGAGAACGACCTGTCGGGCGGCCAGCGGCAACGTCTCGCCCTGGCCGGCGTGCTGCTCAGCGACGCCCGGCTGGTCTTGCTCGACGAGCCGTCGTCCCAGCTCGACAGCCTCAACGAGGGCCGGCTCCGTGAGGTCGTCGACCGGCTCGCCGAGGACAGGGCGGTCCTGGTCGTCGCGCACCGGCTGTCCACCGTCCAGCACGCCCGCCACGTCATCCTCCTGGAGCAGGGGAAGGTGCTGGCGCAGGGGACGCACGAGCGGCTGATGAGCGAGAGCGAGCCCTACGCCCAGCTCGTCCACGGCCAGATGCTCCGCCCCGTGGATTCCGTCCGGATGTCCTGAACAGGAGTGATGATGCCCAGCCTCTCTGTCTTGTTGCCGATGATGCCCACCCGGCACGAGCAGATCCTGTCCTTCGCCGCCCTGGTGCAATGGACGAGCGCGGTGCGCCTGTGGCAGGGCCAGGCCCTGTCGCTCGACCCGCACCACAGCTTCGTCTTCGCCGCGGGCGCCGGCTTCAGGGTGCCGATGGGCACGGGCGTCACGCTCATGCCGCTCCGGCACCCGCATGACGCGGCCGTGCACGCCCGTTCCGTGGCGGTGGCCTCCGGCCACCCCTTCGTCGCCGGGATCGGGCCGGGCGGGATCGACTTCCAGCGCAACATCGCCGGCGCCGCGTACGGCAGCCAGCTCAAGGCGGTCAGGGAGTACGTCACCGCGATGCGCGGCCTCCTCGACGGCGAAGAGGTGGACCTGGACGGTGAGCACTTCACCGCCCACGACGTGCTGCCGCCCCTGCCGACGCCGCCGGTGGAGATCGGCCTCGGCGTGCTGAGGCCGGCGATGGCCCGCCTGGCCGGCGAGATCGCCGACGTGGCGATCACCTGGCTCACCCCCGCCTCCTACATCCGCGACGTGATCGTCCCCGCGATGGAGGAAGGCGCGAAGCAGGCGGGGCGTCCCCTGCCCCGGCTGGTGGCGATGGTGCCGATGTTCGTGGCCCAGCCCGACCGGGACCCGACCCGCATCGTCCTGCAGTCCAACGCCGGCCATCTCATGCTGCCCCACTACGTCGACATGCTGACCAGGTCGGGCATCGAGATCGACCCGCAGCAGCCGGTCGAGACGGTCAAGCGGCTGATCAGCGGCGGGGCGTTCCTCACCGGGGACCCGGAGGAGATCGGCCGGCAGATGGGCGAGTTCCACGCCGCCGGCGTGGAGGAGGTCGTGATCAACCTGACCGGAGTGGCGGGCTCCTACGGGCCGCAGGCGGCGCTGTCCGAGATCGAGACCATCCTGGGGCAGGCCGCACTGTGAACGCGCCGTCCACCTCACCCCGGCCCGGCTTCTCCCGGCTGCTGCTCGTCGCCACGGGCTCCCTGGCGGCGCGCAACCTGCCGTTCGCGCTGACCTTGCTGCGCGAGTCCCGGCCGGGACTGAGCATCAGGGTGGTGGTGACGCGCAGCGCGGAGCGGTTCGTCACGCGCGCGGCCCTGGCGCCCGAGGCGGAGGTCATGGTGGACGAGTGGCCGCAGGACGCCGCGCAGGCCCGGCACGTCGACTGGGCGGAGTGGGCGGAGGTCATCGTCGTCTACCCGATGACGCTCCACTTCATGGGCCGGCTGGCACTCGGCCTGGCCGACACCCCCGCGCTGCTGGCCGCTCAGTGCACGCGCGCGCTCGTCGCCCTCGCGCCGGCGCTGCCGCCCGGCGGGGTGGAGAGCGCCGCCTACCAGGCGCACTGGAGCACCCTGAGCGCACGCCCGAACGTGGTGCTCGTCCCCCCGCGCCCCGGCATCAGCACCGCGACCGGACGGCCGGACTCGTGGTTGTCGACGCTGGCGCAGGCGATCGAGGCGGTCGACGCACGGTGGGAGGAGCACTCCCGCCAGGAAGCGGCGCCCGCCGACGAGGGCACGGGCCACCTGGTGATGGAGGTGACGCCCGACGCCGGCGGATTCGTCTGGCGCCGCAGGCCGGGGCCGCTCGCGCACAGCGCCTTCGCACCCGTCGACCCCGCGCTGAACGGCACGCTCGCCGGGCTGCTCGACGGCGCGGACGTACGGCTGGCGCCGGGCGAGCAGCACGGCGAGTTCCGCGCCTACCACGTGGCCGGTGCCGAGTCCGCGGCACGGATCCTCCTGCGCGACGGCCCGGGGGAGCCGCTGGAACGGCTGCTGCGCGGTGTCGGCCGGGCACTGCGCGAGCTGCACGCCCTCCCGCCGGGCGAGATCACCGGCCCGCCCCGCGCCATGCGCAGGCTCGAGGAGTGGCTGGCCGGCCGCTCACGCAGCGCGACGGCGGCCGCGGCCGGGGCCGTGCTGGCCGACCGGCTCGGCGCGAAGACCTGGGACCGGCTGCGCGGGTGGTGCGCCGAGCAGGACGCCGATCCCGACGTCGTGCTCTCCCACGGCGCGCCGGGTCTCGGCTCGCTCGCCGTGGACCCGGACAAGGGCACCGGCGAGTTGCTGATCGGCGAGGACCTGTGCGCCGCCCCCTGGTATCACGATCTCGCCTGGCTCGCCGGGGAGCTCGTGGAGATGCGGTGGCTGAACGAGGGCGACCCGCGGGACTGGCAGCGCCTGATCGACGCGCTCTTCGACGGGTACGGCCGGGACCTGGGCGAGGACACGAACCGGCTCGTCGCCATGAGGATCGCCCGCCACCTGCACGACATATCCGCCTACGTCGGGCTTGACGCCTCGCTCCTCGCCACGTACGCGGGCTTCCTTGATTTTCTTGTCAATCTCGATGGAGGATCGCCGCATGCCCGGAATTCATAGGCGGACGCTGGCGAACGGGCTGAAGCTGCTGGTGGCGCCGGTCGCGGGCACATCCCGGGTCGCCGTAGCGGTCCACTACCGCGTGGGCTTCCGGGTCGAGCCTCCAGGCATGGAGGGCTTTGCCCACCTGTTCGAGCACCTGATGTTCGTCGGCAGCCAGAGCCTGCCCGACGGCGGGTTCTTCGACCATGTGCGGGACACCGCCGGCGTGGCGAGCGGGCGCACCCACCAGGACTACACGGAGTTCTACCAGGTGGTGCCGCGCTCGGCGCTCGATCAGGCGCTGTTCAGCGAGGCCGACCGGATGCGCGCCCCGAGCTTCACGCAGGAGGCGCTGACCGAGCAACTGGCCGGGGTCGCGGCCGAGATCCGCGAGATGATCGTCGAACGGCCGTACGGCGGCATGCCGTGGCCGCACATGGCGGGGCTGCTCTACACGTCGTTCGCCAACGCGCATGACGGCTACGGGGATCCCGAACAGCTGAAGAAGGCGACTCTGGAGGACTGCGAGGAGTTCTTCGCCCGCTACTACACGCCGGGCAACGCGGTGGTCACCGTGGCCGGCGACGTCGATCCCGGCGACGTGGCGGATCGGGTGGAGCGCTACTTCGGCGACATCCCCGCGAGGGACGCGGCCCCGCAACCGGACCTGTCCGAGCCCGGGTTCTTCATGGACCAGACCGCCTCCTTCACCGAGCCGGGCATCCCCGCCACCGCGATCACCATCGGGCAGTGGCTGCCCGATCCGGCGGCCGACCTGCCCGGATACCTGGCGCACGTCGTCCTGGCCCGCATGATGGCCCGGCAGATCACCCCGGACGGGACGTCCGCGGTCAGCACGAGCTGCGGGTTCTTCGGCCCGCTCGACGCCCGTGCCCCGGACGCGCTGCTCCTGACGGTCCTCGTGCCGCCCGCCACCCCGGCCGTGCAGATGGTCGGAGCCGTACGTACGCAGTGGGGCATGTGGTCCAAAGGCGACATCTCCGGCGAGGTGTCGGCGGCCGTCAACGAGCTGGTGTCCGAGCATCACCGCGACCACGACGACATCGAGACACGCTGCCGCGCGCTCGGCCGCATGGAGACCCTTTTCGACCGGGCCGAGCTGCTCGACGAGCTGCCGGAGCGGCTCGGCGAGGTGACCCCCGCGCAGGTCGGCAAGGCGGCGGCGCGGCTGCACGGCGCGGCCTGCGCGGTGATGACGATCGAGCCGGGCCGCAGGCGCACCCGGCCCAAGCCCGGGCACACGGAGCGGCCCGCACGCGAGGCCGGCCAGGCCATCCGGATCCCGGAGCCGTCAGGCGGGCCGAGGACCGTGCCGGGGCGGGAGGACCAGCCGCGTCCCGTGCTCGGCGAGCACGTCGAGGCCACGTTCGGCAACGGCCTGCGGGCCGTCGCCATCCGCGCGGGCGGCGCGCCCGTGGTGGAGCTCCGCCTCCGCCTGCCCGCCGGTCCCGCGGGCTGGCGGCGCCCGGACCATCTCGAGCTCCTGGCGCATGTGCTCGCCCGGCGCGCCCGCGTGGGCCTGCACGCCCGCGGCGCGGGCGGCGAGCTGACCGTCAGGACGGATGGGCAGTGGCTCGACGTCGCCGGATACGCCACCACGGACGGACTGGACGCGTGGCTCGGCGTGCTGTCGGAGGTCCTCACGCCGGCGGCCGCGGCCGAGCCGCTGTCGCAGGGCCGGGTCCTGCTGCGCGGACGCACGCCGGCGCGGATCGCCGACGACGCCTTGCGCGCGTACCTGCTCGGGCCCGCGCCGTCGGAGGCTGCCGGGCTCGCGGACGTGCACCGGACCATGATCGTGCCGGCGGGCGGATCGTTCGTCGCCGTGGGGAACGCCGATCCCGCCTGGATACTCTCCCGGCTGGAAGACGCCCTGGAGTGGTGGCAGGGGCAGGCGCAGCCGGTGCCCGCCACCGCCGCGGATGGCGGGATCCTGCTCGTCCCCCGGGAGGACCTGTCGAACGTCCTGGTGACCTTCAGCGCGCCGGAGCCGCCCGACGGCCCGGACGACGTGGCACGCTATCTCGCCACCGGAGTGCTCGGCCGTTATCACCGCAACCGCTCGATCCGTGACGCCCCCGGCACCACCGGCCTCGGGGCCAGCGGCTACGAGGCGTTCCTCGGCAGGGACGTCCTCGTCGATTTCCCTCGGGCGTACATCCAGGTGATGCGGCCCAAGGAGCAGGTGCCGGACGTGTTCACCGAGGTCCTGGACAGGCTGCCCGAGCTCACGGCCAAGCCGCCGGAGCCCGTCGAGCTCGACCGGGCCAGGGAGTACTGCGTCATGGAGATGTTGTGGGGGCTGGACTCGCCCGCGAAGATCGCCGATCTCGTGCGCATCGGCGTCTCGTTCGGCCAGGGAGCCGGCCTGCTCACCCGCCTGTACGACCGGCTCGGGCAGATCACCGCCGACGAGGTCGTGGAGGCGGCGGTGAGCACGTACGGGCGGATGCCCCTGCCGAGCATGGTCGTCGGCGACATCGACGCCGACTGGCTGGCGGACGAGATCGAGCGCGAGGTCACCGAACTGGAAGGAGACTGATCGTGGCGCAGCAGGCCGGAGCGGTACGCCTGAGGCCACCCCAGAACGCCGTGCACCCCCGGGCGATCACGATGTGGACCACCCGGTCCGCCGTGGCGTACGGGCTGGTGGCCGTGGTGTTCCTGGGTCTGGCGGCGTTCGCCGACGGGGCGGGCACCCTGTTCGTGGTGCTCGCGTTCCTGACGGCTCTGGCCGGCGCCTGCTACGCGATCGTGGTGCCGCGGTGGCGCTACCGCGTGCATCGCTGGGAGGTGACGGACGACGCCGTCTACACGAGCTCCGGCTGGTTGTGGCATCAGTACCGGGTGGCGCCGATGTCGCGCATCCAGACGGTGGACACCATGCGGGGCCCGTTCTACCAGCTCTTCAAGCTGTCGGCGGTGACCGTGACCACCGCGTCGGCGATGGGGCCGCTGCGGATCGACGGCCTGGACGAGGAGTTCGCGAGGGACCTCGTGGACCGGCTCAACAGGGTGACCCAGGCGACACCGGGGGATGCGACGTGACGGTGGAGGACATGAGGGTGCAGTCCGTCGGCTGGCGCCGGCTCGACCCCCGCATGTGCCTGGTCAACCTGCGCTGGCTGCTGCCGCCGCTGGGCATCATCGCCCTGACCGCGCTGGCCTCGGGCGGCGTCAACTGGGAAGATCACAAGCTGCAGATCGTCTCGGCCCTGCTGTTCGTCTACCTCACCTGCAGTGAGATGATCCGCTGGCGGACCACGCGCTACCGGGTGACCGATGAGCAGGTCGAGGTCCACTCCGGCCTGTTGTGGCGGCGGCACGTCGCGATACCCCGCGACCGCATCCGCACCGTGGACGTGACGTCGGGGCCGGTGCACCGGATCTTCGGCCTGTCGATCGTCACCATGGGCACCGGCCAGGCGCTCCGGACCGACCGTCGCGATCAGGTCAAGCTCGACGCCGTCTCCGCGGCCGAGGCGGCGACCCTCCGTGCGGAGCTCCTGCCCCGGGCACAGGCCGCCGCCACGATCCCCGCACCCGCCGAACCGCAGGAAGCCGCAGAGCCGAACGAAGCCGCCGAGCCGCGGGAAACCGCCGAGCCGGCGGCGGAGGAGATCGCCCGGATCGACCCGCGGTGGGTGCGGTACGCGCCGCTGAGCCCGCTCGTGTTCGTCATCGGCCTCGCCCCGCTCACCCAGGCGTACAACCTGGCCGAGAGGCTAGGCGTTCCCGTGGACATCGAAGGGGCGGTGCTGGGGGCCGTCGCGTTCCTGGAGTCGGCGCCCGGCTGGCTGTTCGTCGTGTTCGTCCTCATGATGCTGGTCGCCGGGGCGATCGGCACCGTGCTGCTGTTCACCGAGTCGTGGTGGCGCTTCCGCCTCGAGCGCGAGCCCCGGACCGGCACCCTGCGCGTGACCCGGGGGCTGCTCACGACGCGCTCCTTCACGCTGGAGGAGCGGCGGCTGCGCGGCGCCGAGCTGATCGAGCCGTTCATGCTGCGCTGGGGGAAGGGGACCCGGCTCAAGGCGCTCGCGAGCGGGCTGCGCCACACCATGGACGGCCCACGCGGCGGCTCCGGCGCGTTGCTGCCGCCGGCGCCCCGCCAGATGGCGCACGCCACGGCGGCGTCGGCGCTGGGGGAGCGGGAGAGCCCACTGCTGCCCACGCGACTACGCACCCACCCCCGCGCCGCGCTGCGCCGCAGGATGTTCCGCGCCGCCCTGGCGAGCGCGGCGGCCATCGTCGCGGCGGCGGTGCTCGCCGCGCTGACGGGGTGGTCCGCCGGCTGGTCGATGGCGGTCGCGGCCGCGGTCGCGGTGCCGGTCTCCCTCCTGCTCGCGGCCGACTCCTACCGGTCGCTCGGACACACGCTCCACGGCGCCTACCTGGTGACCCGGTCCGGCGCGCTGGTACGCCGCACCGTGGCGCTGCAGCGCACCGGCGTCATCGGCTGGACCATCACCCGCTCGCCGTTCCAGCGGAGGTCGGGCCTGGCGAACATCGCGGCCACGACGGCGGCGGGCACGCTCGGCGCCTACACCGTGCGGGACGTCGGCTACGGGGACGGCCTCGTCCTGGCCGACGAGGCGGTTCCCGGGTTGCTGGCGCAATTCATCGAGCGGGTGGAGCAATAACGCATGATGACGAAGGACGGATATTCATGACTGTTCTGCAGGCAGTGGGGTTGACAAAAAGATATGGGCCGGTGTTAGCGGTAAGCAATGCGAGTTTCTCGGTCCGGGCCGGCGCCATAACCGGCTTCCTGGGGCCGAACGGCGCCGGCAAGTCGACGACCCTGCGGATGTTCCTCGGCCTCGACCACCCCACCAGCGGCTCGGCCCTCATCGACGGGAAGCCCATCAGCGAATGGCCCGTCCCCGCCCGCAAGATCGGGGCGGCTCTCGACACGCAGTGCGCTCACCCCAGCCGCCGGGCGATCGACACCCTGCGCTGGGTCGCCAAGATGATCGGGGTCGACCCCAGGCAGGGCGAGGTGATGCTCGACCGGGTGGGCCTGACGGAGGTGGCCAACCAGCGGGTCGGCAGGTTCTCCCTCGGCATGCGGCAGCGGCTCGCGCTGGCCATCGCGCTGATCGGCAACCCGGAGATCGTCGTGCTGGACGAGCCGATGAACGGGCTGGACCCCGACGGCATCTCGTGGATGAAGGACCTCCTGCGGCAGTTCCGCGACCAGGGGCGCACGGTGTTCGTGTCCAGCCACCTCCTGGCGGAGATGGAGGACCTCGTCGACGACCTCGTGGTCATCGCCCAGAGCCGGATCGTGGGCAGCGGCTCGGCAGCGGCGTTCATGCAGCGGTTCCAGGTGAAGAAGGTCACCGTGCGGTGCGAGAACCCCAAGGCGCTGGCGCCCGCGCTGGTGAAGGCCGGCGGCCGGGTGCAGGCGAGCGGCTCTCATGGCATCCAGGTCACCGGGCTGGCCTCCGGGCAGGTCGGGACCATCGCGCGGGACACCATGGTGGCGCTCTACGAGCTGCGGGAGGAGCGCAGCCTGCACCACGCGTTCGCGCAGGCCACACAGGACAGGTCGAGCATCAAGGGAGAGGTGGGCTAGGTGAGTTTCGCCAACGTGTGCGCCGCGGAGCTGCTCAAGTTCCGTACGCTCCTGAGCAACAGGATCACGCTGCTGTGCGCCCTCGTGGGCGTGGCGGCCGTGGGCCTGCTGATGGGGTCCAACATCGGCCCCAACGGCAATCTCGTCCAGGGCCCGCCCGGCTCGCAGGCCGTCGCCTCGCCCATGCAGTTCGTGATGTTCTCGATGATGATCCTCGGGGTGCTCTCCGCGACGAGCGAGATCAGGAACGGCACCTTCCGGATCACCCTTTCCGTCGCCCCCTGGCGGAGGCGGGTCCTCACCGGCAAGATGGTCACCCTCGCCGCGATCGCCTTCGGCGTCACGATCGTCGGCCTGCTGATCGCGTACGGCAGCTCGCTGATCACCGCGAGCGGCACCGCCTACGCGCCCCTGTCCAACGGGGGAGCCGCCACCATCCTGGCGTTCCTGGGCAGCGTGCCGCTGGTCACCGCGCTTGGGGTCGCGGTCGGGGTGCTGGTGAAGAGCACCGCGGGCGCCCTGTCCATCCTGCTGGTGTGGGCCTTCGCCGGCGAGGGGATCCTGGCGATCGTCCTCCCGGACACGATCGACCCCTATCTGCCGTTCATGATGGTCGGCGCGGGCCCGGGCATCCTGCCCGAAGGGCCGGGGCCGGTGCTGGGCCTCGGGATCTTCGCGCTGTACGTCGCGATCGTGATCGCCGTGACCTTCTTCGTCGCCGAACGACGGGACATCGCCTGACCATTCGCTACGGAGAAAAATCCCAGCTCACTTGACTTGCCGGGGGGCAGCAGTCAAGTGGTGACGGTGACAAGCGGGGTGGATGTCGCGAATTGTCGTGTGTAAGCCGGGACAAAGCTGCTTAAATAGGGGATGATCAGAGGGGAACTAGGGGGATCGTGCCTCTGATGCGCTTTGGAATTCTGGGCCAACCGGCAATTTGGCGCCATGACCAGGAGATCAGGCTCGCCACTCGGCGGTCGCGCGCGGTGCTGGCACATCTGCTGCTGAGCCCGGCCCGCTCCGCCTCGATCGAGAGCCTCATCTACGCGATCTACGGGGACGCGCCCACGAAGAGCGCCAGGAACCAGGTGCACCGCGGCGTCGGTGAGCTCAGGAAGTACGGCGTCACCATCGACGTGCACGACAACGTCTACCGGCTGGAGGCGGCCGAGGACACCATCGACGCCTTCGTCTTCATGCGCTTATATGACCAGGCGCGGCTCTTGGCCGGCGATCGGGATCATGCGGGGGCGGCCACGATGCTGGGCGAGGCCCTGGCCTTGTGGCGCGGCTCGGCCCTGTCCGGCCTCGACAGCGAGGCGTTCCTCGCCGAGGCGGCGGTGTGGGACGAGCGCAGGCTCACCGCCATCGAGGCCCGCATCGACGCCGACCTCGCGCTCGGCCGGCACCGCGAGGTGATCGCAGAGCTGCAGCAGCTCGCCGACCAGCACCCGCTGCGGGAGGCCTTCTGCGGTCAGCTCATGCTCGCGTTATACCGGTCGCAGCGGGGCAGCGAGGCGCTGCAGGCCTTCACCGACCTGGAGGACCGGCTCAGGGAGGAGCTCGGCACCGATCCCAGCCCCGCGCTGCGGGACCTCAGGACACGCATCCTGCGCCAGGACTCCGCCCTCGACCTCTGGACGCGGATCCCGCCCCAGGACTCGTCCCTCGACCTCGGGACGTGGATCCCGCAGCAGGACTCCGACTCCGGCGCTCCGGTCCAGCGCCAGAACCCCGGCGAACCGGCGCCCCCGCCCGTGCCACGGCAGTTGCCCGCACGCTCGGGCGCCCTGGTGGGCAGGGATGCGGAGCTGCGGCGGATCACCGACGCGATGGACGACCACGGCACGTGTCCCGTGGTGGTGGTCACCGGGCCGGGCGGCGTCGGCAAGACCGCGCTGTGCCTGGAGGCCGCGCACCGCGTGGCCGTCCGGTACCCCGACGGTCAGCTCTACGCCGACGATCTGAGCGAGCCCGGCGACGTGCTGGCCGCGTTCCTGACCGCGCTCGGGGCCGCCGCCGGCGAGATCCCGGACGGCATGGGCGCGCGCGCCGCGCTGCTGCGCAGCCTGCTGGCCGGCCGCCGCGTGCTCATCGTGCTGGACGGCGTGAGCGGCGCCCGCCACATCGATTCCTTCGTGCCCGGGCATCCGGGCTGCGCCGTCCTCGTGACGAGCCGCTCACCGCTGGCCCTGCTGCAGGGCGCCGTCCGGGTACCCGTGTCCGCGCTGGATCGCGCCGACGCCCGCGCGCTGCTGGCCACGGGCGCCGGCGAGGAGCGGATGGCGGCCGAGCCGGACGCGGCGGACCGGATCATCGACCTGTGCGCCCGGCTGCCGGTGGCCCTGCACATCGCCGCGGCCAGGCTGGCCACCCGGCCCCACTGGACCCTCGCCCGCCTGGCCGAACGCCTCGCCGACCCGGCGAAGATCCTCAGCGAGCTGCGGCACGACGGCCAGAGCGTCGTCCCGACGTTGATGCGGGGCTACGAGGTGCTCCCCGCCGGACCACGCTCGCTGATCCGCAGGATCGGCTTCTACGGCAGCGCGGAGGTCACCGCCAGGACCACCGCGGCGCTCGCCGACGTCCCCATGGACGTGGCGGAGAACATGCTGGAAGAGCTGGCCGAGAGCCATTTCATGGTCACGCTGCGGGACGGCGCGCGGTTCCGCTGCCACGAGTTGCTGCTGGGCTTCGGAGCCGGCCGCGCGCTCGCCGAGGACCCGGAGGAGGACCTGCGGGCCGCCGTGCAACGCGCGCTCGGCGGCTGGCTGACGCTCACCGATGCCGCGCACACCTCGATGCGCGGCCAGGACAACTCCATCCCGCGCGGTACGGCCCCCCGCTACCAGCCGCGGGGAGCCGCCGCGTGGTCCGGTGAGGGAGCGGCCTGGTTCGACGCCAACCTCGAGGCGATACTGGCGGCCGTACGGCGGGCGGTCCCGTTCCCCGAGACGTGCTGGGAGCTGGCCGTCGCACCGCTCGCCCGCTACGAGGCGGGATCCCGCTTCGACGAATGGCTCGAGTCCCACGAGCTGGCCCTGTCCAGCGTCCGCGGCGCCGGGAACATCCGCGGCGAGGCGGCCCTGCTCTACTCCCTCGGCTATCGCTCACTGCTGGTCGGCGACTACGCCGGGGCGGCCCGCCGGCTGGAGGAGGCCTTGCGGCTGTTCCAGCACCTGGCCGACGACCACGGCCGCGGGCTGGCGCTGCGGTTGCTCGCCGACCTCGACCGGATCCGCCAGGAGCCGGCCAAGGCGCGCCGGACGTACGAGGAGGCCGCCGAGGTGCTGCGCAGGAGCGGGGACCCGGTGGGCGAGGCCGACGCGCTGGGCGGGCTCGCGATGGTGCTGCACAGCACGGGGGAGGAGCAGGCGTCCCAGGAGTGTCTGGAAAGGGCGCTCGTCCTGTGCCGCGAGGGCGGCAGCCTGCGCAGCGAGGCCCAGATCCGGCGCGGGGTGGCCATGCACGCCGCCCGGGCGGGCACACCGGAGGAGGCCTATCCCGAGCTGCTTCAGGCGTTGGAGATCGCCACGTTCATCGGCGACCGGGTCGTGCTGTCGGACATCCTGCTCGACCTCGGAACGACACGGATCCTGCTCGGTGACCCCAGGGCCGCCTACGACAACCTGGTCACCGCTGAGGAGATCGCGAAGGTCGCCGGCGTGAAGCGGACCGCCCTCCGGGCGCGGCGGGCCCGTGCCTTCCTCAACGGCAACGGCGAGGCAACCCGCAAACCGGCGCGCGACGACCACTAGCGTCGTCCACCGCACGTCTCTTCCCGCCGCTTCGGGTGCGGATCCTTTGGGAGAGGGGCGGCTGTCTGCGTCCCTTCGACCCCGCCGCGCTTCGGCGCGGGTCCCTTCGCGAGGGAAGGAGTTGCGTTCGTGACGGTCCTTCTGGGGGAGCAGGGCCGAAGGGCGCGAAGGCGCCTGGGGAGGGCCGGAGGGTGCGAAGGCGCCTGGGGAGGGCCGGAGGGACGAGGTGCGCGGAGGAGGGGCGGGGTGTGTGGGGAGTGCGGCGAGGCGGCATGTGCGCAAGAGGCCACTAGCCGAGCTCGCCGGGGATGTCGGTGATGGTGGCGGTCGCGTGCGTGAAGGCCCTCTTCAGGCTGCGCTCCTCCGTGAGCCCCAAGAGCGCTATCCCCGCGTCCCGAGCGATCTCGCCGAGCTGGATGGAGGTCAGCCCGCTGATCTCCATGCGCTGGCCCTGCATGTCGAGGACCTCGCCGCCGGCCTCGATCACGGCGGCGCACAGCGGTTCCGGCTTGTCCGACAGGACGCTGATCGTCTGCGGATGGAATCGATCGATGAACGCGGTGGCGGAGCCGCTGCCGATGATCCTTCCGCCCGCGATCACCACGAGGTCGTCCACCAGATCTTCCAGCTCGGCCAGCAGGTGGCTGGAGATGAGCACCGTACGCCCCTGGTCGCGGAGCGAGCGCAGCAGGTCCTTCAGCCACGCGATGCCTTCGGGGTCGAGCCCGTTCATCGGCTCGTCCAGCACCACGATCTCGGGGTCGCCGACCAGCGCGATCGCCAGCGCGAGACGCTGCCGCATGCCGAGGGAGAACTTGCCCGTGCGCTGACGGGCCACCGCGCTGAGCCCGACCCGCTCCAGCAGGTCCTCGGCGTGGGAGGTGGGCACGCCGGCCAGCCTGGCCGCCCACCGCACGCTGTCGATCGCCCGCCGGGAAGGATGGACGCACTGGGCGTCCAGGGCGGCGCCCACCTTGAGGCTGGGAATGGGCCATTCGTGGATCGGCTTGCCGTCGATGAGGGCGGAGCCCGAGGTCGGTTGCACGAGACCCAGGAAGAGACGCAACGTCGTCGACTTGCCGGCGCCGTTCGGTCCCAGGAAGCCGGTGATGGCGCCTGACCGGATGGCGAAGCTGGCGTCGCTGACCGCCGTGACCGGACCGAACCGTTTCGTCAGGTTCCGCGCTTCCAGCATGGGCTGCATGGTCAGCGCAGCTCCTGGTTTCGCCGCCGCTCGCTGGGGTCGTCTGCTGGACGCCGGCGCAAAGGGCTCACGATTCCCCAGTCTTTGCCGCAGTAGAGTTGTGGATCTAGCGTATGGGGCCAACTGTAAACACCGCACTACAGAGCGTGTCAACACGGTAAGAATGTCCCGAACGGTATCCGCTTGTGGGGCCATGGTAGCTCTCCGTGGCCGGGCATCTGGCTTTTGCTCATTTTGCTGCGGACCACTTGAGATCCACTTTCATGCGCTTAAACAGCCCTGCATGGGAGGATGTCGGCCGCCTAGTGGGGAGGAGAGAACAGTGGGTCGTGTGGTGATGATGGGTGTGGCGATCGCCATTGCCGTGTCGGCCGCCGGGTGCAGCGGGCAGAGTGCCAGGCCCACTCCCAGCGCCGTACCGGCGAGCGGCGTGCCGGCGGACGGCGGCGTGGTCTCCCTGACGTTCGACGACGGTCTCGAGCGCCAGCAACAGATGGCGCGGGAGCTCACCACACGCGGCATGTCCGGCACCTTCTACGTCCTCAGCACCCGCATCCAGGCCGCCGGCTATCTCAGCCAGGCCCAGCTGGCGCAGCTGTCGCAGGCGGGGCACGAGATCGGCGGGCACACCCGCACGCACGCCAGGCTGCCGGCCTTACATCGCGACGAGCAGCGCAGGGAGGTGTGCGGCGACCGGTCGGCGCTGGAAGCGATGGGCTTCACCCCGAGATCGTTCGCCTACCCGTTCCACGCGGTCAACGCGGCGGCGGAGGCCGTGGTGAAGGAGTGCGGCTACAACAGCGGCCGGGGTCAGGCGGGTGTCGCCGCGGAGCGGATCACCCCGGGAGACCCGTACAACCTCAACACGCCGCTGTCGATCGGCGCGCGCACCACGCTTGCCGAGATCCAGCAGTACGTGATCGCGGCCGAGCAACGCAAGAGCTGGGCCATCCTCGTCTTCCACGACTACTGCGACGACTGCGGGCCTTTAGGGGTGAAGCCGAAAATCTTCACCGACGTCCTCGACTGGCTGAAGGGGCGGAAGGTCGCCGTCCGCACCGTCGGCGACGTCATCGGCGGCGACGTGCGGCCCGTGCCGCCGGTCAAGGCCCCGTCGATCGTGATCAACGCCTCGCTGGAGAACTACTTCGGTAAGGACGGGGTGCCGGACTGCTGGCAGCTGGACGGGAGGTCCGCGACGGCCACGTTCAGCCGGGTGCCAGGGGCGCGCACCGGGCGCTGGGCCGGCCGCATCCAAGTGGCGGCAGGCAACCCGTACAGGCTCAGGCTGGCGATCAAGCAGGATGACGGGGAGTGCGCGCCGAAGGCAGGCCGCCTGTCGGTCTGGTACACCTCGACCGTGCCGGTGCGGTTCACACTCAGCACGAGGACAGGTGACGGGGCGTGGTCGCGCTGGGTCGACGGCCCCGTCTTCCCCGCCGCCTCGACCTGGCGGCAGGCCACATGGACGCCCCGGACGGCGCAGGCCGAGGGCATCAGCTTCGGCCTGGTGCTCACCGCGCCCGGTCAGGCCACCATCGACGACTTCGCGCTGCGCTGAAGCACGTTCGCGAAGGCAGCCAGCGCGTACTCCGGATGCGTGCGCTCCCTGACCAGCTGAGCCGTGCTCAGCAGGGAGGCGCGGAAGGCGGGATCCGACAGCGCCTGGAGCGCCTTGGCCGCCGCGGCCGCCGAGTCCCCCGGCGCGTAGAGCGCCTCCTCAGGCAGGATCTCGGGGAGTGCGCCGACCGCGGGCGCGATCACCGGACACCCGCGCACCAACGCCTCGGCGACTGACATGCCGAACGACTCGTCAGTCGTCGTCGAGACCGTCAGCCCGCCGTTCGCCCCGATGGCCGAGTAGAGCGCGGGCATCAGCTCGTAGTCGACGCGCGGCAGCCACCGGGCCGAGCCGAGGGCGGGCGAGCCGGTGAGCTTGGTGGTCAGCGCGGCCACCTCGCTCGCCGGGGCGGTGTACCCGCCGACCATGAGCGGTGTGACGCCGGGGCGCTCGGTGGCGATCCGGTCGAGCAGGTCGGCGGCGGCCCGCCACCGCTTGTGGCCGTCCAGCTTGCCGATCCAGGCCACCGGTGAGGACTCCAGCGCGGGCGGGACGGTCTCGGCGTACCACCGCTCGTCCAGGCAGTTGGGGACCACGCTGATCGGGGACAGACCCAGCGCGCTCAGCTTCCCCCGCATGTACTCGCTGACGGTCACGATGTGGTCGGGGCGGACCGCCAGCTCACTCACGTAGGAAAGGTTGGTCGTCGTCGTGTGGACTTCGAGGATCAACGACCCGGGCGAGCCCGCGCGCTGCCACGCGGACAGGAAGCTGGGGCTGTCGATCACGACGAGCACGTCCGGCTCCGCCTCCCTGATGGCGGCCTCGCGGGCTTCGTCGGTGGCCGCGACCCGGGCCACGCCCGGCGGGAAGTGCCCGACCATGCCGTGATCGGACTCGTAGAGAACGCCGATGTCGAATTCGGCCGAGAAATGGGTGTACCGGTTGAGCAGCTGGGTGGACACCCCGCCGATCACCCCGTACCGGTAGCAGAACAACACCTTCATCGGCACTCCAGCAGCGTCAGCAGACCCTCGCGGCCCTTGCGCACGACCCGCTCGGCCAGCTCTGAGTACGCGTCCACCCGGCACTCCCAGGTGTTGCGCGCCAGCCAGGAACGGATCTCCTCGAGGTCGAGGGCCGAGTCGGCCACCTGGGGGAGGGCGGCGACGAACTCGGCCGCGGACTCGGTGACCCGCACCCCCGGATAGTCCACGCACTGCGGGAAGTAGGTGGTCAGCACCGGCAGGCCGAGATGGAGGTACTCGTAGACCTTGATCGGGTCCACGGCATCGGCCAGCGCGCCGTTCTTGAACGGGATCAGCGCCAGCGCCCACTCGGCGCTCAGCTCGGCCAGCTCCCGATGGCCGAGCAGACCGAGCAGGCGCACGTTGTCCGGCAGCCGCAGGTCGGGGTTCTGGTGGCCGGCCAGCTCGAACGTGTGGCTGGGGTACGTCCTGGCGGTGCGGAGCACCAGGTCCCAGTCGAACCACTTGTCGGTCAGGTGCCCGAAGTAGCCGATCCTGGTGGCGTCGGGCCGGCGCGGGGTCGTCGGGGTGGGGAAGGCCGGATCGAGGGCGTTTGCGTTGACGCTCACCTTGCGCCCGCCCAGCGTCTCCATCTTCTTGGCCAGCGGCGCGGAGACCGCAGTGACCACGTCGGCGTGGGCGACGAGGTAGCGCTCGTAACCGGGGTGGTACCACTTCGCCATGCCGATCTTGGCGAACTCCTCCCAGTCGTCGCGTGCGTCGTAGATGGTCACCCAGCCGCGTGAGGCGGCGTGCGTCAGCGTCCGCACCATCGTCTCGTGCGGGAACGAGGCGAACAGCAACTTCCGCTTGCCGCCGAAGTCGGCGCTCAGCACCTCGTCGAGCAGCCGGGGCGTGATGTCGATCGGACTCTGGAACAACAACGGATCAGGGTGCGACGGGAGCGGGTCGGTGTCGCGCCAGCGGTAGTAGTTGAAGAAGACCGGGCAGTCGCGGTCGAGGTAGACGCGCGTCAGGCGGATGGGCCTGTTGCCGCGGGCCTCCTGCACGAAGGTGGTGCCCGAGAACATCAGCACCACCTCGTCGCCTTCGGCCGCCCTCGCCCGTGCGATCCACTCGCGCAGGCCGTCCCTGAACTCCTCCAGCGGCACCGGTGCGGCCGCCGCCGGCTGCGGCGCCGGGGCGGGGCGGGCGGGCGGCGACGGGCGCCGGACGACCATGCGGGTCGGGGCGCCGGTCGCGGTCGCGGGCCGGGTCTCACGGGTGAGCTGCGTGGGGTTGGACCGGCCGGGGCGGCGAAGCTGCCGGTAGACGGACAACATGCGCCAGGCTCGCGACGAGCGGATCCTGGTGACCTGGTCACGGTAGTCCGCCAGCCGGCCGGTCACCGTCTCCAGTTTGGCCCGTAACCGTTCGTTCTCCTGCCGGAGCTTCGACTCCAGGGTGACGGATTTGGCCAGGCGCTGCTGGGTCAGCTCGTGCCGGTGCCGCTCGCCGTTGTAGACGGTACGGATTCTGGCCAGCTCCGCCTGCTGCGTCTGAAGCTCCGTGTCCAGCTCGATGATCCGCTCGCGCATGCCCCGCTGGGCCGTCACGTGCTCGGCATCGACGTCGCGGTGGGCGGCCTCGGCCGTGCGCAGGCTCTCGGCCTGAGCCCGGACGAGAGCGCGGAGCTCGTCCCGCTGGAGCGTCACGGCTTCGGCCGTCTCCCGCAGTGCCTCCAGCCCGGAGCTCAGCCCGTGAATCGACTCCAGGAGCCTGTCCCGTTCCACCTTGGCGGTGCCGGCCGCCTCGCGGAGCAAGCCGATCTCCGTCTCGGCGATGCGGAGGTCGGCGCGTAGCCGGTCGCGCTCCTCGGTCAGCTCGCGCAGCGACTCCTGGAGCTCGTTCCGCTCCGTGGCCGCGCCGTCGGCGACGCCGGCGGACAGCCGCTGGACGGTGTCCTGCAGCGCGGACAACTGATCGAGGACATACTGTCCGGCCCTGCTCCCGCCGATCTGCGCCTTCAGCTCGGCGTTGGCCGCGGTGACGTCGCGGTAGAGGCCGTTGGCCCGGGCCAGCTTGTCGCGGAGGCTCTGAAGCTGCTGCTCCAGGCGTTCCTCGCGCTGGAGGAAGTCCGCCTCCTCTTGCGTGAGCACGAAGGCGGGCACGCCCTGCGGCGTCTCCCGCCGCACGGCCACCGCGGCGATGTGCCGGTCCAGGACGGTCAGCTCGCGGACCTCGAACAGCGGTTCCAGCAGGCGGCGCAGGCCCGCGCGGTAGAAGGTGCGGTGATGGTCGTGGTGCGGCATCAGCCCGTGAGGCACGGAGGCCAGGAGCGTCCCGCCCGGGGCCAGGACCCGGTGCAGCTCGGTCAGGACCACCCCGGGGTCGGCCACGTGCTCGAGCAGCTCTCCGGCGATCGCCGAGTCGAAGGACGCGTCGGGGAAGCCGAGGCACGCGCCGTCGCCCCGTACGAAGGCGAGCCTCGCGGCCACGTCGGCGGGCAGTTCGGCGGCCAGGCCCGAGGCGAAGGCGATGGCCTCTTCCTCGATGTCGACGCCCGTCACGCGGTCGCCGCGGCGGGCGGCGAGGACGGACAGGGTTCCCTGGGAGCAGCCCAGGTCGAGGATCCGCCCCGGAGGGAGATGATCCAGGAGCCAGTGCAGCCGGTTCCTGGTCAGGGCCTGGGTTTCGGGATCGACATCTATCCCGTTATAGGCTAAATGCACGCGATCATGGTTCATGGAGGCAGGGATCCCTGGGGATGATCAGTGAGGGCCCGACCTTACCATTTCTGGAAATAGGCGTTAAGGGCGGTATCAGAGGTGCCTGTGTTGCGTAAGTTCATCGTCGCGCTGATCGCCCTGCTCGCTCTGACCGGTTGCACCTCGTCGGAGTCAGCCGTCGCGCGGAAGACCCCCTCGGTCGCGGCGACACAGGTTCCCGTCGGGCTCATCAACGAGACCGTGCCGGGATTGCGCGTCAACGACGAGCTCTACGTGCCGCTCGACGTACTGGGGAGACGGCTGGGACTGACCGTTTCCACGGGCTCCGACGGCGTCGTCCGGGCGACGTACTTCGAGGACGAGACGCCGCTGGTCAAGAAGCACGACCCGCGCGGGCCCTGGCTGCATTTCGCCACCGTGGACGTCACCACCTGGCGGCGCATCGCCATCGGGCCGGACGGGATCCCGGTGAGCACCTACGATTTCGGCACGTTCCAATACCCGGTCGAAGTCGTGCAATACGGCATGGAGAATTACAGCAAGTGGGTCGCCACGGGCGATGCGAAATACCGCGCCAAAGCCGAGACGGTGGCCCGCTGGTTGCTGGAGCATCAGGATGCCAAGGGCGGCTGGCCGGTGCCCTTCGCCTACTCCTATCGCGACGGGCTGGCCGGCGAGCTGCGCGCCGGCTGGTATTCGGGCATGGCCCAGGGCATCGGGGCTGCCTTCCTGGCCAAGATGCACGACAAGACGGGCGAGTCGCGCTACGGCGACGCCGCGCTGCGGGCACTCGGCCCCATGCGGACGGAGGTCGGGGAGGGCGGCGTGCTCCGCCGGTTCGAGGGCCGCCTCGACTGGTTCGAGGAGTACCCGACGCCGACCCCGACACATGTGCTCAACGGCTACCTGTTCGCCCTGATCGGCGTGTACGACGTCGGCGAGCTCATGGACGACGAGGCCGCGAAGGAGATGTTCCAGCGGGGGCTCAAGACCCTGGACCGGGTCCTCCCGCTCTACGATCTGGCATCCAGGACCACGTACGACCTGCTCCACTACACGCGGACGACGGCGACGCCGCCCAACCCCGCCCGCTGGAGTTACCACTCGTTGCACGTCACCCAGCTGTCGGCGCTGAACGCGATCACCGGTGGGCGTTACGACCCGGTCGAGAAGCGCTGGCTCGGATATCTCGACGGCAAGGCGCTCCCCGGCAATTAGCTATAGTCCACTGACCGATCTTGGGAGGTAACAAGGGATGCGCCGCTTCCGTCGCCTGCTGTGGATATCCCTGGCTTCCCTGGTGGTGCTGGGAGGGCTCGGCACCGGCGGTCTCTTCATCTATCAGGCCAGTCTCGACAGCGACATCGTCCGGTTACCCGCGGCGCTGCCCACCTCCAAGGAGGAGGAGAAGCAGCGCCCGCGGCCAAAGCCCGGTTTCGGCGAGACGTGGCTGCTCGTGGGGACCGATCGCCGGGCCGACGACGCCACCACGGGAGACGGCGCCAAGGTGGCGCTCTGGCAGCCCGGCTCGCAGCGCACCGACACGATCATGCTGGCCCACCTCTCCGAAGACCGCCGGCACGCCGCGATCGTGTCGATCCCCCGGGACTCCTGGGTGAGCATCCCCGGCCGCGGCCGAGCGAAGATCAACGCGGCGTTCTCCTGGGGCGGGCCGGCCCTGCTGATCAAGAGCATCGAGTCGCTGACCGGCATCCGCATCGACCACTACGCGGCCATCGACTTCAAGGGCTTCGCCACGGCCGTCGACGCGGTGGACGGGGTGGACGTCGAGGTGGCCAAGACCGTACGCGACACCAGCAGCGGCGTCACCTGGACGGCGGGCCGCCACCATCTCAACGGCGAGCAGGCCCTGCAGTTCGTCCGGCAGCGCTACAACCTGCCCGGCGGGGACTTCGACCGGATCAAGCGCCAGCAGGCGCTGCTGAAGGGCCTTTCCGACCGGGTGCTGAGCGCCGGCACCCTGGCCAACCCCGTCAAGGTCGACGGGTTGCTGCGCGCGATCACCAAGTCGGTCACCGTCGACGACGGCGTGACCCTGGATCTGCTCCGGAGCCGCCTCGTCGACCTGGCGGGGCTGGAGGCGTCCGGTTTCCTCACGATGCCCACCCGGGGGACCGGCACGGAGGGGCAGCAGAGCGTCGTCTACCTGGACGATCGCAAGACCCGCGCGCTGTGCGAAGCGATCAAGAACGACCGCGTCCGCGAATACGTCAAGCGGACCGGGCAGGCGAATGCGGTGGACACGGTCCGGTAGCCGGTCGCGCAATGGTCAGGGGCTGTTGGCGGGTTCGCCGTGGATGGTCAGGATCTGCTGGTCAGTCCCCGCGGATGCTCCAGGTGCGTACGGTCCAGTCCGTGCCGGCGGAGACCGCGACCGGGGTGCCGCCGACCTGGCCGGCGGCCAGCGCGTACACGGGACCGGCGTGGCCGGTGATCGGCTTGCCGGCCGCCTCGCCGGTACGCAGGCTCCACACCCGCAGCGACCGGTCGTCACCCGCCGAGACCACCCGCTCGCCGCTCACCGCCAGCGCCCGCACCCAATCGGTATGCCCGGTGAGCGGGGCGCCGATGGCCGTCCCGGTGATCAGGTCCCAGCGGCGCAACGTACGATCCTCACCCGCCGACACCGCGACGGGACGGCCGTCGACGACGCCGGTCGCCACCGCGAGGACGACACCGTCGTGGCCGGTCAGCGGGGCGCCGATCTGCTTGCCGCCGGTGATGTCCCACAACCGCAGCTCGTGGTCCTCGCTCGCGGAGATCGCCACGGGCCGGCCGTTGACGACCGCCGACGCGAGCGCCCTGATCGGACTGCGATGCCCGGAGACGGGCGGACCGGCGGGGGCTCCCGTGACGGCGTTCCAGAAGTGCAGCCGACCGTCGGCGCCGCCGGAGACGACGAGGTCATTGATCAACGTGACGGCGTTGACGCTTCCCTTGTGGCCGATGAGCGGCTTGCCCATGGCCGCTCCCGTGTCCAGCCGCCACATGCGCAGGACCCCTGCCGCATCACCGCTCACGGCCACCGGCTTGCCGTCCACGACGCCTGCCGCCATCGCCATGATCTGACCGGCGTGCCCGAGCAGCGGCGTGCCGATGGCCGACCCCGTCGAGGGATCCGACATCCTGACCGTCTTGTCCACCCCGCCGGAGACGGCCACCGGCTTGCCGCCGACGGCCGCCAGCGCGACCGCCCTGACCCCGGCGGAATGCCCCGGGTTGCCCGCAGCCACGGCGGAGGCGCTCCACTTGGCCAGGTCCCACATCCGCAGGGACTTGTCCGCGCCGCCGGAGAACGCGAGCGGGACCCCGTCGACCACGGTCGCCGTGACGGCCATGACATATCCCGTGTGGCCGGTGAGCGGGGCGCCGACCGGCTTGCCCGCGGTGTCCCAGCCGCGGATCATGCCGTCACGGCCCGCGCCCAGCAGCGTCCAGGAGGTCCCCGTCTTGATCGCCGCGAGCGAGATCACGACATCGGGCAGGTCGCGGATCGTGCTGACCCGGTTGGAAGCCAGGTCCCACACCCGGACCGTCTTGTCGTCCGATGCCGAGACGATCGCGTCCGGCGTGGCGGTCAGCGCCCGCACCCAGTCGGTGTGCCCGGCCCTGGCGCGGCCGACGGGTTCGCCGGTCTCCAGATCCCAGAGCCGCAGCACCCGGTCCTTGCCCGCGCTCACCGCGACGGGTTTGCCGTTCACGGTGGTGGTGGCGACGGCGAGGACGGCGCCCGTGTGGCCGGTGAGCGGGGTGCCGATGGGGCGGCCGGTGGCGAGGTCCCACATCCGCACTGTCTTGTCGTCGCCGCTGGTGACCGCGACGGGCTTGCCGTTCACGGTGGTGGTGGCGACGGCGAGGACGGCGCCCGTGTGGCCGGTGAGCGGGGTGCCGATGGGGCGGCCGGTGGCGAGGTCCCACATCCGCACCGTCTTGTCGTCGCTACCGGTGACCGCGACGGGCTTGCCGTTCACGGAGGTGGTCGCCACCGCGCGCACCCAGTCGCCGTGGCCCGCCAAGGGCGCGCCGATCGGCTGCGCGGTACGCGCGTCCCATTGCCGGACGGTTCCGTCCTCGCTGGCGGTGACCGCGACCAGGCGCCCGGCGACCTCGGCCGTGCCGACGGCGGTGACCGCCGCGAAGTGGCCGGTGGGCCGCCAGCCGATCGGCGCCCCGAACCCGGCGGAGGCCGGCGCGGAGCTGGGGACCGCCGCCGGCGCCGAGATCAACCGGGGCAGGACCACCGCGCCCGCTCCGGTGAGCGCCACCAGCACCGCCACCGCGATGGCCAGCCGCCCTGCCCGCCTGTCGGAGGACGGGGCCGCGGGAGTGGCGTCCGTCGGCTGCGAGATCGGGTCGTGGATCTCCGCCTGGGCCGGCGGGACGGTGACGGGCGCCGAGTCGGGCGGCACGAAGGACGCGACCAGGGAATCGGGCGGTGCGAAGGCGGGAGGGGCGGGCGCCGGGCGGCCGGCGGGCCGCCGGCGATCGGCCGCACGGGGGTCCGACGGGGGACCGATGAGGGAGTTGAGCACCTCGCGCGCGGTCGGCCGTGCTTCCGGCGAACGCACCAGGCAGGAGGCGATGATCGAGCGCAGCGGCTCGGTGATCCCGCTGAGATCGACCTCGTCCTGGCGCAGGGTGATGGCCATGGCCGCGATGGTGTTGCCGCTGAAGAGCGGCCGTCCCAGCGCCGCGAAGGTCATCGTCAGGCCCCAGCTGAACATGTCGGAGGCCGGGGTGACCCGCTCGCCCGCGAGCTGCTCGGGAGACATGTACGCCGGGGTGCCCAGAACGCCCGAGACGGTCACGGTCTTGTCGTCGAACGCGCGCGCCACACCGAAGTCGATCACGTACGGGCCGTCCGGCCCGAGCAGGACGTTGCTGGGCTTGAAGTCCCGGTGAATGATGCCGGTGTTGTGAATGGAGAGCAACGCCGTGGACGTGTTGACCGCCAGCCGCGTGAGCGCCGAGGCGTCCAGCGGCCCCCGGGCCAGGACGTGCTGCTGCAGCGACTCGCCCGCGACGTATTCGCTCACCATGTAGAGGCGGTCGTCGGTGACCCCGTGACCCAGCACGCGCACCGTGCAGAACGACGCGACCTTGGACGCGACCTCGATCTCCCGCTGGAAACGCAGCCGGGACTCGGTGTCGGAGGCGTCGACGGACGTCATTATCTTGATCGCCACTTCCCCGCCGTCGTCGTCGACTCCGAGGAAGACCGTCCCTTGCCCGCCCTCGCCGATGCGGCCCGCGATCCGGTACCGGTCCACGGACCTGGGATCTCCGGGCTTGAGGGGCTGGATGTCCGGCACAAGACTCCTGGCGGGGACGAATACGGGTAACCCGATCATAGGGCTACAAGGTCCACGCGGGCAGGCGACGGCGGGCGATGGAGCCCTGTCGGCTGCGGGGGCGGACACCGGCCTCCGCCAGGGTGGGCTACCCGCCCTGGGTCATGATGGTCTTCTGCTTCGAGCACTCGCCGGTGGGGCGCTTGGAGTCGCCGCGGCAGACCTGGACCTTGATCTGCAGGACGCTGCCGTAGTTCTTGCGGAAGGTGCCGGTGCCGGGCGTGCAGTTGTAGAAGCCGTAGACCTTCCAGCGACCGTTGCTGGCGTTCTGGGCGCGCAGCACGGCCCAGGCGCAACCCTTGCCGCGGGTGTCCTCCAGGTTGCCGTACACGACGTAACCGAACTGGCTGATGGCCACCTTGCCCCAGGCGCTGGCCATGCCGTCGGCGGAGTGGACGGTGCGCCACTTCCAGATGGCCGGGGTGGCGGTGGCGGGGGTGGCCAGCACGGCCAGCGGAAGGGCGGCGGCGGCGAGGAGGGTGAGCAGACGCATACGCATGAGGGGACTCCGGGAGTGCAACGTGAATCGGAACACTCCTAGAGATAGGCCTCCATACTTGTGACCGACTTGGAAGCCAGTCACTCAGGCGTTGAGAAGGTCCAGGGCGATGTCGACGATCATGTCCTCCTGCCCGCCGACGAGGCGGCGCCTGCCCACTTCGAGCAGGATGGTGCGCACGTCGATGCCGTACTGCCGGGAGGCTGCCTCGGCATGGCGCAGGAAGCTGGAGTACGCGCCGGCGTAGCCGAGCGTGAGGGTCTCGCGGTCCACCTGGACCGGGCGGTCCTGCAGCGGGCGGACGAGATCGTCGGCGGCGTCCTGCAGGGCGAACAGGTCGCAGCCGTGGGTCCAGTCGTTGAGGCTGGCGACGGCGATGAACGGTTCGATGGGGCAGTTGCCGGCGCCTGCGCCGTGCCCGGCGAGCGATGCGTCCACGCGGGTGACGCCTTCTTCGACGGCGACGACGGAGTTGGCCACGGCGAGGGAGAGGTTCTGGTGGGCGTGGATGCCGAGCTGGGTGCCGGGGTCGAGGACGTCGCGGTAGGCGCGGACGCGGTCGCGGACGCCGTCCATGGTGAGGCGGCCCCCGGAGTCGGTGACGTAGACGCAGTGGGCGCCGTAGGACTCCATGAGCTTGGCCTGCTTCGCCAGCTCGGCAGGGGGCGCCATGTGGCTGAGCATGAGGAAGCCGGCGACGTCCATGCCGATCTCGCGGGCGGTGGTGATGTGCTGGGCGGCGACGTCGGCCTCGGTGCAGTGGGTGGCGATGCGGATGGAGCGGACGCCGAGCTCGTAGGCGTGCTTGAGCTCGGCGATGGTGCCGATGCCGGGCAGGAGGAGGGTGGTGAGCGTGGCCCGGTTCACCGCCTCGGCGGCGGCTTCGATCCACTCCCAGTCGGTGTTGCTGCCGGGTCCGTAGTTGACCGAGGCGCCGGCCAGGCCGTCGCCGTGGGCGACCTCGATGGCGTCCACGCCTGCGGCGTCCAGGGCGGCGACGATGCGGCCCACATCGTGCGGCGAGATGCGGTGCCGTACGGCGTGCATGCCGTCCCTGAGGGTGACGTCCTGGATGTAGAGGTTCATGCGGTGGCTCCTGAAATGCGCTCCGCGACGCGCAGGGCGGCGGAGGTCATGATGTCGAGGTTGCCGGCGTAGGCGGGCAGGTAGTGGGCCGCCCCTTCGACTTCGAGAAACACCGATACGCGGGTGGTCACCGGCTCGGCGGTGAGCGTGGTCACCGGCTCGTCGACGGGGGTGAACTGCACGTCCTGTTTGAGCCGGTAGCCGGGGACGTACTTGGCGACCTCGGCCACCATCTCCTCGACGGACGTGCTGATGGCGTCGTGGTCGGCGTCGCCGATCAGGCAGAAGACGGTGTCGCGCATGATGAGCGGCGGGTCGGCCGGGTTGAGGATGATGATGGCCTTGCCGTGGACGGCGCCGCCGACCGATGCGATGGCGGCCGCGGTGGTCTCGGTGAACTCGTCGATGTTGGCGCGGGTGCCGGGGCCGGCCGACTTGGAGGCGATGGAGGCGACGATCTCCGCGTAGGCCACGGGGGTCATCCGGGAGACCGCGTGCACGATGGGGATGGTGGCCTGGCCGCCGCAGGTGACCATGTTGACGTTGCGCGCGCCGAGGTGGGCGTCGAGGTTGACCGGGGGGACGACGAACGGGCCGATGGCCGCAGGGGTGAGGTCGATGAGCGTCTTGCCGTAGGGCTCCAGCTTGGCGGCGTTGGCGATGTGCGCCTTGGCGGAGGTGGCGTCGAAGATGATGTCGATGTCGGCGAAGCCGTCCATGGCGATCAGGCCGTCCACGCCCTCGTGGGTGGTGGGGACCTTCAAGCGGCGGGCGCGGGCGAGGCCGTCCGAGGAAGGGTCGATGCCGACCATGGCGCCCATTTCGAGAGTGGCGGAGAGTCGCAGCACCTTGATCATCAGGTCGGTGCCGATGTTGCCGGAGCCGATCACGGCCACCTTGGTCTTGTTCATGAAGCCTCGTCGTCGAAGGTCACGGCCACCGTGCCGAGTCCGGAGATCTCGGCGCGCACGGTGAGGCCGGGGGAGACGGGGACCATCGGTCCCAGGGCGCCGGACAGGATCACCTGGCCGGCGCGCAGCGGGTCGCCGACGTCGCGGGCGGTGCGGGCCAGCCACAGCAGCGCGTTGAGCGGGTCGCCGAGGCAGGCGGCGCCGTTGCCCTCGGAGACGATCCGGCCGTCGGCGTACATGCGCATCGTGGTCTCGACCGGCTCGAACGCGCTGAGCGGCAGCCGGTCGGCGCCCAGCGCGTACAGGCCGCTGGAGGCGTTGTCGGCGACGGTGTCGGTGATCGTGATGTCCCAGTTCGCGATGCGGCTGTCCACGATCTCCAGGGCGGGGACGGCATACTCCACCGCTGCCCGCACGGTGCCCAGGTCGAGATCGCCGGTCAGATCGGCGGCGAGCACGAAGGCGATCTCGGCCTCGACCTTGGGCTGCAGGAGCTGCTGGACGGGGGCGGTGCCTTTCACCTCCATGTCGGCGAAGAGGACCCCGAAGTCGGGCTGGTCCACGCCGAGCTGCCGCTGCACGGCGGGGGAGGTGAGGCCGATCTTCCGGCCCGCTACCGGGGCCGTCCGGTTCGCGTTCAGGCGGCGCTGCACCTCGTAGGCGTCCGCGACGTCGGTGATGAGGTCGCGGACCGGCCGGCACGGCTTGCCGGTAAGAGCCGCGGCTGCCAGCCGGTCCACGGCCTGCTCCATGGCGGTCATCGGCTCGCCTCCGGCTCTGCCGCGGCGACCGCGAAGCCGGCGATCCACTCGGGGATCGCCCGGTAGAAGCGGGAGGTCATCCGGTATTCGCCGGTGGCGGCGAGGGAGGCGAACGCGGCGATCCAGGTCCGTACCTCGTGGGCGGAGCCGCCGCCTTCGGCGCCCATCCACTCCACGCTCCAGCCGTCCACGTCCTCCAGACGGCCGCTCGCCAGTGTGTCCAGCACCAGGTTGTCCCAGGTCGGGTTGATGGGGAGCATCGTGGTCGAACCGGCCGCGTAGTCGCGGCCGGCCTGGATAACCCGCTGCTCGCCGCGCGCCCTCTGCTCCGGCGTGGGCGGGTGGCCCTCGATGAGGGCGTCGGCGACGCGGGGTGGGGCGCCGTCCAGCACCGGGACGGGCGGGTCGTGCGACAGCCCGCCGGAGCCTAGGAACAGTACCCGCCGGTCCAGCTCGGCGGCGGCCTCGCCGACGGCGGTGCCGAGGGCGCGGATGCGGCTGACCGGGCCGAGCGGGGTGGCGACCCCGTTGACGAACACCGGCACGACGGGGACGCGGTCGATGCCGCCGAACAGCACCTCCAGCGGCTGCACGAACCCGTGGTCCACGGTCATCCGCGCCGAGACGGTGAGGTCCACACCGCGGTCGAGCACGCCGCGCGCGATGGCGCGGGCGGCCTCGGCGTCCACCGACAGCGCTCCCGCCGCCGAGCCGAAGTCGCCGACCGCGTTCGCCTCGGTGGCCAGGCAGAAGGGCGGCATCTCCTTGTAGAAGAAGCCGTTGTAGTGGTCGGGGGCGTACAGCACGACCAGCTCGGGGTCGAACGCGCGGACGAAGGCCCGGGCCGCGTTCACGGCGGCGTCCACGGCCGCGACGACCTCGGGCGCGGGGTCGTTCTTGCCGATGAGAGGCGAATGGGACAAGCCGACGGCGATGGAGCGGCGCCTGGGGAGGTGGGCGGGAGTCATGGGGCGATCTCCTTAATGACGAGCTTGCCGGTGAGCCGCCCGTCGAGCATGAGCTGGAAGCCCTTGTGGATCTCGTCGAGCGGGAGGGTGCGGTCGATCACCGGGCGCAGGCCCGTCGCGTCCATCATCCTGAGCAGCGCGACCAGCTCGCCGCGGGTGCATCCGGTGGAGCCGATGATGCGTTGCTGCAGGTAGAAGACGCGACCGAGGTCCGCGGGCGGGTTCGTGCCGCTGGTCGCGCCGGCGATGACGATCGTGCCGCCGGGGCGCAGCGACTTCAGCGAGTGGGACCAGGTGGCCTCGCCGACCGTCTCGATGACGACGTCCACCCGCTCGGGCAGCCGCTCGCCGGTCGGCACCGCCGCTCGGGCGCCCCAGGCGAGAGCCTGGAGCCGCTTGTCCTCGCTGCGGCTGGTGGCGTACACGACGGCGCCGGCGGCGACGGCCAGCTTGATCGCGGCCGAGGCGACACCCCCGCCCGCCCCCTGCACCAGCACCCGGTCGCCGGCGGTGATCCTGGCCTGGGTGAACAACATCCGGTACGCGGTCGTCCAGGCCACCGGCAGGCAGGCGGCCTCGTCGAACGACAGCCACGCAGGCTTGGTGACCAGGTTCCGGGTGGGCACCGTCAGATACTCGGCGAAGGCGCCGTTGTGCCGCTCGGACAGCAGGGCCCGGTTCGGGTCGAGGGTCTCGTCGCCGCGGCCGGCGTCGGGGTCGGCGATGACGGGGTGCACGATGACCTCGTTGCCGTCCTCGTCGTACCCGGCGGCGTCGCAGCCGAGGATGATCGGCAGCCGGTCGGGCGGGTGGCCGACGCCGCGCAGCGTCCACAGGTCGTGCATGTTGAGCGAGGACGAGACGACCCGGACGATCGACCAGCCTGGCCGGCGCTCGGGCTCGGGAACGTCGCCCAGGACGAGCCCGGCCAGTGGGTCGGTCGCGCTCTGGGAGACGGCGGTGGCGGCAAGCATGTCCCCACGCTGTCCGACGGTCATCGCCGGAGAACAGCGCGTGTGCCGTCGTACGGAACGACCGTTGGAACCGGACCCGCCCGCTGCTGTTGTCTGAGCGCCATGACCTCCACGAGCGAACCCCCGCGCGGGGCTCTGCGGCGCCCGGCCGAGCTGGCGCGCACCATCGACGTCTCCGGGCTCGTCGATGCCGAGGGCGGGCTGGTGGATCGTGCCATCTTCACCGACCAGCAGATCTACCGGCAGGAGCTGCGCCGCGTGTTCGCGCCGAGCTGGCTGTTCCTCGCCCATGCCGACCAGTTCCACAAGCCGGGTGACTTCTTCACCACCTACATGGGTGAGGACCCGGTCATCGTCACCCTCGACCGGAGCCGGCGCGTCCGCGCCTTCCTCAACTCCTGCCGGCATCGCGGCGCCCGCGTCTGCCGCGCCGACCACGGCGCCACCCGCAACTTCACCTGCACCTACCACGGCTGGTCGTACGACCTCGAAGGCAAGCTGGTCAGCGTGCCGAACAAGAGCGGCTACCCCGAGTCCTTCGACACGGGACAATGGGGCCTGCTCGAAGTGCCCCACGTCGAGTCCTACCGCGGCCTGATCTTCGGCACCTGGAACCCGGACCCGGTGCCGCTGCGCGAGTCGCTCGGCGACATGGCCTGGTACATGGACGCGATGCTCGACCACGACGACGAGGGCACCGTGGTCGTGGGCGGCGTGCACAAGTGGGTGCTCGAAGGCAACTGGAAGCTGGCGGCCGAGCAGTTCGCCACCGACTGGTACCACGTCAACATGAGCCACGCCTCGGCGCTCATGCTGCTCTCGCCCACCGGCAAGGGCCCCAAGGACGAGATCGTGCACCGCACCGGCCGCCAGTACGCCGGCCGGAACGGCCACGGCGCCGGTTTCCCCGTGCACCCGAAGAACCGCTTCGACGCCAAGACCGTGCACCAGTGGACGGACTACGACGCGCTGCGCGAGCGGCTCGGCGACGCCCGCGTCGAGGGCCCGCTGACCAACGGGCACGCCACCGTCTTCCCCAACTTCTCCTACCTGCCGGTCAACGGCTCCGTCCGGATCTGGCACCCCAAGGGCCCCGACCGCATGGAGGTCTGGGCCTGGACGATCGTGGACAAGTCGATGCCGCATGAGGTCCGCGAGGCGCAGCGCCTGTACAACCTGCGTACGTTCGGCCCCAGCGGCATCTTCGAGCAGGACGACGGCGAGAACTGGAGCGAGGTGCAGGCCGTCTCGCACGGCTTCATCACCAACGGCCTGCCGCTCAACTACCAGATGGGCCTCGGCTCCGAACGCGAGGACGGCCGCCACCCCGGCACGACCAGCGAGCTCTACAGCGACGCCGCAGGACGGGCCTTCTACGCGCGCTGGCGCGAGCTGATGACCACCCCCGCCTGGCACGAGGAGGACAAGTGAGAGAGCGCAGCGAGCGAACCAATGGGCACAGCAGCACCGACGGGATCCGTGTCGCGGCGCTGGACGACATTCCCGAGGGCGAGGGCATCGCCATCGACAAGGCGATCACCGGCACCGCCGATGACATCGCGCTGCTGCGCGACACCGACGGCAGCGTCTGGGCGCTCGACGACACCTGCACCCACGAGGACGCCTCCCTGGCCGACGGCTGGGTCGAGGACGGCTACGTCGAATGCCCGCTGCACTCCAGCAAGTTCTGCCTGAAGAACGGCGAGGTCCAGGGGCTGCCCGCCACCCGGAGCACCTGCCCGCACCGGGTCGAGGTGCGTGACGGCGAGGTCTACCTCTTCCCCGGTCAGGCGCCATGAGGGTGGTGGTGGTCGGCGGCGGCGTGGCCGGCGTCAGCACGGTCGCGGCCCTGCGGGCGGGCGGCTTCGACGGGGATCTCACGCTGGTGGACGCCGGCGAGTTCCCCTACGACCGGCCGCCGCTGTCGAAGGACTACCTGGCCGGGTCGAAGGACCTCGAGCAGATCGCCCTGCAACGCCCGCACTGGTACGACGAGCAGGGGGTGAGGCTGCTCACCCGCACCACGGTGACCGCCCTGCGGACCCCGGACGGCGGCATCGAGCTGGGGGACGGCACGCTGCTGCCTGCCGACCGGGTGGTCCTGGCGACCGGCGGCGGCGCGGCCCGGCCACCCATTCCCGGTGCGGTCGGCGACCGCGTGCACGTGCTGCGCACGGCGGAGGACGCCGACCGCCTGCGTGCGGTGCTGGTCCCCGGCGCTCGGATCCTGGTCGTCGGCGCCGGGCTGATCGGCGCCGAGGCCGCGTCCACTGCTGTCGACCTCGGCTGCGAGGTCGTCCTGGCCGACCCCGTGGCCATGCCGCTCGCCGCGGCACTCGGCGAGGACCTCGCCGCCTGGCTGCATGGACTGCACGCGCGGCGCGGCATCACCACCCTGCGGGCAGGCATCGCGTCCTTCGCTGAGACCGGCGACGGCGTCGAGGCGAGCTTCGCGGGCGGCGTCGAGGCGAGCTTCGCGGGCGGCGTCGAGCCGCGGACGTCCGACGCGGCCGCGCTCGGAGCGGTTGCGAGAGCGGAGCGGCTGCGGGCGTTCGACGCGGTTGTGCTCGGCGTCGGCATGACGCCCCAGACCGCCCTCGCCGAGGCGGCCGGACTCGACGTCGATGGCGGCGTCCTCGTGGACGCCGGCCAGGTCACCTCGAACCCGGCCGTGCTCGCGGTGGGCGACGGCGCGCGGACCCGTCGAGGGCCGCGGGTCGAGCACTGGGAGGCGGCCCAGCACGACGGCGCCCGCGCGGCGGCCACCATTCTCGGCACGCCGGCACCCGAGCCACCGGCACCGTGGTTCTGGACGGACCGGCACGGCCGCCACGTCGAGGTTGTCGGCCACATGGACGCGGCCGACCAGATCATCGTGCGCGGCTCGTTCGAAGACCCGTCCTTCTCCGTCTTCGGCCTGCGTGACGGGCTGGTCGTCGCCGCCGCCGCGGTCGACGACTCCACCGCCGTACGGGCCGCGCGCCGCATGATCGACCGCCGGATCCCGGCCGACCCGGCGCGGCTGTCCGACCCGTCCGTGAACGTGCGCGTGCTGCTCCGCGGCTGACGTGCCGCCCTGCGGCACAACCCGTTCCACTCCACCCTCCAGAAGGGATCGAATGACACCGTGAGCACCGCCACCGACTCGCGGGCCGGGATGCGTGCCGACCGCGACACCCATTTCGAGGTCGAGCAGTTCTACTACGAGGAGGCCGACCTCCTCGACGCCGGCCGTTACGCCGACTGGCTCGACCTGCTGGCCGACGACCTCGACTACTGGATGCCCACGCGCACCAACCGGCTGCGCCGCCAGCAGGCGCTGTCGGTGGCCGCACGCGGTGAGGCTGCCTACTACGACGAGAGCAAGGAGAGTCTGGCCTGGCGCATCCGCCGGTTCGACTCCGGCATGGCCTGGGCCGAGGACCCGCCCTCGCGCACCCGCCACCTGGTGACGAACGTGATGGTCCGGCACGTCGACCCCGCCGAGCATCCCGGTTTCACCGAGGACGACCTGCTCGTCCGCTCGGCGTTCCTGGTCTACCGCAACCGCCTGGAGCGGGAGGAGAACGTCTTCGCCGGCAGCCGTACCGACGTGCTGCGCCGCGCCGGCGACGGCTTCCGGGTCGCCCGGCGGACCATCCTGCTCGACCAGAACATCCTGCTGGCGAAGAACATCTCGACCTTCTTCTGATGGGAGCCCCAGTGAAGCACCACAGCGTGACCACCACGCTCGGCGAGATCGCCGTCGCCGAGATCGGCGAGGGGCCCGTGCTGGTGATGCTGCACGGCGGCGGTCCGGGCGCCTCCGGCGTGAGCAACTACCACCAGAACCTCCCGGCGCTGGCCGGCCACTTCCGCGTCGTGCTGCCCGACCAGCCCGGTTTCGGCGGCAGCTACCGCCCCACCGAGGAGGAGCTGGACAAGCGGTCGATCACCGAGATCACCGTGGACGCGCTCTTCCAGGCGCTCGACGCCCTCGGCATCGGCACCTTCCACCTGCTGGGCAACAGCCTGGGCGGCGCCGCCGCGATCGCGATGGCGCAGGAGCGTCCCGAGCGGGTCACCCGGCTGGTGCTGATGGCGCCCGGCGGCGGATGGCTGCCGTTCGGGCCCACCCCCACCGAGGGGCAGAAGGAGATGTTCCGCTACTACAACGGCGGCGGGCCGAGCGAGAAGAAGATGGCCGCGTTCATCCGCACCATGGTCTTCGACCACCGGCAGTTCGGCGAGGACGTCGTCAGGAGCCGCTACGAGGCCTCGCTCGACGAGAGCCACATCGCCTTCTACCGCCGCTACAACGCCGCCTTCGCCAAGCGCGGCGGCATGGACCCGCTGTGGAAGGACCTGCACAAGATCAAGGCGCCGACGTTGCTGCTGTGGGGCCGCGACGACCGTACGATCACCCTCGACGGCGCGCAGCTCATGCTCAAGCAGATCCGCGACGTGCAGTTGCACGTGTTCGGGCGGTGCGGCCACTGGGTGCAGCTGGAGCGGCAGCGCGAGTTCGAGGACCTCGTCACCGGGTTCCTGACGTGAGCGGCTGGCTCGAGGGGTACGCCGCGCTGATCACCGGCGGCGGCTCCGGCATCGGCCGCGCCGTCGCCGAACGCTTCCTCGCCGAGGGCGCCTCGGTCACCATCGTGGGCCGCGACCGCGACCAGCTCGCCGACGTCGCGCACGCCGCCGCCGACCCGTCCAGGGTGCACACGTTCGTCACCGACGTACGCGACTCCGAGGGGCTGCACGCCGCGGTCGCCGAGACCGTCGAGCGGTTCGGCAAACTCGACACGCTCGTGGCCAACGCCGGCGTGTGGGACTACCAGCGCCAGCTCACCCGCCTGACCGCCAAGGAGATCGACGCGGCCTTCGACGAGGTCTTCTCCATCAACGTCAAGGGCTACCTGCTCGCGGCGGAGGCGGCCTGGCCGGAGCTGGTGAAGACGCGCGGCAGCATCGTCATGACGTTGTCCAACGCTTCGTTCCACGTCAACGGCGGCGGCCCGCTCTACACCGCCAGCAAGCACGCCTGCCTCGGCCTCATGCGCGAGCTCGCCTACGAGCTCGCCCCCAAGGTCCGGGTGAACGGCGTCGCCTGCGGCGGCATGAACACCGACCTGCGCGGCCCCGAATCGCTGGCGCTGGGCGATCGCTCGATCGCGGCCTCCTTCGCCGAACGTCGCGACGCCCCGCCGATCCCGTTGCATGATTCCAGCACCGACCCGCGCGATTTCACCGCGCCCTACGTCCTGCTCGCGGCCCGCGAGCAGAGCGGCCCCATCACCGGCCACGCGATCTCTGCCGACGGCGGCATCGGCGTTCGGGGTTTCGCCCGCGCCGCCGGCGGCGACCACCTCTGAGGAGCCGATCGTGACCCACCCCCACTCCCCGGTCGACGTCAATCCCGCCTCGGCGGTCGCGCGGAACGCCCGTTACCAGGCCGACGTCGTCGCCATCCGCTACCCGGACGGCGACCTCACCTACGCCCAGCTCGACGACAAGGCGGCCCGGCTGGCGACCGTCCTGTCCGACGGCGGGGTCGCGGACGGAGACCGTGTCGCCTACCTCGGACTCAACAGCGCCTCCTTTCTCGTCACCATGCTGGCCGCGTTCCGGATCGGCGCCATGTTCGTCCCGGTCAACTTCCGGCTCGCCGCGCCCGAACTGGAGCGGGTGCTCGACAAGAGCGGCGCCCGCACGATCGTCTGCGAGGAGGGGCACCGCGCACGCGTGGAGAACGTCCGAGGCGGCACCGCGCTGACCCGGTTCCTCCTGGTGGACGACGACTCGGCGGTGCCCGCCACCTTCGGCGTCCCCGGATGGGAGCCCTGGTCCGGCCCGATCGCCGCGGCCACGCCGACGCCGTCAGTGGTCGCCAAGTCCTTCGACGACCCGGCGATCCTGATGTTCACCTCCGGCACCACCGGGCTGCCCAAGGGGGTCATCCTCACCCACGGCAACGCCTGGTGGAACGCCGTCAACGTGGACTCCGTCCTCGACACCCGGCGCGGCGACGTCACGTACGCGGGCGCGCCGCTGTTCCACATCGGGGCGCTCAACAGCTTCGCGCTGCGGGCACTCGTACGCGGCGGCACCGTGCTGGTCCGCCGGGCGTTCGACCCGGTCGGGTTCCTCGACGACCTGGCCACGTACCGGGTCAACTCGATGTTCGGCGTCGCCGCCATGTTCGCCGCGCTCAGCCGGGTCCCCGGCGTCTTCGACATGGACTTCACCTCGCTACGCGCCGTCGTGGTCGCCGGCGCGCCCGTGCCGCCCGCGCTCATCGAGCTGTACGCCGCCCATGGCGTGCTGCTGCAGCAGGCGTGGGGGCTGACCGAGACCGCGCCGTTCGCCACCCACCTGCCGGCCGAGCGCACCCTGACGAAGGTCGGCTCCGCCGGCATCCCGATGCCGTACACCGAGGTGCGCGTCGTCGACGCCAACACCAACCAGCCGCTGAAGCCGGGCGAGGCAGGCGAGCTCGTGGTCCGCGGGCCCAACGTCACCCCCGGCTACTGGGAGAACCCCGAGGCGACCGCCGCCGCGCTCGACGACGAGGGCTGGTTCCACTCCGGCGACATCGGCTACCTCGACGAGGACGGCTGCGTGTACATCGTCGACCGGCTCAAGGACATGATCATCAGCGGCGGGGAGAACGTCTACCCGGCCGAGGTCGAGCGGGTGTTGTCCACCATGCCGGGCGTCGTGGACGTCGCGGTCGTCGGCGCCCCCGACGAGCAGTGGGGCGAGACCGTCGTCGCGGTCGTGTCCCCGGCCGAGGGCGTGACCCTCACGCTGGAGGACGTCCGGGACTACGCCTCCGCGCACCTGGCCAGGTACAAGCTGCCCAGGACGCTCAAGGTGGTGCCCGACGTTCCGCGCAACGCCTCCGGCAAGCTGGAGAAGCTCGTCATCCGGCGCATGGTCGAGGAGGGCGGCTGACATGATGCCGGTGCCGCCCGTGCCCGACCTCGCCCCGGCCCTCCATGATGCCGATGTCCGGCTTGAGCGCTGCGCCACCGGGCGGCTCCGCGACGCCTACCCCGTGGCCGCCCACGACCTTGAGCTGAGAGTGAACGAGGCCACGACCGGACTCCTCCGGGCGCTGGTCGAGGCCGTGAGCGTGGCGGACCCGCGATGCCGCCGAGTGGTGTACGCCGTCCCGGAGGGCGATCTGGCCGGGATCGCCGCCGCGGAGGCCGCCGGGTTCCGGTACGTCGTCGACGTGGACCTGGCCGACGCGCAGCTCAGCCTCCTGGTGGCCGAGCCCGCGTGGGTGACCAGGACCGACATGGACCTCGATAACGTACCGGACACCTGACCGATACCATGGCGATCGTGAGTTCGGGGCGCGCGGTGACGGAGGTCGTGAGCCCCGCGGCTCGTCGGCGCAGGCCCGTGCTCAACCGCACGTTGATCGTCGTGTGTCAGAGCATGCAGGCCCTCTGCTTCGGCGGCATCGCGTTGTTCCTCCCGCTCATCAGGCAGGACCTGGGGATCAGCCCGTCGCAGGCCGGGCTGCTGGCTGCGGCGGGCACGTTCACGTACGCGCTCATGCAGATCCCGTCCGGATACCTCTCCGACCGGTTCGACACCAAGCGGCTGTTCGTGGTGGGGCTGGTCGGCACCAACCTGCTGACGCTCACGTTCGCGTCATTGGACTCCTTCGGCTGGCTCGTGGTCAATCAGGCGGTCTCGGGGGTCTTCCGTGCGCTGGTGTTCGCGCCGGGCCTGCTGCTGATCAGCCGCCAGTTCGCCGAGGACCGCCGGGCCACGGCCATGGGGCTCTACGTCGCCGGCGGTTTCTCCTCCAACATCCTGCTCAACGCGCTCGGCCCGGTGCTGGTCGGCCCGCTCGGGTGGCGCTCGCTGATGATCCTCTTCGGCGGCAGCGGCCTGCTGGTGCTGCTGGCTTTCGCTCGGCTCGGTGACTCGGCCCCGCACAAGGCCGACGCGAAGCCGCCGACCTGGGCGGACGCTCGCGAGATCCTGTCGCACCGGGTCGTGTGGCTGGCCGGCTTCATCCAGTTCGTCCGGCTCGCGGTGGTCACCGGGATCGGGTTCTGGCTGCCGAGCCTCATCGTCGAGGACAAGGGTTTCTCGCTCGGTGTGGCCGGTGCCGTCGTCGCCATCGGCGCGGCGGTCACGGCACCGGCGAACTTCCTCGGCGGCTGGGTGTCCGACCGTCTCGGACGTCCGCTGGCCGTCGTCGGGGTGTCCCTGGCCATGCTGGCCGTCACGATCTTCCTCATTCCGTTCGTGGACGCCCTGCCGCTGTTGATCGCGGTGATCGCCGTGAACTCCGTCTTCCTCCAGCTCTACTTCGGGCCGTTGTTCGCCGTGCCGTTGCAGCATGTCGGCACGGCGAACGCGGGCCTCGTGACGGGGTTCAGCAACTTCTGCGCCAACCTCGGGGGAGTGGCCTTCGCCTACGGGCTCGGCGCCTTCAAGGACGCGACCGGCTCCTTCGACGCGGGCCTGTGGGCCCTGGCCGGCATGTGCGCCGCCGGGCTGGCGGTCACCGGGCTGATCGCCCGCCTGCCCTTGCGGTCACTGGGCTGATCGCCCGCCTGTCCCTCGCGGTCACTGGGCTGAACGCCCGCCTGTCCCGCCGTTGAGCGTCAGGTGCCGATGGTGGCCTGGGGTCCCGCGTACGTCCTGAGCAGGGACGGCACGTTGGCGGCGGGGTTGAGGGTGTAGGAGTAGAACGAGCTCGGGGTGAAGGCCGAGCCGCCGGTCTCCTGCTGCCCGGACGAGTTGACCACGATGCTGCCGGACTGACGCAACTGGGCGGCGTCGTCCTTGTAGTACGGGTCCTTGACCGTGTCGTAGTAGCTGTTCTCGATCACCATCTTGGTGGCGCCGCGCGCGTAGTTGCCGTAGCCGGTGACGTTCTGCAGGTAGTTGTTGTAGAGGTGCGCGTAGGCCACGTTGTCGGTGCTGGGGTTGCGCGAGTTGGTGCCGCGGAACCAGTTGTGGTGGATCGTCATCCGCGCCGTCACGTTCTCGGTCCAGCCGATGCCGAAGGTTTTGTTGTTGTCGGCCAGGACGTTCCAGGACACGGTCAGGTAGCTGTTGTCCTTGCGGCTGTCGATCAGGCCGTCGTTCATGCGGGTGATGTAGTTGTGGTCGATCCAGATGTGGTGGGCGGTGTCCATCTGGATGCCGTCGTAGTCGTAGAGGTCGTCGCCGGGGTCGTCGTCGGCCATCCGGGTGTCGCGGATGGTCAGGTTCCTGATGATGACGTTGCTCACGCCGGCGCCGAGGAAGAAGCCGCCGTTGACGATGTGGCCGCTGGTGCCGACGCCGACGATGGTCTTGTTGGAGGCGACCTTGATCTCGGTGCCGTACGGCGTGACGGTGATCGGGCCGCCGACCTTGATGATGTAGGGGGCGCTGGCGGTGGCGTACCGGACCAGGTCGGCGTAGGTGGTGACGGTGACCGTGGCGCCGCCCGCGCCGCCCGTGGTGGTCGTCAGGCCGTTGCCGCTGGTGGCGGCGAAGCCGTCGGCATTGTCGGACCAGGCGTGTCCGCCGGCCGGGGTGAACAACCATTGTTTGTTGGTGTTGGCGGTGCAGGTCTCCTGGATGATCGCCGCTCCCGAGGACGTGGAGGCGCCCTGGTCGCTCATGCACAGGCCGCTGGCGACGCTGATGATCTGGTACGTGCCGGTGCCGGACGGGGTCAGCCGCCACTGCTGGTTGGGCTTGGTGCCGTCACCGCATCCCCACTGCTGCAGGCGTACCCCCGAAGTAGTGGAACCGCTGGGGACGTCCACGCAGCGTCCGCTGTTGACGTTGACCAGGTTGTAGATGCCCGAGCCTGCCGAGCGGAGGGTGAACTGCTGCCAGGTGGCACCCGAGCACCCCCACTGCTGCAACAACGCGCCGTTGTCCACGGATCCGCCCACCACGTCCAGGCACATGCCGCTCTTGGTCACCTTGAGCTGATAGACGCCGCCCGGCACGGGCACGTCCGCCTGCGCCGCCGGTGGGGCCGACCACCAGGCGATCGCCGTGAGCAGGGCGAGGCCTGCGTGCTTGCGCACGAACATGTCGTGTGCTCCTTCCTCGTAGCCACCGAGGAAGAAGCACGTCCAAGAGATCTGTCAACTGAACAACCGCGATCGGGCCGGAAAACCCATGGTCGCGGATGAAACTTTCACGTGGAGGCCCGTGCCGGGCCGTCCGGCGAGCGCAGCCGGCCTTCCGGCTGCTCAGCCGCGAAAATTTCGAAATTGCGGGAATCCTGCCTGCTAGCAGGGTGAGCGGGCGTTTTCCTGCCGTTGACGTTGCGTTCGGGCTGACGCAACGTTTCCTCCGACTGATCGCACCGCCCCGCCGGAGGCTCCTGATGAAACGCCCCACCCTGCTCGTCCTGCTCGCGGTGGTGCTGGCGGCGGCCGTCCCGTCCCCGGCCACGGCGGACACGCCGTGGTCCGGACGCGCCGACGGGTTCGCCGGGCTGAACGCGCTCGGCGTGGACGGCACCACCGGTGGGGCGGCCGGCCCGACCGTGACCGTGGACAACCAGGCCGACCTGGAGCGGTACGCCACGGCAGCGGAGCCGTACGTGATCAAGGTCAGGGGCTCGATCCGCATGGAGCCCTACGGCAAGGAGATCGCGGTCGCCTCCGACAAGAGCATCGTCGGCGACGGCGTCGGCGCCGAGATCGTCCAGGGCGGGTTCTTCCTGAACGGCGTGCACAACGTCATCATCCGCAACCTCACCATCCGCGACTCCTACGTGCCCGGCGACTGGGACGGCAAGACCAAGGACTACGACGGCGTGCAGATGGACGGCGCCCACCACGTGTGGATCGACCACAACCACTTCACCCGCACCGGCGACGGCCTGCTCGACATCCGCAAGGACAGCGACTACGTCACCGTCTCCTGGAACGTCTTCAGCGACCACAACAAGGCCGTCGGCGTCGGCTGGACCCCCAACGTGGTGACCAAGGTGACCCTCCACCACAACTGGATCCGCGGCACCCACCAGCGCAACGCCAGCATCGACAACACCCAGGCCGCGCACTGGTACAACAACTACGTCCAGGACACCGCGATGTACGGCACGATGATCCGCGGCGGCGGCCGCCTGGTCGTCGAGAACAGCTACTACAAGTCGGTGCCCGACCCGATCGTGGCCAAGGACCCCGCCTCCCAGGTGGTCCAGCGCGGCAACGTCTTCGACGGCACCCGGGGCCGCACCGACAACGTGGGCGCTGCCTTCGACCCGTCCGCCTACTACGCCTACAGGCTCGACCCCACAGACCGGGTGCCCGCCATCGTCACTCACGGCGCCGGACCGCTCGGCGGGCAGCGTCCCGAGCCACGCGAGATCACCGTCGCGCTCGACGGCACCGGCGACTTCGCCAGCGTCCAGGCCGCCGTCGGCGCGGCCCCCCGCGGCGCGGTGATCACCGTCAAGGCGGGCGTCTACCGGGAGATGGTCCGGGTGTGGGCGGGCAGCAGGGACCTCACGATCAAGGGCGCGACCGGAAACCCGCAGGACGTGGTCATCACCTACGAGCTGCCCGCGAACGGCGCGAAGTTCTACGGCGGCACGTGGGGGACCACGGACAGCGCCACCTTCGGCGTGCTCGGCAGCGGCATCACCGTCAAGGACGTCACCCTGCAGAACGCCTACGACGAGTCCCTCGCCGCCGGCCCGGCACCGGCCGTGCAGGCCGCCGGTGACCGGGTCACCTTCAAGGGCACCCGGTTCCTCGGCAACGAGGGCGTCTACCAGGCGGACGGCCGCGCCTACCTGCGAGACTGCCACGTGGAAGGCGACGTGGACATCGTCCGCGGCCAGGGCACCGCCGTCCTGGACCGGTGCGTGATCAAGTCGCTCGGCGCCGGCACCGTGACGGCGGGCGGCTCCTTCCTCATCGCCGGCAGCCGGCTGGAAGGCGATGCGGCCAAGTCCGTCTCCCTGGGACGCTCCGGCGCCGGCGCTCACGTCGTGGTCCGCGACTCCTGGCTCGGTGCGCACGTCAAGGACGACCCGTGGGAGGGCGAGGGCCGCTTCGCCGAATACCGCAACACCGGGCCCGGCGCGGCCGTCAACGCCGACCGGCCGCAGCTCACCGACGACGAGGCCCGCGCGTACACGGTCCGGGCCTTCCTGGGGCATTGGACTCCTTAATCAGTGCGGTCGCGTTGGGCGGCGTACAAGTCGGTGACGTGGGGGCGTGAGCCCTGCTGGACGATGAGGTTCTCCAGGTCGCCGGTGAAGTCCGGGGGAAGCTCGCTGTCGGTGCCGTTGGTGCCCTGGACGCCCACCGTCACGCTGCGGGGTGCGACGTCGGCGATCGTCACGGCGTACGCGCTGCCGCTGGTGACGCGGACGTTCCAGTGCGCGATCCGGGCGCCGAACAGCGGGCCGGACGCGCCCGAGCCGCCGACACGGCCGTTGTTCACCATGGTGATGTCGGTCCGGGCGTTCTCGAACGGCAGCGCCCGGTGGGTGTCGAAGGTGCCCTCGGCCATCCGGCCGCGCCGCCAGACGTTGCCGGACGACAGGCCCTCCAGATTGAGTCCGTGGTGGACGGCGCCGGACGGCACCGGCACGGTGAACGCCTCGATCTCGAAGTCGTCGACGAGGTTGTCGTGCGACTGCATCCGGCAGGCGAAGCTGTGATGCGCGGCCCGGCCGCCCACGACGACTCTGGACAGGGTGGTCGACTTGGCGTAGGTGAAGCCGAAGCCGAGGTCGCAGTTCTCCACGCGTACGTCGCTCGCCCAGCAGTCGTGCACGGCCTGGAAGCACACCCCGTTCGAGCCGGGATGTTTGTTGTGCGCGGTCATCGCGACCGGCTCGTTGCGGATGGTCAGCTGCTCGACGCCGCTGTCGTGGACGGTCGGGCCGAGCGCGCGCAGGCGGGCCGGCCAGCCGGGGCGCAGGTCGTACTTGAGCGGTTGGGCCAGGACGACCAGCCGGTCGCCGAGGATCGCCTCGATGCGGACGGGCCACTGAAGGGAGGCGTACTGCACGTACTGGCCGCCGGAGCCGGTGACGAGCTGCGGCGCGCGGCGCGGCCAGTCGTACGATCGGGCGCCGGGGATCTCCCCGGCCAGGTGCGTCAGCAGGCTCGCGTCCGGCGGGTTGTCGCACTCGAGCATCACCATGTCACCCGGGCGCAGCCCGCTGGTGCTGGACACCAGAAGCGTGCGCTGGCCTCGGGAGGCGGCGCCGACCTCCGCGAGGGTGTCGCCCAGCAGCCAGCCCTCGGTGCCGGCGAAGTCCTCGGCCTCCGACCGGGCCCGCCGCTCGGCCGCGATGAACCAGACCTGCCCGCCGGTCCACGACCAGCGGCTGTTCCCGTTGGACTGCCGGGCCGGTCGGTAGCCGTCGTCCAGTGTCCGGCTGAAGTGCAGCACCGTTGTCTCGCGCCCGGCGCCGCGGAGCACGACGTTGGACCAGTGCATGAAGACCGGCGACGACAGCAGGTAGGTGCCGCGCGGCACCAGCACCACGCCGCCGCCCCGTTCCCCGGCCGCGCGCAGCGCCGCGTTGAACGCCGGGGCGCAGTCCGTGCTCCCGTCCGCACGGGCGCCGTGGTCGGTCACCCGGGTGACCACGTTCGGCCGCGGCAGGCGGGACCCGAGGCGGTAACCCGCGCGAGAGATGTCGGGTATCACCGGGTGGGATCCGGGCGCCTGCGCCCACTCCTCAAGCAGAGACGCATCCGCCGGCCGGCCCGACGCGCGGGCGGCCTCGGCTCGGGTCGCCGTTCCGGTCGCGAGCGCGGGCGCGGCGATGGCCGCCGCCGCGCCGCCGACGAGCGCTCGGCGGCTCAGCTTGGAAAGGTCCTGACGCATGGTGCTCCTCGGGGGTCGAGCATCCCACCTCAAAGGTGGGATCTTTTGATGGTGATCCCACGAAATGTCAGGCCTGTCAACAGGCTAGGGCGGGTAATTGGCGTGGTGTTGTCCGCCATAGATCGGATGTGTTTCCCGGCGGCCAGGGGCCGAGGAGGAGCGATCGGCCCCTGGCCCGCTGGTCAGGAGTAGTACTCGTAATGGACCTTGGTCTTGGTCTCGGTGTCGAAGTCGATCTCGCCGTCGAGATAGCGGGTCCACAGGCGGGCGAGTTTCGCCGAGCGTACGGTGCACCCGGCCCAGCGGACTCCCTTGGGCCGGATGCCGCCGACGTAGTCGTAGCAGGCCCCGACCTTCGTGCCGTTGACCCAGAGGCGAGCGTTCAGGCTGACGTCGTAGAGCCTCTTGCGGGACACGTTCTTGATCCGCACCTTGATGCGGCAGGTGTCCTCGCACTTACCGAAGTAAATCTTGTAGTCGATCAGATGCGGACCAGCCGACGTGCTGGTCGCGGACGCCGAGGCCGCCGTCGGCGTCGCCGCGAGAACCCCCGTCGCGACGGAAGCCGCTAAGAGCATGCCGACAAGACGCTTGGTCATGTTTCCCCCATGGCCATGAACTGCCGCTTCCCCCGTTGAAAGCGACACACCCTTCTCGATTAACCAACAGGAAGGTGCAAAGGTCAACATTTTTCGGCCTATATACCGAGATGCATGCATTTCGGCCCAGGCTGACACGCTCGGCCGGACGCGTCGCCTCGCATGCCGGATCACCGCTCCGTCGCCTGAGGTAAAGCGCGCTCAAACGGCCGCGGCCCTGGAACGGCGGGCCCAGCGGCCGGAGAGGGGACCGGTTAGGACGCTTGATCTGAGCCACTGGTTCGGATGCGACCGCCCAAGAATCTTTGGATCTTCGATGCGGGGTGGCTCGTGTCCTGAAGGCCTCCACGAGCTTACTTTCTGTCGTGTCGCTTATCCGCTAAGTGATCGAGAGGAACTTCCATGCTTCGTGGCATGCTCGCGGCCGGCCTCACGCTCGCCGCTACCGGTCTCGTCATGGCCGCCGGCCCGGCCGCGCAGGCTGATCAGAGGGCCCCGTACGCGCGAGCCGCGGCGATCGTCAGCGCCGACGGCACGCTCACCTACGGCAAGAACGTCATCAGATCATGGCGGGCCGGCCTCGGACGTTATTGCGTCCAGGTCGCCCCCAGGGTGGATGTCACCGACTCGCTGATGCAGGTCAATTCCCGCGAGGCGCTGCGGCTCGCCCACGTCGTCTACGGGAGCACGTCGCCGGTCTACAGGCATCCGTCGCCTGGCTACGGGAACCCGTCGCCGGTCCAGAGGAACCCGTCGCCGATCTACAGGAGCCCGTCGCAGGGCACCAGGCACATTCCGCCGGGTCACAGGCACACGCCGCCGGGTCACAGGCACACGCCGCCGGGACACAGGCACACGCCGCCGGTCTACGGGAGCCCGTGGTCGACCTGCGGCCAGGACAACACCGTCACCGTCAACGTCTACCACCCCAGCACCGGACGGCTCGCCGACGGCAGCTTCGACCTCGTCATCGCCTGACCAGAAAGGAACACCGAGATGAAAAGCATCAAGCGCGTCTGCGCACTCACGCTCGCGGCGGCCGCCATCCTGGCGCCGGCGCCCGCCCTCGCGGACAGTCCGCACCGCCACGGCCACGGCCACGACCATGGCTACGGCTACGGCCAAGCCTCGGCCGTGGTGTCGGCGGACGGGTCGATCATCAGGAGCAGGAACATCGTCGACGTCTGGCGAGCGTACCGGGGAACCTACTGCGTCGTCGTGGAGCCCGAGGTCGACCTGGACGGTGCGGAGGAGCTCTACGCCCGGGCCGTGGGCCGATACTGGTCCCCGCGCTCGCTGTCCGTGCAGCGCGGGTCCCGCGCGTGCGGCGGTGACTGGCACAACACCATCGCCGTCCGCAGCCACGCCTCCTACGGATACGCGACCGACACCGCGTTCTACCTGAGAGTCTCCTGAGATTCTCCGCTGTCGCCCCGGCTCCAGCCGATAGCCCGGCCGGGAGCCGGGGCTTCAGCCCCCCGGCCGGATCAGGCCTGACTCGTACGCCGCTATGACCGCCTGCACCCGGTCCCTGACCGCCAGCTTCGCGAACACGTTGCTGACGTGGGTCTTCACCGTGTGCTCGCTGACCACGAACGCCGCGGCGATCTCCGCGTTGGACAGCCCGCGGCCGAGCAGCATGAGCGTCTCCCGCTCCCTGGCGGTGAGAAGGTCGAGCCCGACGTGCGGTTTCCTGGGCCGCTTGGACACCATGTCGTCGATCAACCGGCGGGTCACGGCCGGTGCGAGCAGCGCCTCGCCGGCGGCCACCACCCGGACGGCGTGCACCAGGTCGTCTCTGCGCACGTCCTTGAGCAAGAAGCCGCTCGCCCCGGCGCGGAGCGCGCCGTAGATGTAGTCGTCCTGGTCGAAGGTGGTCAGCATCAGGACACGCGTATCCGTCTCCGCGCACACCACCTGGGCGGCGTCGATGCCGTTCATGTACGGCATACGGATGTCGAGGAGAAGCACCTCGGGGCGGTACGCGCGCACGGCCTCGATCGCCGCGTGCCCGTCGCCCGCCTCCGCCACCACGGAGATGTCCGCCTGCGTGTCCAGGATCAGCGCGAATCCGCTGCGGACCAGCTCCTGATCGTCGGCCACCACCACCGTGATCGTCACCCGGTCACCTCCGCACTCCCGCGCGGGAGCCGTACCGAGACCTGGAAGCCCCGGCCCGGAGGCGCGGGCCCGAACGTGGCGTCCCCGCCGCACGCCAAGAACGGTGCGGCTTGGTATTCTCCCAGGCATGATCAAGAGAATCGAGTCCACTGTCCGCCGGTGAGCGAGACGACCGAGCCCAGGCTGCTCGGATCCCAGATCAGTCTCTTCGACCACGCGCTGCGCCTGCACCGCCAAAGCCCTGACGCTCCTCTTGCCCGCGATGGCGAGCCGTACCCCGACGAAGACCTGCATCGGTCCAGTGCGGAGCCGCCGGAGGATCGGCGGTTGGAAGGGATGGACGTCGCCGTCGTCTTGGATGCGCACTTCGCCAGGGCAGATGCCGCACCCGCCGAACTCGCCGACGCCTTTCATGGCCTGTATATCCCTATCCATCACAACGAGCACATTGCCGCGGCGGCCTTACGGGCGGACCTGCGACGGGTCCGGCGGACCGGCCGATGGCTGGTACGGCATGGCACCGATCGATGTGCGGTCACCGTCGGGCTGGCGCTGCTGGCCACCGATTGGGCCGAAGAGGACATCGAGCTGATCCAGACGATTGGGCTGCTGTCCGGCCACTTCGGCCCGCTGGCCGCCAAGGCGTTGCGGCGAAAGCTCGGCGGCGAGGCGCTGCTGTGGCTGGCTCAGAGGGTGGCCGGCTGGGGCCGCGTCTATGTTGTCGAGGAGTTGTGCCAGTGGGGCGTGAGCGACGCGGCACGGGCGTGGCTGCTGCGCCACTCCTGCGACGGCGACTTCCTCAACGGCTACTTCGCGGGCAAGGTCGCCACGGCGGCCCACCTCCACGAGGCGATCACCGGGCTGGACGTCGACGACGACCTGATCGACAACACCAGCCGCATGCTGAACATCATGGCTCAGTGCTCCGGCATGGGCATGACCTTGGAGCGCTACCCGCCTGCTCGCGTTGTCCTGGAGGCGCACGTCGGTCACCTTGCCCGTCAGGCCCCGGCCACCGGCAGGTACGTCAACGCCGCGGCGATCGCCGACCACTTGGCGAGCAAGGCGCCGGAACAGATCGGATGCGCCCCCGAGCACCGAGACCACCTTGTGCGGAGCTATCTCGCGGTGCTCGACCGGGAGGAGTGGTGCCAGGCGGTTCGCGCGGATCTCCACCGGAACGAGCACTTCTACGCCTGGTTCGCCGACAATGTGGCGGCCAGGCTGAGACTGCGCGCTTTCACGGGTGGGGAGACATGATGCGCGTGGCGTCCGAGGGGCGTCAGCGCTGGTCGACCAGGACCTCGATGCTGTAGTCCTGGGCGCGGTAGCAGTGATCTCCGTGCTCCACCGCTTTGCCTCCGGAGTCGAAGGCGGTGCGGGTCATCGTGAGGACGGGCTCGGAGGGCTTCAGCAGGAGGTGGCGCCGCTCCGGAGTGGTCGGAGGGCGGGCTCCGATCGACTGGGCGGCGACGACGGGGCGCACCCCGCGTTCGCGCAGCAGTGCGTACAGGCCTGATTCCTGCAGGTCTTCCCGGCTGATGCCGTGGTGGGGCGGGGGCAGCCAGTTGCGCATGATGGCGAGTGGCCGGTCGCCGGAGAGCCGCAGCCGCACGATGGAGAGCAGGTCGGTGTCGGCGGGCAGGTCGAGTGCGGCGGCCACCCGTTCGTCGCGGACGAGCTCGTGCCGCAGGACGGTGGTCGCGGGCCGCCCGCCGGCACGGGTGAGGTCGTCGTAGAGGCTGGTGAGCTCCGCGCGCCGGTGCACCTTGGGGTTCGCCACCGTGGTGCCGATCCCGCGCCGCCGCAGCACGAGCCCGCGGTCGACCAGTTCCTGAATGGCCTGGCGTACGGTGGGGCGCGCCAGGTTGAGCCGTTCGGCCAGGGCGAGCTCGTTCTCCAGCTGGTCGCCGGGCTGGAGCCGCCCGCTGGCGATCGCCGTGCGCAGCTGCTCGGCGAGCTGATGGTAGAGGGGCACGGGAGAAGAGCGATCGAGCGTCACGCCCACGTGAACTGCCACGAGGAGAGTGTACCTCCGCTCATGTATATGACGTTACGCAATGATGTCAGGACAAAGTCTTGACTCGGGCATTGTTAACAAGGCAGGCTTCACCACATCGCCGAAGTCCTGACCAGGACCGGGCTACGGCAAGTGACGACCCAACGACGTGAATGGACGAGGACGCGCATGCGTATCGGGCTCGCGGGCGTCGGAAGGATAGGCGCCTTCCACGCCAAGACTCTGGCCGCTCTCGACGATGTGGACGAGCTGGTCGTGACGGATGCCGACACCGGGGCCGCCGAGCGCGTCGCAGCCGAGCTCGGCCTCAAGGTGGCGCCGGACGCCGAGGCGCTGCTGGCCGCGGGCGTCGACGGCTTCGTGATCGCCACCGCCACGCCGGGCCACGCGCCGCTGCTGCGCCAGGCCATCGCCGCCGGGGTGCCGGTCTTCTGCGAGAAGCCTGTGGCCGCCACCCTGAAGGAGACCACCGAGCTGACCGAGCTCGTCGCCGCCACCGGCGTGCCGGTGCACGTCGGCTTCCAGCGCCGGTTCGACGCCGGCTACCGGCGCGCGCAGGCCGCGGTGGCCTCGGGCGAGCTCGGGTTCGTGCACACCATCCGGGCCGGCACCCACGACCAGGCCCCGCCGCACGCCTCCTACATCCCGACCTCCGGCGGCATCTTCCGCGACTGCAACGTGCACGACTTCGACATCCTGCGCTTCGTCAGCGGCCGGGAGGTGGCCACCGTCTACGCCACCGGCGGCAACAAGGGGGCGTCCTTCTTCGCCGAGGCCGGCGACGTCGACACCGGTGGCGCCCTGCTGACCCTGGACGACGGCACGATCGTGCTGATCTCCTCGACCCGCTACAACGGCGGCGGCCACGACGTGCGCATGGAGGTCCACGGCGAGAAGGGCACGATCGCCGTCGGCCTGGACCACTCGCTGGCGATGCGCTCGGCGGAGGAGGGCGTCGACTTCCCGCGCGGACCGCAGAAGTGGTCGTTCATGGAGCGGTTCCTGCCGGCGTACCAGGCCGAGCTCACCGCCTTCGCCCGCGTCGCCCGCGGCGAGCTGGCATCGCCCTGCACCGTGCGCGACGCGCTCGAGGCCTTCCGCATCGCCGAGGCGTGCGAGCTGTCCAGAGCCGAGCGCAGGCCCGTCGCCCTGTCCGAGATCGAGGGGATCGACAAGCCATGAGGATCACACCAGTGGCCGGCCGCATCGCCGGCGCACCCATCTCGTGGGGGGTCTGCGAGGTCCCGGGCTGGGGCCACCAGCTGGACCCGGCCACCGTGCTGCGCCAGATGCGCGCGCTCGGCCTGGCCGCCACCGAGTTCGGTCCCGACGGCTTCCTGCCCGACGACCCGCAGGCCAAGGCCGCGACGCTGGCCGGGTACGACCTGAAGGCGGTCGGGCAGTTCGTCCCGGTCGTCCTGCACGACCCGGAGCACGACCCCCTTCCCGAGGTCGAGCGCGCGATGGAGGGCCTGGTGGCCGCCGGGGCGTCGACGGTCGTCCTGGCCGCCGCCACCGGGCAGGACGGCTACGACGACCGCCCGGCCCTCGACGAGCACGGCTGGGCGACCCTGCTGGGCAACCTCGACCGCATCAGCGGCGCCGCGGCCGCCCGCGGCCTGGTGGCCACCCTCCACCCGCACGTCGGCACGATGGTGGAGAGCGGCGAGGAGACGGCACGCGTGCTCGACGGCAGCCGGGTGGGCCTGTGCCTGGACACCGGGCACCTGCTGATCGGCGGCGGCGACCCTGTCGCGATCGCCCGCGAACACCCCGGTCGGATCGCCCATGTGCATCTCAAGGACGTCCGGCTCGACTGGGCGCGCCTCGTGCAGGCCGGCCAGGAGACCTACACCGCCGCCGTGGCCGGCGGCATGTACGTCCCGCTCGGCAAGGGCGACGTCGACATCGCGGCCATCGTCTCCGCCCTCGAGGGCCACGGCTACACCGGCTGGTACGTCCTGGAGCAGGACACCATCCTGGCCGACGGCGGCGCGGGCGCGGACCCGGCCGCGGACGTCCGGGCGAGCATCGAGCACCTGCTCGCCGTGGCGAGCGCGGCGGGCGCGTGATGACGGCGTACGACCTGGTGGCCATGGGCCGGTGCGGGGTGGACATCTACCCGCTCGACCACGGCGTCGGCCTGGAGGACGTGGAGCGGTTCGCCAAGTTCCTGGGCGGCAGCGCGACCAACGTCGCGGTGGCCGCGGCCCGGTACGGCCGCCGCGCCACGATCATCACGCGCACCGGCCGCGACCCGTTCGGCCGCTACGTCCGCCGGGCACTGCGCGACTTCGGCGTCGACGACTCCTTCGCCGGTGAGGTCGACGGCCCGCCGACACCGGTGACGTTCTGCGAGATCTTCCCCCCGGACCACTTCCCGCTGTACTTCTACCGGTATCCGACCGCGCCCGACCTCATGATCGAGCCGGATGAGGTCCCGCTGGGGGCGGTGCGCGAGGCGGGGGTCTTCTGGGCCACGGTCACGGGGTTGTCGCAGGAGCCGTCGCGCGCCGCGCACTTCGCCGCCTGGCAGGCCCGCGGCCGCCGCCCGCACACCGTGCTCGACCTCGACTACCGGCCCATGTTCTGGCCCGACCCCGGCGAGGCCGCCGCGCTGGTGGGCAAGGCGCTCCAGCACGTCACGGTCGCGGTCGGCAACCGGGAGGAGTGCGAGGTCGCCGTCGGCGAAACCGACCCGCAGCGGGCGGCGTCCGCCCTGCTGGAGCGGGGCGTGGAGCTCGCGATCGTGAAGCAGGGCCCCAAGGGGGTGCTCGCGGCGACCGCGGACGAGCGCGTCGAGGTGCCGCCCTTCCCCGTGAACGTCGTCAACGGCCTCGGCGCCGGCGACGCCTTCGGCGGCGCTCTGGTCCACGGCCTGCTCAGCGGCTGGGACCTGACCCGCGTCCTGCGCTTCGCGAACGTGGCCGGCGCCATCGTCGCCGGCCGCCTCGAATGCTCCAGTGCCATGCCGTACGAGGCCGAAGTCCTGGCCCTGCTCGAAGAGGAGAAGGGACGATGAGCCATATCTCCAGCCGGCCGGGCATCGCCGAGCTGACCGAGATCCGGGTACGCCAGCCGTGGCGGATCGCCGAAGGATGGGCCGCCCGCAAGCGGCGCGACCTCGTGGGCGCGGACGGCAGGCTGCTGATCGTGGCCGCCGACCACCCGGCCCGCGGCGCGCTCGGCGTCCGCAGCGACAGCCGGGCCATGGCCTCGCGGAGCAACCTGCTGGAACGCCTGGCGATCGCGCTGTCGCGCCCCGGCGTGGACGGTGTGCTCGGCACTCCCGACATCCTGGACGACCTGCTGCTGATGGGGGCGCTGGAGGAGAAGGTCGCGATCGGCTCGATGAACCGGGGCGGCCTGCAGGGCGCCAGCTTTGAGCTGGACGACCGCTTCACCGCCTACACCGCGGACGAGATCGCCGCCCGCGGCCTCGAGGGCGGCAAGATGCTCACCCGCATCTGCATGGACGACCCGGGCACGGTCGCCACGCTGGAGGCCAGCGGCCGGGCGGTCACCGAGCTGGCGAGCCACGGCGTCATGGCGATGGTGGAGCCGTTCCTGTCCGTCCGCCACGACGGCCGGGTGCGCAACCTGCTCGATCCGGACTCGACCATCACCTCCATCCACATCGCCGCCGCGCTCGGCGCCACCAGCCGGCACACCTGGCTGAAGCTGCCCGTGGTCGAGGACCTGGACCGCGTCATGGACGCCACCACGCTGCCGACTCTGCTGCTGGGCGGCGATCCGACCGGTCACCCCGACGAGACCTACGCCTCCTGGCAGGGGGCGCTGGACCTGCCCGCCGTGCGCGGGCTCGTCGTCGGGCGGGCGCTGCTGTTCCCGCCGGACGGGGACGTGGCCGCCGCGGTCGACATCGCCTCGGGGCTCGTTCACGGAGGTGGCTCATGAACGACAACGCACAGTGGGTCCTGCCGTTCGGCACGGCCGGTGAGGACGGCTTCGCGGTGTCGGTCACCGACGCCGTGCCCGGGTGGACGCACACGAGCCTGCGCGTGGCCACCTTGGCGCCGTTCGCGCGGGTGGAGCTGGACACCGGCGACAGCGAGATCATCGTGGTGCCCTTGCGGGGCGGCGCGGACGTCACGGCCGTCGACCGCGACGGGCAGCACCACAAGGTCCGGCTCACCGGGCGCGACAGCGTGTTCGCCGGCCCCACCGACGTCGCGTACGTCCCGCCGGGCGCGAGCCTCACGATCAGCGCCGGCGACCGCGAGAGCACGATCGCCCTGTGCGGCGCGACGGCGGGCAAGCGGGATGTGCCGCCGCCGTTCCGGCACGTGGCCGCGGCCGAGGTGCCCGTGGAACTGCGGGGCGCCGGCACGGCCTCGCGCGAGGTACGCAACTTCGGGGTCCCGCAGGTGCTCGACGCCGACTCGATCATCGCCTGCGAGGTGATCACACCCGCGGGCAACTGGAGCTCCTACCCGCCGCACAAGCACGACGAGGAGCGCGACGGCGTGGAGACCGAGCTCGAGGAGATCTACTACTTCGAGGTACGCGCCGAGCCGGGCGCCCCCGCGGGCGCGGACCCCGTCGGCTACCAGCGCGTCTACGGCACCGCCGAGCGTCCCATCGACGTGCTCGCCGAGGTCCGCACCGGCGACGTCGTCCTCGTGCCGCACGGCTGGCACGGTCCCGCCATGGCCCCGCCCGGCTACGACCTCTACTACCTCAACGTGATGGCCGGCCCCGGCGCCACCCGTGCCTGGCTGATCTGCGACGACCCGGCCCACGGCTGGGTGCGCCAGACGTGGACCGGCCAAGCCGTCGATCCCCGACTGCCGATGGGAGGACCCCGATGAGTACATCAGGCACTGTCGCGGACTCGGCGACATCCGATGACGTCGCGGACTCGGCGACATCCGATGACGTCGCGGACTCGGCGACATCCGGCACCGTGCGCCTGACGGTGAGCCAGGCCGTCGTGCGTTTCCTGGCCGCCCAGTGGAGCGAGCGCGACGGCCACCGGCAGCGGCTGTTCGCCGGCTGTCTCGGGATCTTCGGTCACGGCAACGTCGCCGGGCTCGGCCAGGCTCTGCTGGAGGACGAGCTGGCCGGAGGGCCGGACCGGCTGCCGTACGTGCTGGCCCGCAACGAACAGGCGATGGTGCACACGGCCGTGGCCTACGCGCGCCACAAGGACCGCCTGCAGACCTGGGCCTGCACGGCCTCCGTCGGTCCCGGCTCGACCAACATGCTCACCGGGGCCGCGCTGGCCACCGTCAACCGGATCCCGGTGCTGCTGCTTCCCTCGGGCACCTTCGCCACCCGGGTGTCGGGGCCGGTGCTGCAGGAGCTGGAGGCGCCGTACGCGGCGGACGTCACCGTCAACGACGCCTTCCGCCCGCTGTCGCGCTTCTTCGACCGGATCAACCGGCCCGAGCAGCTGCCCTCGGCGCTGCTGGCCGCCATGCGGGTGCTGACCGACCCGGCCGAGACCGGTGCGGTGACGATCGCGCTGCCGCAGGACGTGCAGGCCGAGGCGTACGACTGGCCGGTGGAGCTGTTCGAGCGGCGCGTCTGGCGGGTGGGCAGGCCGCTGCCCGAGGCCGCCGACATCGCCGATGCCGCCGCGCTCGTCTCCGCGGCCAGGAGGCCGTTCGTCGTGGCCGGCGGGGGAGTGCACTACTCCGGCGCCGAGGACGCCCTGCGCGAGTTCTGCGAGGCGACCGGCATTCCGGTCGGCGAGAGCCAGGCAGGCAAGGGCTCGCTGCCGCACGGGCACCCGCAGGCGATGGGCGCCGTCGGCTCGACCGGCACCACCGCCGCCAACGCCCTGGCGAGGGAGGCCGACCTGGTCATCGGGATCGGCACCCGCTACAGCGACTTCACCACCGCCTCGCGCACCGCCTTCCAGAACCCGGACGTGCGCTTCGTCAACATCAACGTCGCCCGCCTGGACACCGGTAAGCTCGCGGGCCTGCAGGTCGTGGCCGACGCCCGCGAGGCCCTGGCCGCGCTGACCGCGGCGCTGGACGGATACCAGGTGGAGCCGTCCTACCGCGAGCGGCAGGCCGCGTTGTGGAGCGAGTGGGACGCCCGGGTGGAGTCGGCCTACAATCCGCCGGCGCAGGTGGCCGATGCGCTCGCCGACGGGGTGCTCACTCAGGGCGCCGTGCTCGGCTGCGTCAACGAGCTGTCCGACCCGCGGGACGTGGTGGTGTGCGCGGCCGGGTCCATGCCGGGCGACCTGCACAAACTGTGGCGGGTCCGGAACCGCAAGGCCTACCACGTCGAGTACGGCTACTCGTGCATGGGCTACGAGATCCCCGGCGGCCTCGGCGTCCGGATGGCCGACCCGGACCGGGACGTCTTCGTCATGGTGGGCGACGGCTCGTACCTGATGATGCCGGGCGAGCTGGTTACCGCCGTCCAGGAACGCGTCAAGATCATCGTGGTGCTGGTCCAGAACCACGGCTTCCACTCCATCGGCTCGTTGTCCGAGGCGCTCGGATCCCAGCGGTTCGGCACCAGCTACCGCTTCCGCGACCAGGCCTCCGGCCGGCTCGACGGAGACCGGCTGCCGATCGATCTGGCCGCCAACGCCCGCAGCCTCGGCGCGACCGTGATCGAGGTACGCGACCGCGAGGGCCTCGTACAGGCGATCAAGGACGCCAAGGCCGCGCCGGCCGACGGCGGCCCGGTCGTCATCCACGTGGAGACCGACCCGACGGTGCACGCCCCGGACAGCGAGTCCTGGTGGGACGTACCGGTCAGCCAGGTCAGCCGCCTCGACACCACGCGCCGTGCCTACGAGGAGTACACGGCGCACAAGGCCGCGCAGCGCCCGCACGTACGCGGCCTGCCCCACTGACGATCCCGCACTGGGGGGTGCGGGGACGAGGCCGCCGGCGCCGTCGGCGGCGCATGACACCCGAATAGCACCAAACCACCCCCGATCCGCCCCATCCAGGGCGCGGAGACCGAAAGGCAGATAACAGTGGCCCGTAGCTCAAGAATCGCCGTGCTGGCGACCAGTGGCATGATGGCACTCGCGTTGACGGCGTGCAGTTCCAGCGGAGGCAAGCAGACCACCGAAGCGGCCTCCGCACCCGCCTCCGCCGCCGGCACACCGACGATGACGGTCGCTTTCATCACGCACGCGGCGCCCGGCGACACCTTCTGGGACCTGGTGCGCAAGGGCGCGGAGGCCGCGGCCGCCAAGGGCAACATCAAACTGGAGTACCAGGCGGATCCGGACGGCGCCAACCAGGCCAACCTCGTCCAGACGGCCATCGACAAGAAAGTCGACGGCATCGCGGTCACCCTGGCCAAGCCCGACGCCATGAAGGCCAATGTCGAGAAGGCCCTCAAGGGCGGCGTCCCGGTCGTCGCGCTGAACGGCGGCATCGACCAGTGGAAGAGCATGGGTGTCCTCGAATACTTCGGCCAGGACGAGAAGATCGCCGGTGAGGCGGCCGGCGCGCGACTGAAGCAGGACGGCGCGAAGAAGGCGCTCTGCGTCATCCAGGAGCAGGGCCACGTCGGACTCGAAGCCCGGTGCGACGGCACGAAGGCATCCTTCCCCGACACAGAGAAGATCTACGTCACCGGCACCGACATGCCGAGCGTGCAGGCCGCCATCACCTCCAAGCTCCAGCAGGACTCCAGCATCGACCGCGTGCTGACCCTCGGGGCGCCGTTCGCGCTGACCGCCGTCAAGTCCGTCAAGGACGCCAGCAGCTCGGCCAAGGTCGTCACCTTCGACACCAACAAAGAGCTCGTGACCGCCATCAAGAACGGCCAGGTGGAGTGGGCGGTCGACCAGCAGCCCTTCCTGCAGGGCTACCTCGCGGTCGACAGCCTGTGGCTCTACAAGACCAACGGCAACGTCATCGGCGGCGGTCAGGCGACCCTGACCGGTCCGGCGTTCATCGACAAGACCAACGTCGCCGCGGTGGAGCAGTTCGCCGCGAGCGGCACGAGGTGAGGTGACATGACTGCTGCGGTTACCGAGCCGGGCAGAGCGGAGGCGGCCCTGGACGACCGGGTCGCCACCCGTTCGCTCGCCGTACGGATGCTGAGACGGCCCGAGATCGGGTCGCTCGTCGGCGCGATCGTGATCTTCGCTCTCTTCATGCTGGTGGCGGTGCCCTTCCGTAACGTCGCCAACATCGGCACGATCCTCTACGGCGCCTCCGCCATCGGCATCATGGCCGTCCCCGTGGCGCTCCTCATGATCGGCGGCGAGTTCGACCTGTCCGCGGGCGTCGCGGTGACCACCGCCGGGCTGTCGGCGTCGCTGCTCGCCTGGAACTTCGGCCTCAACGTGTGGGTGGGCGTCATCCTGGCGCTCGCCCTGGCCCTGGGCGTCGGCGCGTTCAACGGCTGGCTGCTGTTCAAAACCGGGCTGCCGAGCTTCCTCGTCACGCTCGGCACGTTCTTCGTCCTGCAGGGCGTCAACCTCGGCGTCACGCGGCTGCTCACCGGCAACGTCGCCACGGCCGACATCAGCGACATGGACGGCTTCACCAGCGCGCAGGCGGTGTTCGGGTCCGAGATCGCGCTCGGGCCGGTCACCCTGAAGGTCACCGTGCTGTACTGGGTGGTGCTGACCGTCGTCGCGGCCCACGTCCTGCTGCGCAGGCAGGTGGGCAACTGGATCTTCGCGGTCGGCGGGGACGCCGCGGCCGCGCGGGCGATCGGCGTCCCGGTACGCGCGACGAAGATCGGCCTGTTCATGGCCGTGGGCTTCTGCGCCTGGCTGTCCGGCATGCACCTGCTGTTCCAGTTCAACACGGTCCAGTCGGGCGAGGGAGTCGGCAAGGAGTTCATCTTCATCATCGCCGCGGTGATCGGCGGCTGCCTGCTCACCGGCGGCTACGGGTCGGTGGTCGGCGCCTCGATCGGCGCGTTGATCTTCGGGATGACGCAGCTGGGCATCAACTACGCCGGCTGGAACCCCGACTGGTTCAAGGCGTTCCTCGGCGTGATGTTGCTGCTGGCGACCATCGTGAACGTGTACGTCAAGAGGAAGGCGGACCTTCGATGAGCGCTCCGATCCTCGAGCTCGACGACGTCGGCAAGAGCTACGGCAACGTCCACGCGCTGCGCGGGTGCAGCCTGCGGGTCCGGCAGGGCGAGGTCACCTGCGTGCTCGGCGACAACGGCGCGGGAAAGTCGACCCTCATCAAGATCATCTCCGGCCTGCACGACCACAGCGAAGGCGTCATGAAGGTCGACGGGGAGGCCACCAGGTTCGGCTCCCCGCGCGAGGCCCAGACCGGCGGCATCGCCACGGTGTACCAGGACCTCGCGCTCGCGCCCCTCATGTCGGTGTGGCGGAACTTCTTCCTCGGCAACGAGATCCGCACGGGGCTCCTGCGCGTCCTCGACATCGAGCGCATGAAGCAGATCTGCCACGACGAGCTGGCCAAGATGGGGGTGGTCATCCCCGATCTGGACCGGCCGGTGGGCGGACTGTCCGGCGGCCAGCGCCAGTGCATCGCCATCGCGCGCGCCATCTATTTCGGCGCGAGGGTGATCATCCTGGACGAGCCGACCGCCGCCCTCGGCGTCAAGCAGTCCGGCGTCGTCCTGAAGTACATCGTCAAAGCCCGTGACGCCGGTCTCGGCGTCATCTTCATCACGCACAACCCGCACCATGCCTACCTGGTCGGCAATCACTTCGTGATTCTCAAGCTGGGCCGCGTCGTGCTCGACGCGCACCGCGACGAGCTGACCCTTCAGCAGCTGACCGCGGAGATGGCCGGCGGCCAGGAGCTCGAGGAGCTCAGCCACGAGTTGCGCGGAGCGGAGCCGGGCAAGGTCGCCGCACCCGCCGCGGTGCCGCACGGGCAGGTGCAGGCGCCCGAGCTCGGCCCCGGCGACCGCGCCACAGATCCGGAAGGACGATGAGTACGTTGACCACCCGCATCACCCACCTCATCGGCGGCCGCCCGTGGGAGGGCGCTGCCGAGCGCACCGGCGACGTGCGCAACCCGGCGACGGGGGCCGTCACCGGCCGCGTCGACTTCGCCTCCACTTCGCTCGTCGGCCAGGCCGTCGCGACGGCGCGGGCGGCCTGGCCCGGCTGGGCGGGCACCTCGCTCGCCAAGCGCTCCCAGGTGCTGTTCGCCTTCCGCGAGCTGCTGAACGCGCGCAAGCACGAGATCGCCGCGCTGATCACCGCCGAGCACGGCAAGGTCCTCGACGACGCGCTCGGCGAGGTCACCCGGGGGCTCGAGGTCGCCGAATTCGCCTGCGGCATCCCGCACCTGCTCAAGGGCGGGTTCACCGAGAACGCCTCCACCAAGGTCGACGTGTACTCCATCCGGCAGCCGCTCGGCGTCGTGGCCGTGATCTCGCCGTTCAACTTCCCGGCCATGGTCCCGCTGTGGTTCATCCCGGTCGCCATCGCCTGCGGCAACGCGGTGATACTCAAGCCCAGCGAGAAGGATCCCTCGGCGGCGCTCGCCGTGGCCCGCCTGTGGACCGAGGCCGGCCTGCCCGACGGGATCATGAACGTCGTGCACGGCGACAAGGAGGCCGTGGACGCGCTGCTCACCCACCCCGACGTACGGGCCGTCTCCTTCGTCGGCTCCACCCCGATCGCCAAGTACGTCTACGAGACCGGCACCGCCCACGGCAAGCGGGTCCAGGCGCTCGGCGGCGCCAAGAACCACATGCTCGTCCTGCCCGACGCCGACCTCGACCTGGCCGCCGATGCCGCGGTCAACGCCGGCTTCGGCTCGGCGGGCGAGCGGTGCATGGCGATCTCGGCGCTCCTCGCGGTCGACACCGTCGCCGACGAGCTCGTCGAGAAGATCAAGGACCGCATGAGCAAGCTGCGTACCGGCGACGGCACTCGCGGCTGCGACATGGGCCCGCTGGTCACCGGCCAGCACCGCGACAAGGTGGCAGGGTACGTCGAGGCGGGAGCCGCGGAGGGGGCGGCTCTCGTCGTCGACGGCCGGGAGGGGGACTTCGACGGCGGTGAGGACGGCTTCTGGCTCGGTCCCACCCTGTTCGACCACGTCACGCCGGACATGTCCATCTACCGCGACGAGATCTTCGGCCCTGTGCTGTCCGTCGTGCGGGTGCAGTCGTACGACGAGGGGCTCGACCTCATCAACGCCAACCCGTACGGCAACGGCACCGCCATCTTCACCAACGACGGCGGGGCGGCGCGCCGCTTCCAGAACGAGGTGGAGGTCGGGATGGTCGGCATCAACGTGCCGATTCCGGTGCCGGTGGCGTACTACTCCTTCGGCGGCTGGAAGAGCAGCCTGTTCGGTGACACCCACGCCCACGGCACCGAGGGCGTGCACTTCTTCACCCGCGGCAAGGTCGTGACCTCCCGCTGGCTCGACCCGTCGCACGGCGGCCTCAACCTCGGGTTCCCGCAGAACGACTGACGGCGGTGCTCACGCGCCGCGGCGGGGGAATGCCGCTGCGGCGTCGAGCGCCGTCTGGCTGCGGCTTGTCACCGCGCTTTCCCGTGGCCGTCTGCGCCACGCCCCCGCGGTCACCGGTGAGGACGCCCGGCCGCCCTGGCCATCGCTCTGGCCGCCATCGAGTCGGTCAGCAGCGGCCGCCCGGCCTGCGTCGGTGAGCCGGAACGCCGGTGAGCCACGGCCTCGACCGGAGATCGGGGCAGCCCGCCGGTTATGAACCGGGCCGGCCCGGCAAGACGGTCACGAGCGCGGCGGTGCGGTGGTGCCGCGGACGACGAGGCGGGCGTCGAGGATGAGCTCGCGGGAGGGGAGCCGCCGGTCGTCCAGGCGCTCCACCGCCGAGCGCACCGCGAGCGTGGCCATCTGCTCGGCGTCCTGCCGCACGGTGGTGAGGTTGATGTGGGACAGGTGCGCTATGTGGCTGTCGTCGTAACCCACCACCGAGATGTCTTTCGGGATGACGACCCCCGCCCGGCTGAGCACGTGCATGAGCCCCATGGCGCACCGGTCGTTGCCGGCCAGCACGGCGGTCGGCAACGAGGCGTCGCCCAGCAAGGTCTCGCCTGCCGCCTCCCCGGACTCCTCGGTGTGATCTCCGGGAAGGACCCGGATCTCGTCCTGGAGTCCGTGGTCGCGCATGGCGGTGCGGTACGCGCGGCGGCGCTCGGCGGAGCCGGGCCCGTCACCGCCGTCGATGTGCGCGATGGCGCGGTGCCCGAGGCCCACCAGATGGTCCACGGCCTGGCGCATGCCCTTGTTCTCCGCGGTGTGGACGGTGTCGACGCCACTTGCCGGGACGCGGCGTCCCACGACCACGGTGGGGGTGTGGGCGCCCAGCTCGGCGAGGTAGTCGGTCCCCGCGTTCGGGCCGAGCAGGATCAGCGCCTCGCAGCGGTGACCCAGCAGGGCCTCCACGACCTTCCGCTCGTCCCGGGTGGGGCCGAGGGCGCTGAGCAGGACCTCGTAGCCGAGCCGTTCGGCCTCGGCGTAGATGGCCTCGACGAGGTCGGCATGGAAGGCGTTGCGGATATTGATCATCACGCCGAGGACCATGCTGCGGTTGCGGGCGAGGAGCCGCGCCGCGTTGTCCGGACGGTAGCCGAGCTCGTCGGCGGCCCGGAGGACCCGGTCGCGTGTCTCCTTGCTCGCTCCCGGCTCGTTGCGGAAGACGAGCGAGACCAGCGCCCGTGACACGCCGACCCGCGCGGCGACATCCGCCATCGTGGGACGCTTGGCCCGCGCCGATGCTCTCGTCTTCGACGGCTCGGATTCCGGGGCCTGCTCCAACATCAACCCTTTCCTGATGTGCGCAGCTCGTCGCAAGCTGTTGACATCCGGTGTGACGCCGCTCATAGTAACAGGAACTAGAGCGCGCTAGTAGAGCGTGCTCGGCTCGGAGAGTCGGACGAACGCATGGAGCATCACAGGTCGATGATGCCTGCCGCTCGCCGCGCTCGCGCGGGACCGTTCGATGGGCAGGGGAGCTCGCCTCGAGGCGATGGCGGCGATCGGCTCGGCCGTGGCGTCGCAGGACGCCTCCGCCTGCTGGGCTGCCGGAGGCCGTGCGCTCCCGATTAGCGAACTGCGGCGTCCGGAGCATCCGGGTGTCAGGAGCGATGCCGCAGGTCGGTGCGATGCCGTGACAGTCCGGATGTCGGCTCATGGTCAGCTTTGTAAAGACAAAAGAATGTCAAGACGCCCTATTGACAAGGTGCTTCATGTGCCGGTTACATCGGGGAATCGCAGCCGACACAACGGTCGGCTGACGCGTTAAGGGGCCGCTACGAGTCACAGCACCGCCCCGGCGACCTCTCGATATCCCCCCCGATCCACAAGGCCGTGGCCGCTCCCCGGGAGAGGTAGAACAAAGTGCCGTACTCCATTCGCAGACCCCGTCGTCGGCATGTCATCAACTTGCGCGCTCTAGTTTTCGTGCCCCTTCTCGCGCTCGCCCTCGCCGGCTGCTCGAATGCCTCGAACGGTGCCGGCGCCGGTTCGAGCGCACTGTCCACGGAGCCCGCCGCGGCCGCCTCGGGGGCGGGGCTGCAGTCCGGGCTCGGCGGCCGGGCCCAGAACCGCAAGATCACCTTCCTGCTCTCCCAGGATCCCGGCGACTCCTTCTGGGGCACCATCTCGCAGGGCGCCAAGGACGCGGCCGAACTGTTCAACGTCGAGCTGAACCTGCAGACGAGCCAGGGCGACCCGGGCAAGTACAACGACCTGATCGGCAGCGCCGTCGCGGACAAGCCCGCCGCCCTCGCCGTGGTGATCGACGACCCGAAGCGCTACACCGAGAACGTCTGCGCCGCCTCCAAGGCCGGCATCGCGGTGCTCGCGTACAACATCACGCAGGAAGGCGACGTCGCCGCGTGCACCTCGGGCTTCGTCGGCCAGAACTTCGAGGAGGCCGGCTTCCTGCTCGGCCGGCGTCTGATCGCCGAGGCGAAGCTGCCGCAGGGCGCCAAGGTGTTCACCCCGGTCGAGTTCCCCGAGCAGGTGTACGCCATCCAGCGCAACGCCGGGGTCCAGAAGGCCCTCGACGCCATCGGCGCGAAGACCGAGATGGTCGCGACCGGCATCGACGACGCGGGCGCGCTGGACAAGATGAGCCAGTATCTGCTCGGCCACAAGGACATCGCGGCCATCGTGCCGCTGGGCGGCACCCCGCACCGCAACATCGAGGCGGCGATGACCGACGTCGGCGTCAAGGTCCCGGTGGTCGGCTTCGACCTGTCCAAGCCGGTCATCGACGGCATCAAGAGCGGGACCATCCTCGCCGCGGCCGACCAGCAGCCGTACATCCAGGGCTTTCAGACCGTGGCCCAGCTGGCGCTGAAGCTCGACTTCGACCTCAGCCCCGCGACGATCAACTCCGGCGGCGGCGGTCTGGTGGACAAGTCCAACGTCGCGATCGTCGAGCAACTGGCAGGCACGATCCGCTGACCCGGCCGGACCGGGGCGGGCCCGAACGGGCCACCGGGCCTGCCCCCACCGGTCGCCTACCGCGACGGACATGGAGAGCCAAGCAGCCATGAGCAACACGACCAGCGGCGGAGCGCCGTCGCCGACCATGGAGGATCAGCCCACGACGGCGATCCCCGCCCGGAGAGTCCGTACTGAGCCGTTCGGCGGATGGCTTCGGCTGGTACGCGGCCGCGGCGCGCTCGAGATCGGCATCATCTTCGTGCTCGTGCAGATCGGATGCGTCGTCGCCTACCTGGTGGCGCCGGACAGCTTCCCGTACCTGTCAGAGGCCAACTTCAACGTGCTGAGCCAGTCGATCCCGGTCCTCGCGATCCTGGCGATCGGCGCGGGCGTGCTGATGATCGCCGGCGAGTTCGACCTGTCTCTGGGGATGAACTACACCTTCTGTGCGCTGGTGTTCATCCACTGGTACTCCAGCGGGGACGTCATCGGCGCGTTCGTCGTGACCTTCGCCATGGGCATCGGCATCGCCCTGCTCAACGGCGTGATCGTGACCAGGTTCAAGATCCCGTCGTTCATCGTCACGCTCGGCATGATGTTGTTCTGGGACGGCGCCGCGCTGTTCTACAACGGCACCTCGGCCGCGCGCATGCAGCGCGGCGAGACCCTGCAGACCATCTTCGCCGGACAGATCGGCCCCTTCCGCGGTCAGGTCGTGTGGCTGGCTCTGGTCGCGGTGTTCTTCTGGGTGCTCATGCACCGCCACAAGCTCGGCAACCACATCTTCGCCGTGGGCGGCAACGAGTCCGCGGCCCGGGCGATCTCCATCAACCCGACCCGCGTCAAGCTGATCGCCTTCGGCATCCTCGGGCTGTGCGTGGCGCTCGCCGCGATCCTCGTCGCCGTGCGGACGCAGTCCGTCCAGCCCGGCACCGGCCGCGGCATGGAGCTGCAGGCCATCGCCGCGGCCGTGGTCGGCGGCGTGTCGCTGCGCGGCGGCAAGGGGAGCGTGCTCGGCATGGTGCTCGGCGCCGCGCTCATCCTCGTGCTGCAGGACATCCTGCTGCTCTCCGGAGCCCCCGGCTTCTACCTCAACCTCTTCATCGGCGTGATCATCGTCGTCGCCGCCGTCTTCAACCGCCTCATCGAAGGGAAAGCCGAATGAGCTCGAACGGCCCCGAGCCGGGCGGCGAGGTCCTCCTGGAGCTGTCGGGCATCACCAAGCGCTACGGGCCCAACGTCTGCCTGAACGACGTCGGCTTCCAGATCCGCAAGGGCGAGGTGGTCGGCCTGCTCGGCGACAACGGCGCGGGCAAATCCACGCTGGTCAAGATCATGTCGGGGGTCGTCCGGGCGGACGCGGGCGCATTCGCCTGGCGAGGAGAGAAGCTGACCGCGCCGACCCGCCAGGACACCGAGAAGCTCGGCATCGAGACGATCTTCCAGGACTCGGCACTGGTCCCGTCGCTCACCATCACCCGCAACATCTTCATGGGCCGCGAACTCACCAACCGGCTCGGCCTGCTGAAGCTGCGTGCGATGGACCGCATCGCCGGGGACATCCTCGACAGCGTCGTGACGATCGAGGGCATCAAGAGCCCCCGGCAGCTCGTGAGCTCGCTGTCCGGCGGTCAGCAGCAGGCCGTGGCGATCGCCCGCGCCGTGCACTTCAAACGCAGCCTGCTCGTTCTCGACGAGCCCACCAGCGCCCTGGCCGTGCGGGCCACCGAGGCCCTGCTGGCCTACCTCACCCGCCTCAAGGGCGAGGGCGTCAGCTCCGTGCTGGTCACGCACAACCTGCACCACGCGTACGAGGTGTGCGACCGGCACATCGTGATGAACCACGGGCGCAAGATCCTCGACACGACGCGCGAGCAGACCTCCGTCAAGGAGCTCACCGCCGCCGTGGTCGAAGGCGAGACCGGGCTGCGGCGCCACCGCGAATCCCTGATCACCGAAAGGAAATGACGTTGCCGAACACCGGTTCCCTGTCCCGCATCCGGCTGGGCACGGCCCCCGACTCCTGGGGTGTGTGGTTCCCCGACGACCCCGGCCAGGTGCCCTGGAACCGCTTCCTCGACGAGGTGGCCGCGGCCGGCTACGAATGGATCGAGCTCGGCCCGTACGGCTACCTGCCCACCGACCCGGAGCAGCTGCGTGACGAGCTCGGCCGGCGCGGGCTCCGGCTCTCCGGCGGCGCTGTGTTCTCCGGGCTGCACCGCGGCCGGGAGGCGCTGAAGGAGGCCGTCGAGGAGTGCCGCGCGGAGGCGGGACTGCTCACCGCGCTCGGCGCGAAATACCTGGTCTCGCTCCCCGAGGGATACACCGACCTCGACGGGAACCTCACCCAGCCGGTGGACCTGACCCCCGAGCAGTGGAAGCACCTCACCACCGGGATGTCGGAGCTGGCCCGCGTCCTCCACGAGGAATGCGGCGTCGAGCTGGTCTTCCACCCCCACGCCGACAGCCACGTCGACACCCAGGAACGTGTGCTGCGGTTCCTGGAGGACACCGACCCCGACGTCGTCTCGCTCTGCCTCGACACCGGCCACATCTCCTACTGCGGCGGGGACAACATCGAGATCATCCGCGCGTTCCCCGAGCGGATCGGATACGTGCATCTCAAGCAGGTGGATCCCGAGATCGTCCGGCAGGTCCGAGAGGAGGGCCTGTGCTTCGCCGAGGCCGTACGGCGCGGCGCCATGATCGAGCCGCCCGCCGGCATCCCGGCCATGGAGCCGTTGCTGGCCGAGCTCGGCCGGCTGGACGCCGACCTGTTCGCGATCGTCGAGCAGGACCTCTACCCGTGCCCAGCGGACATGCCGCTGCCCATCGCCACCCGCACCCGCACGTACCTCAACGGCTGCGGCCTGCGTCCCTGAAAGAAGAAGGAGCCATCGTGACAATCAAGGTCGGGGTCATCGGGACCGGCAACATCGGGGCCGACCACGTGACACGGCTGTCGTCCCAGGTCGTCGGGTCCACCGTGACCGCAGTCTTCGACGTGGACACCGCCCGCGCGGAGCAGGTCGCCGCGAGCGCCGGCGCCGTGGCGCGGGGGAGCGCGCTGGAGGTCATCGACGACCCCGGCGTCGACGCCGTGGTCATCGCCTCGCCGGGCGACCTCCACGCCGAGCAGGTCCTGGCGTGCATCGCCGCGCAAAAGCCCGTCCTCTGCGAGAAGCCGCTGGCCACCACGGCGACGGACTGTCTCAAGGTCATCGAGGCGGAGGTCGCCACCGGCCGCCGATGGATCCAGGTCGGCTTCATGCGCCGCTACGACCCCGGCTACAAGGTCGTCAAGGACGCCGTCGACGACGGCACGATCGGCGAGGCGCTGCTCGCTCACATGATCCACCGCAACGCGGTCGTGCCCGACTCCTTCACCAGCCCGATGGCGATGACCGACTCGGTCGTTCACGAGATCGACGTCACCCGGTGGTTGTTCGGGCAGGAGATCGTGCGGACGACCGTCGTGCCCACCAAGCCGAGCCCGCTGGCCGCGGCCCATGTGCGCGACCCGCAGATCGTGCTGCTGGAACTGGCCGGCGGTGGCGTGGTCACCGTCGAGGTGTTCGTCAACTGCCAGTACGGCTACGACGTGCGCTGCGAGGTCGTGGGCTCCACCGGCGTCGTGACGCTGGACAACCCCAGCGCCAACGTGCTGGTCCGCCATGGCCGGCGCGCCCAGACGGTCCCGGCCGACTGGCGGGTGCGGTTCGGCGCGACGTACCTGACCGAACTGCAGGAGTGGATCACCGGGCTGCGCTCCGGTGTCGTCGGCGGGCCGAGCGCGTGGGACGGCTATGCGGCCACCGCCGTCGCGGAGTGCGCCGTCGCCTCGCTCGACTCGGGCGCTCCCGTCCCGGTCGGCCTGGTCGAACGGCCCGGCCTGTACGTCTGAGAGGAAACTCGAGCCATGAAGATCGCCCTCGACCCGTACATGGTGCGCCACACGCCGCTGCTCGAACTGCCCGCGCTGGTCGCGGAGCTGGGCTACGAGTACATCGAGTTGTCGCCGCGCGAGGACTTCCTGCCCTTCTTCCTGCACCCGAGGGCCGATCGGGACACCGTCACGGCCTTCAGGTCCGCCCTAGCCGCGGCCGACGTCAAGATCTCCTCGGTGCTGCCGCTCTACCGCTGGTCCGGCCCCGCCGAGGAGGAGCGCCAGGCGGCGGTGCGCTACTGGAAGCGGGCCATCGAGATCACGGTCGAGCTCGGCTGCACCGTCATGAACTCCGAGTTCAACGGCCGCCCCGAACAGGCGTCCCGGAGCGAGGCCATGTTCTGGCGGTCGATGGAGGAGCTCCTGCCCGTCTTCGAGCGCGAAGGCGTGGAGCTGCGCCTGGAGCCACACCCGGACGACTTCGTCGAGGACGGCAAGACCGCCGTCGACATGGTGCGCGGGATCAACTCGCCGCTCGTGTCGTTCCTCTACTGCGCGCCGCACACCTTCCATCAGGGCGGCAACCTGACCGAGATCATGAAGTACGCCGGTGATCTGCTCACGCACGTGCACGTCGCCGACTCCTTCGACCATCGTGCCTCGTCCGGTCTGCGCTACATCGTCAACCCGCCGGGCTCGACCGCCCGGGTCCACCAGCACCTGAACATCGGCCAGGGCGAGGTCGACTGGGACGAGTTCTTCGGCACCCTGGGCCGCCTCGGCTTCGACGGGATCATGACCGCGTGCGTCTTCGCATGGGAGGACAAGGCGCGCGAATCAAGCCTGTTCATGCTCCAGGAGATGACCAAGCGCACGGCCTCATGGTGACGGCCCCGCGGTCACGTCCTGCTTCGTCAGAATCCCGCACCGGGTTCAGCAGCTGGGCGGCTGCAGTCGTGCGGGCGCTCGCTCGTCCTTGGGACCCGTGACCGTGCCGGTCTCCTGGGAGCCCAGGAGGGCGCGGGTGAGCGCCTGATTGTCGCCCGCCATGGCCTGCAGGGCCGTGTCGAAGTGGCCGTCGGTGAGTGCGGGCTCGTCCGAGCGCAGCGCGACCAGGATGACGCGGCGCAGCAGTTCCTTGATGAAGGACGCGGTGACGCCCTCGGTGGCGGCGACCACCTTGGCGACGTCGGCCACGATGGGCTGGTTCCGGGCGTACAGAAGGATCAGACGCTCCCGGGCGGCCGCGTCGGGGGGCGGGATCTCCACCGCGAGGTCCACCCGGCCGGGCCGCTGGACCAGGGCCTTCTCCAGGGCCTCGACACGGTTGGTCGTCAGGACGAACGTCACGTCGACGTCGCCGCTGATCCCGTCCATGGCGTCCAGCAGGGAGAACAGCAGCGGGCTGGTCTCGTACTGGCTGCGGTCCTCGGCGATCAGGTCGACGTCCTCGACGACCACGATGGACGGCGCGAGTTTACGGGCCATCGCCACCGCGTAGTCGATCTTGCGCATGGCGGGGCCCGTCATCAGCACCGCCGTGTGGTCGCGCAGCCGGCCGATGAGGTAACGCGTGGTGTGGGTCTTGCCGGTGCCGGGCGGGCCGTAGAGCAGCAGCCCCCGGCGCAGGTGCTGACCGGCCGCGGTGAGGCGGCCGGCCAGCTCGGCGATGCCCACGATGTGATCCTCGATGGCCTCGAGCCGCCCCTCCGGCAGGATCACCTCCTCGGCGCCGAGCTCCGGGCGGGGCAGGAAGGTGAGCAGCTCGTTGTCCCGGTGCTCGCTGAATCCGAAGCTGAGCACCTGGCCGCGGAACGGATCGTGCTCCCGCATGAGCCGGTCGATCTCGCCGCGTACGGCAGTGGCCGCCTGGCGGCCGGCCGACAGCACGGTGAGCAGGCTGTAGGCGTCGTAGTCGTCCCTGTTGCTCAGCCCGATGACGACCGGGCTGCCGTCGGGCGCTGTCGTCGCGACCAGGCCGAGCTGCACGACCTCGATGGTGGCGTCGGGGCCGATCGGGGCGGTGCCGTAGTCGGGGCGGCCGAACATCCGGCTGCCCTCGCGCATCGCCGACAGCAGCATGTTGATGATGCTCTCCCAGCGCCGCTCCCCGCCGACGATGCCGAACCACTGAGCGCCGGGGGAGTGCGCGTCCAGGTAGAGGTCGGCGGCGACCTGCAGCGCCGCGTGCTCGTACAGCCGGTACTTCTCCTCCACGACCACGACGTCGCTGAGCGGGCAGCCGAGATGCCCGGTCACCTTCGTGATCAGGGGAGAGGCGGCGTTGTCCGCGCCGATGCGCTCGGCCACCGCGGTGTACACCTTCCGCAGGCTTTCGGCGAGCGCCCGCGCCTCCGTGAGTTCGATCTCGGTCACACGGACCATCATCACCGCTGGGCAGGCTCCGCGGAATGAGTAGGCGGTACTCAATCGGAGGAGCGGCGGGAAATGCCTGGCGGCGATGGAGATCCACTACGCCGGTAGAATGCCTGATATGCGGCGATTGACCAGTACGGTGGTCGTGGTGGCAGGGGACGGCGCTGGAGACGTGGTCGCGGGCCTGGACGGGCTGCACAACGTGCGGGCGATCCCGCGAGGGGAGCGCCGGCCGGCCGAGGTGATGGAGCTCGCGGCGCGATCGGCGGCGACGTACGTGGTGCACGACGCCGACCCGCTGGCCGACGTGGCCGCGGCGTGGACGGGGTACTTCGACGGCACGGGCGTCGTCGGCGGCCTGGAGGTGGCCATCGAGGCCGCGCTGGGCGAGCTGCGCGGCGACCGGCTGGTGCTGCCCGACTACTACCTTGTCCTGGATCCCGACGGGATGACGGAGACCTGGCGGCACTGGTGGCTCGGGGTGCTGGCGGGCGCCGCGCCCGTACGGGTCGTGCCGGTGCACGCCTCGGCGGCCGCGGTCGGGGAGGAGCTGGGCCGGCTGTCCGCGGGCCGCTGGTGGCCCGCGGACCTGGAGACGTGGCTGCGCGGTCTGCCCCGGGTGGTGCCCGACCGTGCCGGTCTGCCGAGCGGCGGACGTATGACGCCTGTCACCTCCGTCGCGTGACATCCAGGACTTCCGGAACGTCCCCCGTCGTCGGCACCCTTGCTGTGGTGAACGACAACATGTCCACGGTGTGGCTGAGCATCACGGCGGGCTGCCTGGCAGTGGCGTTCGCCCTTGTGGTGAACGGTGTGACGGGGGTCCTCCAGGTCGTCCTGATGGCCGTGCTCGGCATCGCCGAACTGGTCTGCTTCGCCCTGCTGGTCGCCAAGGCGGCCGGTCGCCCGCGCGGCTGAAAGGGCCGACGCTTCAGTTCGGGTTGCCGGCGTGGGTGAGGGTCTCCCAGGCGACGAAGAGATTGTTGGTGCCCGCCGGGCGCTGCCGCTCGGTGAGGGTCTGGGTGTTGGACATCGCGATGCCCATGCGATGGTTCAGGGCGTTGAAGCCGACCTCCGTGACCGGGCCCAGGCCCAGGGTGAGGTTGCCGCCGCACAACCAGGAGGGCACGGCCGCACCGAGCTGGTATTTGGCGTGCAGGCCGAGCGCGTGCCGCAGCCGGTCGGCGATCTCGGGGTAGAGGTCCTGCCCCTGGATCCGGGCCGTCTCGGCGATGTGCGCGATTGCCGCGAGACCGTAGCCGGTGTGGGTGAGGTCGCGGCAGGTCTCCTGGGACAGCCCGTCGACGAAGGTCTCCTGGCCGTGCCAGTACGCGACGACCTCGGACCGCGTGTCGATGCTGCTGCCGGCCGGTCCCTTGGGGAAGGCGCCGTCGCTGGTCAGGTAGATGTAGGCGGGCATGCGAGCCCGGAACGTGCTCACGGCCTTGTCGTAGGCGGCCCTGTCCTCCAGGAACACCGCGATCCCGATGGCCGCGTCCATCATCGACAACTCCCAGTTGCCGTTCGTGGTGGCCCTGCCGTTGATGACCTCGGGCAGGTAGACGTTTCTGAGCATGGTCGCGAAGCGGTTGACGCCTGTGGCGGACCACCCGGTGTACGTGTACCGGATGATCTCGGCCGCCCTGGGCCAGGACGAGCCGGCCCACCCGGTCTGGAGCGGGGCGTTGCTGTTGGTGTGGTCGGTGATCACGGCGGACCAGGCGTCCATGATCTGGATGGCCTTCTGCGCGTACCGGCTGTCGCGGGAGATGTACCAGATCAGCGCGTCGGTGTAGGCGGCGAGCGCGTCCTGGCGCTCGTCGGTGCAGCCGTAGTTGGGGTTGGAGTACGAGCCGCACTCCACGACGGCCCGCGGCTTCGGGGTGCGCGACAACGACGCGAGGCTGCTGGCGACCATCTGGTCGTAGGCGGCCTTCCACGGCTGGGCGCCTGCGTTCACCTTGGAGCGGACGAAGTCGAGCTGTGCCTTGCTGACCAGCACGCCGGGGTGCGCGAACGTCGCCGGCGCGCTGCCTGCCACAGCGGTGGGCGCTGACAGGGTTGCGACGATCAGTGTGATGACCAGCGCGACGGGGAGTAACAACAGGCTCCTGCGCGTCAGGGGACGGACCACGACCTCATCCTCCTTATTTAGGAAAGTTTCCTAAAAATGGTGAGATCGTAGTCCTGACATGGCTTCCTTACAAGACCCCACAAGCACAAGAAGACCTTCTATGATCATTGTGATCAAACTCCGCGAGGAAGGACACTTTGTGGCCGAGAAGCCAGACGACTGGAAGAGTGCGATCGACACGACCAGGCCCAGCATCGCCAGGGCCTACGACGTCGTCCTGCACGGCAAGGACAACTTCGAGGTCGATCGCGCCTTCGTCGCGGAGATCGTCAAGGTCGTTCCTGAGATCTATGACGTGGCGACCTACAACCGGCAGATGCTGGGCCGCGGTGTGCGGTTCCTGGTCGACCAGGGCATCACGCAGTTCATCGACCTGGGCTCTGGGCTGCCGACCGTGGAGAACACCCACCAGGTCGCCCAGCGCGCCAACCCCGAGTCGCGGGTGGTCTACGTCGACAACGACCCCATGGTGCTGGCCCACGGCCGGGCTCTGCTGGCGGAGAACGAGCGCACCGCGGTGGTCACCTCGGACCTGCGCGACCCGGCGGCGATCCTCGGCGACGAGGCGGTCAAGCGGCTCATCGATCTCGATCGCCCGGTCGGCGTGATGCTGGTCGGCATCCTGCATCACCTGCACGACGACGAGGACCCGCGGGGGATCGTCGAGGCGTACATGGCCGCGGTTCCGTCCGGCAGCTACCTCTTCATCACCCACTTCTGCGACTCGAGCCAGGATTCCCGTGACGCGGAGAAGAAGTTCCTCGCGCTCCTCGGCACCGGCAGGTTCCGCACCGTTGCCGAGATCACCGCCTTCTTCGACGGGTTCGAGCTGGTGGAGCCGGGTGTCGTGCCGCTGCCCTTGTGGCGTCCCGAGGAGGATGTCCCCGAGAACCTGACCGTGGGCCAGCGCCTCATGTTCGGGGGCATCGCCCGCAAACCGTGACCGTGCTCGCCGACCCCGAGTCCGCTGATTTGCTAGAGGCATGGTGGCCATACGTGATGGGCGGGTGCTGCGGGGTGTCTGGCGACTCCTTCCGCGGTTGCCTCCAGGTGTGGCCCGAAGGGTCGCCCGGCTCATCGCGGGGGTGCAGGCGACACGGGAGTCCGGTTACTGGAAGACCGCCTACCGGATCTCGCCCAGGCTGGCGGCCGCGAACCCGCATCTCGGCAAGATCTCGCCGGAATGGGCGGAGACGGTACACGTTCGCAGGAACGGGCTGAGGCTCGAGCTGGACCTGCGCGACAACCTGCAGGCCATGCTCTACTACGCGGGGCGCTACGAGCCGGACGTCCGCCGATTCCTCCGCCGGGAGCTCCGGCGTGGGGATGTCGTGGTGGACGTGGGGGCCCACATCGGCGTCCATGCTCTCGCCGCCGCACGCATCCTGCGCCGCGCGGGCGGCGGCCGGGTGGTCGCCTTCGAGCCTGCCTCGGATTCCGCCGCGAAGCTGCGGGCCGCCGCCCGCCGTAACGGGCTGCCGGTCGAGGTGGTGCAGACCGCGCTGGGCGCCTATCACGGGACGGTCTCCCTGTACGGTGACACGCGTTATGACGCTGCCGACGCGGGAGTACGGTCCCAGTACGGCGATGCGGCATTGGTCGAGCAGGTGCCGGTTCGTCCCTTCGACGCCTGGGCCGAGGAGGCAGGGCTGAGCCGCCTCGACGTCGTCAAGATCGACGTGGAGGGAGCCGAGGCGGCCGTGCTCGCGGGCATGAGCCGATCCCTCCGGACGCTGCGGCCGCGGGCCGTGCTCATGGAGGTGAAGCAGCGCCAGCGTACCGACGTGAGCGAGGAAGGGCTGCGCGACCTTCTCGGAGCGCACGGCTACATGAGGACTGCTCGCCTTGGTCACAACGAACTGTTCCGGCCCGTGCACGATTGAAGCCACGCTTCAGGGTTGGACGTGTGTCACCTCTGCCTCCAGGAGGTCGGCCAGCGCGCGGAGGTCGGCCAGGCGGTGGCCGGTGCCGAGGGCCCAGTGGTGGGAGATGCCGCTGGCGCTCCAGGCGTCGGTCCACTCGCCCGGGTCGCACCCGAAGTCCACCCGCGAGGTCGTGTTGCCGATCTGCAGCAGCGGCCCCTCCACCACCTGGCCCTCCGACACCACGAACCCGTAGCGGCCGTCCCGGTCCTGCCGCAGCCCGAACGCGGTGACAGGCCCCCGCGTCACGTCGAACTCGACCGACACGCCCCACCCGCGCTTGCCGTGGTAGACGCCCAGGCCGCGCAGCAGCGGCTTGCGGGAGCTGATGGCCAGGTGGGCGGGGCCGTCATGGCCCATCTCCACGTGGCCGCGGGCGAAGTCGAGCGCCTGCAACTCGGTGAACGAGCCGCCCGCGCCCAGCCGGTCCATGATCAGCATGGCGAGCGACGTCCGCAGCTCGTACTCGCCGGCCGCCGGGATGCCCCGGGCGGTCAGCAGGGACGCGCCGAGGATCATGCCCGCCCCGAGCCGTTCGTGGATCTCGCCGTCGAGCCCCCGGTGGTAATAGGCCAGGCTGTCCAGCCCGAAGTCCTCGACCAGCCGGTCCAGGCCGACCGACACGCGGGCCGCCCAGCCCAGGTCCTCCTCGTTGACCGAGTCCGCCAGCTCGAACACGTCCCGCGCCAGCGCGATCCGTTCGGCGGCCTCCTCGTCGGTGACCTTCTCCACGCGCACCCGCAGGTCGTCGAACTCCAGCACCTCGACGTGCCCGCCGAAGTTCGCGCTGACCAGCGTCAGGTCGGTGGCCACGTCCAGCATGCCAGGGTAGAGGTGGCCCATGAGGCCGTGCCGGCCATGCCGCAGCGTGGCGCGGACGTGCGCGGCCCGCACCCACCGGCCGATCCGCTCCCACGCCCGCTCGTCCTCCAGGTAGCCGGAGACCGAGCGGAACGGGACGCCGACGCGGGTGAAGGCGTTGGCCATCTCCGGCAGCGGGCAGGCGCCGCAGTAGGCCAGCCACTGCCCGGTGTCGAAGGTGGCGTGGTCCATCGACTCGGTCGGCTGCAGGTTGATCAGCAGCACGGGCGCGCCGCTGCGCTGCGCGATCGGCACGAGCATGGTGGCCGTCATGTACGTCGTGAGGAACCCGACGATGAGGTCGCACCCGGCCGCGCGCAGCTTCTCGGCCGCCGCCGCGCCCTCCTGGGCGTCGGAGATGAAGCCCACGTCGACGACCTCGCAGTCCAGCGCCTTCATCCGCTCGGACACCCGCGCGGCCGAGTGCTGGAGCTGGGGCAGCAGGTCCGGGAACTGCGGCCAGTACGCCCCCAGCCCTCCGGCGACCAGCCCCACCTTGGTGCGGGGCGGCGTGATGCGAGTGAACGTGTTCACGGGCTTCTCCCTTCGCTCAGCGGACTTCGACCTCGATGATCCGCGTGTAGTCGTTGGCTCCGTTCGAGGCGAGCGCGACGATGCGGACGGCGTCCGCGGTGACGGGCGCGAAGTCCGACCGCACGTTGCCGGCGGTGTTGCCGCGCACCTGGGCGACCGTCTGCCACTGGCCGCTCACCTGGGCCTGGACGTCCCAGTCGCGCACCCCGTACCGGCTCGCCGGGTAGCGCTCGGTGTGGAGCGTGTACAGGTCCACGCGGGAGACCTGCTTCGGGCCGCCCAGCGCGATGGCGACGGTGTCCGGCCAGGCGCGGGCGGTGGCGTCGTTCCAGCCGTTGCCGCCGGCCCAGCCGTTGGAGGAGCGGTCGCCGTCGGCGACGCTGCACGGCGGGTAGTTGGCGTTGGTGTGCTGGGAGGAGGCGGTGACCGGCCGGTGCAGCGCGAGGTTGCCGCCGTTGTCGAGCCGGTCGAGGGGGACCACCTCGACCGGCACCTGCAGCGTCTGCGCGGGGGTGCGCAGGCGCAGTCCGTACGTGCCCGCCTTCGCGCCAGGCGGGACGGCGACCAGCAGCTTCGCGCCGAGCTCGTAGCCGGGCGGCAGGTAGCTGGTCAGCATCGAGCGGGAAGCGGTCAGCGGCGCGTCGATCTCGACGTTCATCGTGGCGTACGCGGCCTTCTTCGCGTCGCTGCGCATCCCGATCTCGATCTTGGCGGGGCAGGCGGGATCCACGCCCAGCGGGGCGACGAGCCGGTCGGCGCCGGCCCGGGGGATCAGCTTGCCGGTGCCCTTGGAGACGCCCGGCTTGACCTTGACGGACACCGAGGACGGAGGCTCCTCGGGGTCCCAGGCCGCGGCCGTGGTCAGTGCGACGGCGGCGGCGAGCGCGGCGGCGGCGAGCTTACGCATCAGTCATACCTCCTAGAGCGCCTGCAGGCCGGGGACGCCGTCCAGCGTGACGAGGCTCGCCCTCGTGGAGACCGGAGCGCCCGGGCGGTCCACGTACGGGACGACTTTGAAGTCGGCCCGCCACTGGGTCCGGGTGACCTCGCACGAGACGTAGCCGCGCTGGTAGCTGGAGAAGCGCAGATGCGGGTTGACCGGGTCGCTGCCGCCCGGGGGCAAGCCGGTGTTCGGGTTGCCGTTGCCGCCGCTGCTGACCGACGTGCACACGAACTCCACCCCGACGGTCTGGGAGGCGGGGTCGTCGAAGTTCGCCTTGAGCTCGCCGGCCAGGTTGTAGTGGATGTCGCCGGTCAGCACCACGGGGTTGCTGACCTTGCGGTCGCCCATGCCGGTGATCAGGCGGTCCTTGGCGGCCTTGTAGCCGTCCCACAGGTCCATGCTGAGCCGCTGGGCGGGGCCGGGGTCGAAGTCGAGCTGGATCATGGCGATCTGCTGGGCCAGCACGTTCCACTTCGCCCGGGAGTCGCCCAGCCCGTCGAGCAGCCACCGCTCCTGCTCGGCGCCGAGCATCTGCCGGGCCGGGTCGAGGCGGTCGGCGCAGTCCACCTGCTGCCCGTCGCCGCACACCTGGTCGTCGCGGTACTGCCGGGTGTCGAGCACGTTGAACTCGGCCAGGTCGCCGAAGGTGTACCTGCGGTAGATGCGGGCGTCCGGGCCCTCGGCCGCCGGCAGGCGGACGGGCATGTTCTCCCAGAACGCGCGGAAGGCGTTGGCGCGGATCACCATGAAGTCCTCTTCGGTGACCTCGCCGCCGGGGCCGTTCGGTCCCGCCCAGTTGTCGAGCACCTCGTGGTCGTCCCAGGTGACGATCCACGGTGCGCGCTGATGGGCGGCCTGCAGGTCGGGGTCGCTCTTGTAGAGGCCGTACTGGATGCGGAAGCGGTCGAGGGTGTCGCACTGCACCCGGAACTGCTCGGGCACCGGGGTCCGGCGGTTGCCGCCGCCCGGCACGATGCCGTACTCGTAGATGTAGTCGCCGAGGTGGAAGACCACGTCGGGGTTCTCGTCGGCGAGGTGGCGGTAGGCGGTGTAGAAGCCGTCCTGCCACGACGCGCACGAGGCGAAGGCCAGCCGCAGCGCGTCGGGGCCGGCGCCGGGCGCGGGCGCGGTCTTGGTCCGGCCCACCGGGCTGAGCTCGCCGCCGGCGCGGAACCGGTAGAAGTACTCGCGGCCCGGCCGCAGGCCCTTGGCGTCCACGTGGACGGAGTGGCCGTACTCCGGGCTCGCCCAGGTGGAGCCGTGCCGGACGCGGCGCGTGAACGCCTCGTCCTCGGCGATCTCCCAGTCCACCTGGATCTTGTTGTACGGCAGCCCGCCGAGCGGCTCCAGCGGCTTGGGAGCCAGCCGCGTCCAGAGGATCACTCGGTCGGGCAGCGGGTCTCCCGAGGCCACGCCGAGCGTGAACGGGTAGTCGCCGCGTACGGCCGCCGCCTCGGCGGTCCAGGGGTCGGCCAGGTTCGTGGTGAAGGCCAGGGCGAGTGCCGCGCCGCCGAGGCCGAATAAGGATCGACGTGAGGGATGATCCATGCTGCTTCCTGAGCTGGGGGTCGAAAGCCCTCACTTTGTAGCAAGCAGGTGAGCTCTTAACAAGACTCAAGTTACAAATCACGCCGAATTGCGTTACATCTGTGCCACGTGCACGTTCCCGTGCCGGTCGCGCAGCCGCTGGAGCAGGTCGGCCGGAGCGCCGGAGTCCACGACGATGGCGTCGAAGTCGTCGAGCGGCGCGACCCGGTGCAGCGCCACGCGGGCCAGCTTGGAGCCGTCCACTGCCAGGATGCGGCGGGCGCCCGCGCGCAACATCGCCCGCTTGACCAGCACGATCTCCTGCTCCTGGTGGAAGGCGTACTGGTCGGAGACGGCCGAGGTGGAGACCACGACCACGTCGGTGCTCACCGCCTCGACCGCGTCGACGCAGCCGAGGCCGAGGAAGGAGTCGTGGGTGGCGCGGTATTCGCCGCCGAGCGCGATGAGCCGGATGTCGGGGCTGCCGGCCAGCAGCCTGATCGCCTCCAGGAAGTTGGTCACCACGGTCAGCGGGGCCAGCACGCTCAGGTGCCGGGCCACCGCCAGCGCCGTGGTCGAGTCGTCGAGCATGACCGAGCTGCCCGGCTCGATCATCCCCGCCACCACCCGGGCGATCGCGTCCTTCTCCGCGGTGTGAGCCTGGAGCCGGTAGGCGATGTTGCTCTCCCACACGTTGCTGGCCTGGGCGGTGACCCCGCCCCGGACCTTGCGCACCATGCCCTGGCGCTCCAGCTCGTCGAGGTCGCGGTGGACGGTCATCACGCTCACCCCGAAGCTTTCCGCGAGCTCCGTCACCGAGGCCGAGCCCCGCCGCACGATGTGGTCGGCCATGTCCCGCCACCGGGTGGCCTTGCTTGAGGTGTGCTGACGCGAATCCACCGGAGCCCTCTCACCCTCTTGGACGGCTGCGAAATCCTACCCTTGACACCCAACTTGGGCGACCGTACCCTCCCCACATCTAACATTTGTAACAAGATTGGTTGTTAATTTAACAACCAGTTCATGGAGGTGGGCGGGACATGACCGACCTTCTGCACGAGGCCAGGCTGAGCCGCGGGCAGTTCCTGCGTATGGTGGGCGGTCTGGCCGCGGCCGCGGCGGCCACCGCCTGCTCCACCAGGCAGGAGACCACCGCCACGACCGGCGGCGGCCAGGCCACGACCGAGCTGAAGTTCATCGGCGTGGCCGACCAGAAGGCGCCGATGGACCAGCTCGCGGCGGCCTACCAGAAGAGCAAGCCGGCGGTGCGCATCACCGCCTCCTACGCTCCCACCGACCAGGTGCAGACCTCGCTGCGCACCCAGCTCGGCGCCGGCAACGCCCCCGATCTGCACGTCGTCTATCCGGGCAACGGCAGCGCGATGTCGATGACCCAGATCGCCCAGGCGGGGCTGCTGGCCGACCTGTCCGCCCAGGCGTGGACGCAGACGATTCCGGCCGGGTTCAAGCCCGCCTTCCAGCTCGACGGCAAGACGTACATCTTCTCCGCCGGCTCGTCGGTCATCGGGGCCGTCTACAACAAGAAGGTCTTCGAGAAGGCCGGCATCGAGGCGCCGCCGACGACCTGGAGCGAGTTCCTCGCCGTCTGCGACAAGCTGAAGAAGTCCGGCGTGGCGCCGATCGCGCTCGGCGCCCAGACGCCGTGGGTCACCCAGCTCATCACGTACGCGCTGGTGCCCTCGACCGTCTACGCCAAGGACCCGACGTTCGACGACAAGCAGCTCGCCGGGCAGGCCAGCTTCGCCGACTCCGGCTGGCGCGACGCCATGGAGATGTATCTGGAGCTGCAGAAACGCGGCTTCTTCAACGACAACCCCAACGGCACCACCTTCGAGCAGCAGACCTCCATGGTGGCCACCGGCAAGGCCGGCATGGCCGTCCAGGTGTCGGCGGTCCTGCCCGACTTCCGCAAGGCGGCCTCGTCGCCCGACGACCTGTCGATGTTCCCCGTGCCCGGCGCCGACGACGCGAACTCCGTGTGGATCCCGGCCGGCGTCGTCGTCGGCCTCGGCGCCAGCGCCAAGGGCAAGAACGCCGAGGAGGCCAAGGCGTTCATCGACTTCCTCGGCAAGCAGGAGAACATCAACGCCTGGGCCAAGGCGATCGCCGCCATCCCGCTCACGCAGGACGCCTCCTCGAGCATCGACCCGGCCGTGCAGTCGTTCCTGCCGTTCACCAAGGACCGCGCGGTGCCGTTCATGGACCAGCGCTGGCCCAACGCCGAGGTGCAGCCGGTGCACTTCGCCGTCATCCAGGAGCTGCTGGCCGGGAAGTCGACCATCGACGAGGCGCTGAAGAAGATGGACGAGGCATACAAGAAGTGACCCCAGTGACCGCCGGGCGGTCGCGGCCCGCCCACAGGGGGGCGCGGCGCCGCTTCAGCGCCGCGTCGCCGCCGTGGTTGTTCGCCGCGCCCGCGCTCGCCGTGTACGCGCTGGTCGTGCTCTATCCCGCGATCAGCGGCGTGGTGTACGCGTTCACGGACTGGAGCGGCATCGGCCAGGACATGTCCTTCGTGGGCCTGGCCAACTTCCGCACCCTGCTGGGCGACGAGCAGGCCATGGGCTCGATCGGCAACACGCTGCTGCTGACCGTGGCCATCGTGGCCGTCCAGAACGGCGTCGGGCTGCTGCTGGCGCTCGGCGTGCACGCCAGGCTCAAGAGCCGGGCACTGCTCCGCGTGATCTTCTTCTCGCCGGTCGTGGTCAGCCCGGTCATGGTGGCCTTCCTGTGGAAGTACATCTACAACCCCGACCCGTCCGCAGGGCTCAACGGCCTGCTCGGCCTGCACGTCGACTGGCTGGGCGACCCGTCGGTCGCCCTGTGGTCGATCGCCGGCATGGTGGTGTGGCAGTACGCGGGATACTCCATGGTCATCTTCCTGGCCGGGCTGGAGGGTGTGCCCCGGGAGCTGCACGAGGCCGCCATGATCGACGGCGCCGGCACCTTCCAGCGTTTCCGCTACGTCACCTGGCCGCTGCTCGCCCCCGCCGTCACGATCAATCTCATGCTGTCCACGATCGGCGGCCTCAAGCTCTTCGACCAGATCTTCGCCGCCACCAACGGCGGACCCGGCTACGCCACCGAGACCCTGTCGACCGTGCTGTACAAGCAGGCGTTCGTGTTCGGCAAGTTCGGCTACAGCACGGCGGTCGCGCTGGTGCTGGCGTTGTTCGTGGCCGCCGTCTCGCTCGTCCAGGTCTACTACCTGCGCCGGCGGGAGGTGACCGCGTGAGAAGGACGTTCTTGCTGGAAATCGTCATGATCGCGGTGGCGGTGGCGTTCCTGTTCCCCGTCTACAGCCTGGTGTCGCTGTCGCTGAAGGACCCGGGGCAGATCTCCCGGTCGCCGCTGGCGCTGCCCGACCCGCCGACGTTCGACAACTACGGCTCCGCGTGGTCGGCGGCGGCGCTCGGCCCGTCGCTGGTCAACAGCACCGTGATCACCGTGGTCAGCCTGGTCGCGCTCATCGCGCTCGGCTCGTTCGCCGCGTACTTCCTGGCCCGGGTGCAGAGCCGGCTCGGCTACGGGCTGTACATCCTGTTCCTGCTGGGCATCGTGCTGCCGTTCCAGCTCGGCATGATCCCGCTGTACGAGCTGGTGAGCGACCTCGGGCTGATCGGCACGCACACCGGGATGATCCTGTTCTACACCGGCATCCAGCTGCCGTTCACCGTCTTCCTCTACACCGGGTTCATCCGTGCGCTGCCCCGCGAGTACGCCAGCGCCGCCCAGATCGACGGCGCCTCGCACCTGACGGCGTTCACCCGCGTCGTCTTCCCGCTGCTGCGGCCCATCACCGGCACCGTGCTGATCCTCAACGCCGTCTTCATCTGGAACGACTTCTTCACGCCGCTGGTCTACCTCGGCGGCTCCGGATACGAGACGGTCCCGGTCAGCGTCTTCGCCTTCGTCGGCCAGTACGTCTCCGACCACGGCCTGGTCTTCGCCGGGCTGGTGCTCGGCGCGCTGCCGATCGTGGTGGTCTTCCTGGCGCTGCAGCGCTACGTCATCAAGGGCTTCTCGAGCGGGCTCAAGGGGTGAGTGTCTCCGACGTCTTCGGCGTCTTCCGCGACCCGCCGCAGGCGTACTCGCCGGCGGCCATCTGGTGGTGGAGCGGCGAGCCGCTGCGCCGTGACCGGCTGCGCTGGCAGCTGGAGCGGCTCGTGGCCGGGGGAGTGCGCAACCTCGTCGTGCTCAACCTCGCACCGTCCGGGCCGGGGTTCGGGGCCGACGCCGACGACCCGCCGTTCCTGTCGGAGGCGTGGTGGGAGCTGTTCGACGGGGTGTGCGCGGATGCGTACGAGCTGGGGGCGTACCTGTGGTTCTACGACCAGATCGGCTTCTCCGGCGCCGACCTGCAGGCCAGGCTCGTCCAGGAACGTCCGGAGTTCGCCGGGCAGTGGCTCGGCCCGGACGGGTCGGTCACGCTGCGCGGCTTCGACTACCTGTCGCGTGAGGCGTGCGCGGTGCTGCTCGACCGGGTGCACGGGGAGTTCGAGCGGCGGGTCGGGCACTGGTTCGGGCGGGTGATCGCCGGGTCGTTCCAGGACGAGCTGCCGACCCTGCCCACGTGGTCGGCCGGTTTCGCTGATGAGTACCGCGCGCGGCGGGGCGCGGAGTTCTCGCTCGCGGAGCCGGACTGGCACGCGTACCAGCGCACCCGCGCCGAGCTGGCCGAGGAGGCGTTCTTCCGGCCGCTGAGCGAGTGGCACGAGCGGCACGGGCTGCTGAGCGGCTGCGACCAGCAGGATCCCGCCCGGGCCGGGCACCCCGTCGAGGGGGTGGCGCTCTACGCGGACTACGCGCGCACGCACCGCTGGTACGGCGCGCCCGGCTCCGACCACCACGGCGACGCCCGGCTGCACGCCTCCCTCGCCCACCTGTACGGGCGGTCGCGCGTCTGGATCGAGGCGTTCCACTCCAGCGGGTGGGGCGGCACGCTGGAGGAGACCTTCGACTGGCTGCTGCCGTGGCTGCGGGCGGGGGGCACGCTGTACAACCCGCACGCGGTGTACTACACGACGCGGCGCGGCTGGTGGGAGTGGGCGCCGCCGTCGACGGACTGGCGGCAGCCGTACTGGCGGCACCACCGGGTCTTCGCCGACGCCGTCACCCGCCTGTGCGCCGCCCTGTCCCTGGGGCGTCACTCGTGCGACATCGCCGTCCTCCTCCCCACCGCCACCGCCCAGTCCGGCACCCCCCTGGACGGCACCCCATACCCCCTTGTCCCGTCCACCCGTGACACCGCCGCATCGCGGCCGGGTGATGCGGACGTCGGGGGCGGCCTTGGCGCCCCTTCACAGCCTGTCGCGCAAGAGGGCATCGCGGCCGGGCCAGGCCAGGCTGCGGCGGCGCGGCGGGCGCAGGAGGTGTATCGGGCGATCGTCGGCGACATGGCGTGGTTCGCCACCCAGCCGGGCGTGCTCGACCGGCTCCGCCTCGATGCCGACGTGATCGACGAGGACTCGGTGCGGCGTGCCACGGTCGAGGGCGGGCGCATGGCCGTGGCGGAAGAGGCGTACCGCGCGGTCGTCATGCCCGCCGTCACCGTCCTCGACGCTGACGTCGCCGCCCGGCTCGGTGAGTTCGCCGCGAACGGCGGGCTGCTGGTCGCCGTCGGCGCGATCCCTGACGCCCTGCGCTCCCACGCCGACGCGGGCCGGGTCCGCTTCGTGGCGGACGCCGCCGGCCTCGGCGACGCACTGGCCACCCTGCCCCGCCGGGTCGAGGCGCCGGTGCCCGCACTCGTCCGCGAAGCCGACGGCGCCACCCTGGTGTTCCTGACCGCGACCTTCCCCATGGCGAGCACGATCGGCGTCGCCCGGCCGGGACAGCGCGGCGTGGAGCTCGGCTGGCTGGACGCCACGATCGGCTTCGACCCCGCCAGGTACGCCCGCGACATGCGCGTCGCCATCAGGGGCGTGTCCGGCACGCCCCTGCTCGCGCGCCCCTTCGCCGGCGGCGAGCCCGCCCCGTTGCCGCACACCCGCGACGGCGACACGGTGGAGGTGGTCGTGCCGTTCGACGACGGGCCCGCCGCGCTGCTGGTGTTCGACGGGAGCGACCCCGCGCCGGCGTCCCGGGTGGCGTACCCGGTGGAGGTGGATCTCGGGGACGAGTGGGACGTCGAGCTCGTCCCGACCCTCGACGACACCTGGTCGGACTTCGGCGGCGGCACCGGCGTCGAACGCTGGACTCTCCGTACGCCGGCCGGCGAGCCCGTGCACGTGACCTTCGGGCCGCGCGGCGAGCAGCGCGTCGGCGACGGCCCGTGGACCCCCTCGGTGTGGTCACTGTCGCGCGGCCTGCACAAGGACCCCGTGCACCGTCAGACACTCGGCCCCAAGGGCCGCGTCCCGGTGGAGTTCCTCGCCTTCGGCCGGGTCCCGGCGGGCGGCGAGGCCCGATTCCGCAGCGTGCTCACCGTGCCGCCGGGCGCACCGGCCTGGCTGGCGATCGGCTCGGGCGCCGCCAAGACCCTCTGGCTCGACGGCGTCGAGCGGCCGCTCTCCGACGCCGGCTACGCCGCCGTCACGCTCGCGCCGCTCGCCCCCGGAGAGCACCTGATGGAGCTGCTGCTCGTCCCGGACGAGGAGCACGACCTGCGCGCCTACGCCTGCCTGGTGGCCGACCCCGCCGACGCGGCCTGTCCCGAGTGGATCGCCGGCACGCCGCTGGAGACCACCGTGACCGTGCCCGCCGGGGGATCGCCGGTGCTGCAGGTGGCCTCCACCGCGTTCTGCCGCGTGCTCGTCAACGGTGAGGAGGTGGGCAGGCAGGGCGGTTTCGACCCGTACGCGGAGGCCGACATCCCGCGCGTGCGCCGCTACGACGTGTCCCGCCTGCTGCGCCCCGGCGGCAACACGATCAGGATCGAGTCGGACGGCTGGGTCCTGGCCGACGGCCTGGCCGTCTCCGGTCCCGGCTGGTCGCCCCGCCCCCGGGTACGCCGCCGCCAGCACGGCGACCCCGCCGCCCTCTGGCTGCGTCCCCGCCCGCACCCGCTGCCTGAGGCCGACTGGCTCCACGGCCGCCCTCCTGCCCTGCCCGCCACGTTCGCCGTGCCGGGTGCCCGCCCGCGCGTGGAGCGTTTCCTCCTGGACCCGCCGCCGGGCACGACCGGCGTCGAGGTGGACGCGGCGGTGCCCGTCGAGGTCAGCCGGGACGGCCGCGAGCTACGCGTGACCACGGTCCCCAGTGCGCAGTCGGGCGCCGCGTTCACCGGGCCGGTCCGGTTCACCTGCGGGCCGGGCCGGATGCGGCTGGGGGACTGGGAAGAGCGTGGCCTGGCGGGGTACAGCGGGGGCGTCCGCTACCGCGTCACCGTCGCGGCCCAGGCAGGGCCGGGCGTCATCGACCTCGGCCGGGTCAGGGGTACGGCGGAGGTCACGGTGAACGGCCGGCCCTGCGGGATCAGGGTGTGCTCGCCGTACGCCTTCGACGTCGAGCTGGACGACGGCGACAACGTGGTCGAGGTCCTCGTGCTCGGCACCCTGGCCCCGTACCTCGACGAGGTCAGCCCCACCCATTTCGTCTTCGCCGGCCAGCGCCGCACGGGACTCTTCGGCCCGGTGCGCCTGCGCACGCAAGCGTGATCCGTGCGCCGGCCGTGTGACCACAGGGACTGTTGACATCTAGTGGGGTTCCGTGGAAGAACTTCCACAAAAGAAAGGATCTCAGCCCTAATGCGCGTTTTCCGTCATGCCGTGGTCGCGGCCATCGTGGCCGTCGTCGCCATGGTGTCCTCGGCATTGCCCGCTTCGGCGATCACGGGAGGAGAAGCCGACGGCAACCGTCACCCCAACGTCGGCTTAATCCTCTTCTACCAGCCGGACGGCAGGTTCCGCTGCTCGGCCACCCTCGTCTCGCCCACCGTGGTGCTCACCGCGGCCCACTGCACCAAGGGCACGCTCGGCAAGACCCTCGTGACCTTCACCTCGGTCATCGCCGAGAACCCGCCCGCGCCGTTCCCCACCGCGGCCGACCCCGGCAAGGGATACACCGCCGAGGAGCTCGCCAAGGCCGGTTACCTCTCCGGCACCGCCGGCACCCACCCGCAGTACTCCGACTTCACGGACCTGGACAACTGGAACGACGTGGGCGTGATCGTCCTCGACAAGCCGGTCTCGGGCATCACCCCGGCCAAGATGGCCCCCTCGCGCTACCTCGACGGGTACGAGCAGCCGCAGCTCAACAAGACGATCTTCACGTTCGTCGGCTACGGCACCGAGGTCCGCAAGCCGGTCAGCGGCCCGCAGAAGCCGCAGCCGATGAGCTACCCCCTCCAGCGCCGCTTCGCCACCTCGCCCGGCCAGAAGCTCACGGAGCAGATCCTGCAGGCCAACGGCAACTACAACGACACCCGCGGCACCGGCGGCACCTGCTTCGGCGACTCGGGCGGGCCCGTCTTCCTCAACGGCTACATCGTCGCCGTGACCAGCTACGGCTACACCCAGAACTGCCGCTACCTCGGCGGTTACCAGCGCGTTGAGATCCCGGTCGTCGAGAAGTGGCTCGAGACGGTCGGCTGACCCCTCCATCAGCTACGGCACGCCCCCTCCGCTCATCGGAGGGGGCTTTGTCGTCCCTGCGGAGGCTTCGGGTGGGGCCGATCTCAGCCGAGGCCTTGGTCTAGTACGTACGCGCGCAGAGGCCCGGTTCACTCTCATGCCATCTGGCGCGCTCCCCGGAGCAGGGGTGATGGGCCACCGCACAATGGGGCAATGGCTTACCCTCCACAGCCCCACCCGCAAGACCCGTGGGGCCCGCAGACACAGGGAGCACCGCAGGGACACGACCGGCCCGGGTACGGCCAGCCGTCGTCCGGCCCAGCGACCCCGCGACCCGGATACGGATCGCAGGCCGCCGGCCAGAGCCAGTTACCCGGCCGGCCGGCACACGGCCCACAGCCGCGCCAAGGGGGCCCGCCAGGCGGTTTCGGCGAGCAGCCGGGCCGGCACGGCCGACCCGGACCGCCTGACCGGCAGGGTCCGCACCATCCCTACGCGCCCCAGAGCCCGTACGACTCGCAGAGCCCCTACGACTCCCCGGGCCCGTACGACCCCCCGAGCCCCTACGACTCCCCGGGCCCGTACGACCCCCCGAGCCCCTACGATCCCCCGGGTCCGTACGACCCCCCGAGCCCGTACGACCTCCGGAACCCGTACGGTTCGCAGAGCCAGTACGGCCAGGACGACCCCTACGGCCTGTCCCCGGCCCCGTTCGACTACGGTCTGCCGCCCAAGCGCAACAACACCCTGATCATGGGGTTGTCCATCGGCTTGGGCGTGCTCCTCCTGGCCGGCGGCACGGCCGGCGCGGTCGCCTACGTCAACGTCTCCGGCTCCAAGCCCGCCGCCGCCCAGCCGGGCACCGAGACGTCGGCCCCCACGACGGCACCCTGGCAGTCCGACCCCCCGCCGGCCGAGCCGTCGGGCGAACCGACGGAGCCGGCCACCGACCCCACGGACAGCCCGCCCGCCGAGCCCACGGACCCCCCGCCCACCGCGGGGCAGGCCGCGCCAGGATCACAGATCGCTCACACCGAGTTCGACGACTGGAAGTTCAACCTGGGCGGCGTCAAGTTCGACGCCAAGAAGGTCGGCGGCTGGACGTACGACACGTGTGATCCGGTGGACGCCCAGGGCGTGCTGGCCAAGAACAACTGCGAGCGCGCCGTGCAGGTCGCCTACTCGGCGTACCGCGGGCATCTCAAGGCGGTGCAGGTCATGTTGTCGTTCCCGACAGAGAAGGCCGCCAAGACCGCCGCCACGCGGATGGGGAAGCTCACGGGGGATCCGGTGAACTTCCGCCGGGACATGGCCCACGCCACGTTCGCGTACGGGCAGATCCGCGCGAACGTGGCCAAGAAGTACGTGGTCGTCACCATCGTCACCGCGGACAAGTCGGCCAAGCCCAAGGCCGAGAAGTTCCACCTTTACAAGCAGGCCGACTCCGTCGGCTACTTCCTGCTGCGGGACAGGACCGTCACCAGCTGACCGGCCGCCCCCGCCCGACGTGCCGCGTACAAGTGGCAGCCTGTACGCGGCGCGGACCTCCGGGTTCCGACGATCAGGAATCGCTGAGCGTGCGTCGAGCTCCGGCGCGCCGCCGCCGCAGCGCACGCAGCGCCGGCGCGGCAAGCGCCAGCAGGACGAACGCCACGGCGAGCCGGCCTCCGCCGATGGCCGCCACCCAACCCGTCAGAACACCCTGCACGGCTGTCGCGGCGCCCACGATCGGGTCGCCGGCGGCCTGCCCGGCGAAGACGCGTAGCTCGTACCAGCCGTAATACATGACGTACAGTCCCGCCAGGACGAGCAGACCGCCACTGGCCCGGGACACATACGGCAGCAGCCGCCGCAGCCTGGCCACCGCGGCGGCGCGGGCGAGCGCCACCGCCAGCGACAGGACGGTCACGACCAGGCCCATGCCGAGCGCGTAGGTCACGAACGCCGCCGCCCCGCCGAGCACTCCGGCCCCGGACAGGGCGGCGGAGGTCACCGCCAGGAACGGCCCCACCGTGCAGGAGAGCGAGGCCACCGCGTACGACAGGCCGTAGCCGTACAGGGACAACGGCGAGGTGGTGGGGCGGCCGGTGTTCAGCCCCGGGACGCGCAGCACCAGCTCGCGCCCGGCCAGCAGCCGGATGCCGAGCCCGACCAGGAGCGCGCCGATGACGAGCGTCACCCACGGCAGGTAGCGGCCGACCGACACCGCCAGCACGGTGACGATCACCCCGAAAACACCGAACACCGTGACGAATCCCGCGGTCATCGCGGCCGACAGCAGCAGCGCCCGGGGGAGCGGGCCGCGGCGCGACGCCCCATCGTCGGCGATCAGCAGGGTGAGATAGGCGGGCAGCATCGCGAAGCCGCACGGATTGAACGCCGCCACCGTGCCGGCGGTGAACGCCAGGGCGAGCGGCAGGTCGGCCGCGTTCATGTGCGCCCTCTCACTGGCCGAGCAGCTGACGGACGTGGCCGTCCAGGCCGTCCTGGCTGAGCGGGCCTGACGCCTTCTCGGTGGAGCCGTCCGGTTTCATGAACACGAACGTGGACTGCTCGCTGACGCCCAGCTTGGTCCATACCGCGCCCTTGGCGTCCGAGAGGTGCACGATGTCACCGGTGCCGGTCTGCTGGACGAACTCCTTCATCGCCGCCTCGGTGTCCAGCCCGGCCACGCCGACGAACGCCACGTCGCCGAACTTGGCGGCGGCCGCCTTGACAGCCGGAGCCTCCGCACGGCACTTGGGACACCACGGCGCCCAGAACCAGAAGACCACCGGCTTGCCGGCCAGGCTCGCGCCCTGGAAGGACTCGCCGCTCAGTGTGGTGGCCGAGAACGCCAGCTCGGCCGGCGTAGCCGCTGCCGTCGCCGCGGGGTCGGCCGAACCCGCCGGCGTGGATGTCACGGTGGCCGGCGGCGCCGCCGCCTGGTCACCCGCCGGATTGGCCGTCCCCTCGCCTCCGGCGTTGCCGCAGGCTGCCAACACCAAGGCCGCCGCGGCCAGCATCACGGTCACTCGCGCTGTCGTCATGGGGTCAGCGTAGGAGCATCCGCCGCGCGACTTCCTTACGAGCTCGTGACGGCACGGGCTGATCGCGGCCCGCACGCCAGGCGGGGGTGGATTCCCCCGCTGACCGACACCTGACGTTGATCGGACCTGGGCGTCGAGCCTCTGCCCTCGATGAAGGCCGCGTTGGAACGGCTGGGCTTCGCCCCCTGCTACCACATGGCCGAGGTGATGACCCATCCCGACCACGTCGACCGGTGGCTGTCGGTGGCCGCCGGCGAGGTGAAGGCACGCGAGGACTGGGACCGGGTCTTCGCCGGCTACCAGGCGACGCAGGACTGGCCCGCCAGGTGTTCGGGTCCATGGAACGCAGGCGACCGGCGCTGGACCAGATCGGCCGGTTCTTCTTCGGCCTCGATTGGCGCTTCGGGGCCGACATGGTGGACGAGGAGACGGCCGTGGCGGCGTTCGAGCGGCACGTGGCGGCGGTCACCCGTTCGGCGAGCCCACCGGCTGACGCGCCATGGGACGGACCTTACCGAACGCGACCTAAACTTGGACTATTCGTTGTCTTGAACTGTTCGCGTTTATGAAGGTAGGTTTGGCTCATGACCGCATCCCAGACCCCGACGACCGCCGAAGAGCTGCGCGGTGCCGGCCTGCGGGTGACGGCCGCCCGCGTCGCGCTGCTCGAAACCGTCCGGAGCGGCGACCACCTCGACGTCGAGGCGATCGCCTCTGGGGTGCGCGACCGCGTGGGCCACATCTCCCTTCAAGCCGTGTACGAGGCCCTCAACGCGCTCAGCGCGGCGGGACTCGTCCGGCGCATCGAACCGGCCGGCAGCCCGGCCCGGTTCGAGGGACGCATCGGGGACAACCACCACCACATCGTGTGCCGGTCGTGCGGTGTCGTCGCCGACGTGGACTGCGTGGTCGGCCACGCGCCCTGCCTGACCGCCTCCAACGACCACGGCTTCTCGATCGACGAGGCCGAGGTCGTCTTCTGGGGCCTGTGCCCCGACTGTTCCACTGCCCGCACTGCATGAGCACTGTGATCCGCATAGTCCGGAAGGATTTCCATGTCTGAGAACCACGACGCAATCGTCACAGACCCGAAGCCGGAGGGCGAGGGCGGCTGCCCGGTCGCGCACACGCGCGCACCCCACCCGACGCAGGGCGGCGGAAACCGCCAGTGGTGGCCGGAGCGGCTCAATCTGAAGATCCTCGCGAAGAACCCCGCCGTGGCCAACCCCCTCGGTGAGGAGTTCGACTATGCCGAGGCGTTCAAGAGCCTCGACCTCCCGGCCGTGAAGCGGGACATCGCGGAGGTGCTGACGACCTCGCAGGACTGGTGGCCGGCCGACTTCGGCCACTACGGACCGTTCATCATCCGGATGGCGTGGCACAGCGCGGGCACCTACCGCATCAGTGACGGCCGCGGCGGTGCCGGGGCCGGCCAGCAGCGCTTCGCGCCCCTCAACAGCTGGCCGGACAACGGGAACCTGGACAAGGCCCGCCGCCTGCTGTGGCCGGTCAAGAAGAAGTACGGCCAGAAGCTCTCGTGGGCCGACCTCATGATCCTCGCCGGCAACGTCGCCCTGGAGTCGATGGGCTTCAAGACCTTCGGCTACGCCGGCGGACGTGCGGACGTCTGGGAGCCTGACGAGGACGTCTACTGGGGTCCCGAGACCACCTGGCTCGGCGACGAGCGCTACACCGGCGACCGGGAGCTGGAGAAGCCGCTCGGCGCGGTCCAGATGGGCCTCATCTACGTCAACCCGGAGGGCCCCAACGGCAACCCGGACCCGATCGCCGCGGCCCGCGACATCCGTGAGACGTTCCGCCGGATGGCGATGAACGACGAGGAGACGGCCGCCCTGATCGTGGGCGGTCACACCTTCGGCAAGACCCACGGTGCGGGCCCGTCGGAGCACGTCGGCCCCGACCCCGAGGCCGCGCCGATCGAGGAGCAGGGCCTCGGCTGGAAGAACTCCTTCGGCACCGGCAAGGGCGCCGACACGATCACCAGCGGTCTCGAGGGCATCTGGACCAACACCCCGACGACGTGGGACAACAGCTTCCTCGAGATCCTCTACGGCTACGAGTGGGAGCTGTTCAAGAGCCCCGCAGGCGCGTACCAGTGGCGGCCGAAGGACGGCGCCGGGGCGGGCACCGTCCCCGACGCCCATGACCCGTCGAAGCGCGTGGCCCCGACGATGCTGACGACCGACCTGTCGCTCCGGTTCGACCCGATCTACGAGCAGATCACGCGGCGCTGGCTCGAGCACCCCGACGAGCTCGCGGACGCCTTCGCCCGGGCGTGGTTCAAGCTGACCCACCGCGACATGGGCCCGATCGTGCGCTACCTCGGCCCGGAGGTCCCGGCCGAGACGCTGCTGTGGCAGGACCCCCTGCCCGCGGTGACGCACGAGCTCATCGACGCCGAGGACATCGCCTCCCTCAAGAGCCAGATCCTCGCCTCGGGCCTGTCGGTGTCCGAGCTCGTGTCCACCGCGTGGGCGTCGGCCTCGTCCTTCCGCGGCAGCGACAAGCGCGGCGGCGCCAACGGTGCGCGCATCCGCCTCCAGCCGCAGAGCGGGTGGGAGGTCAACGACCCCGACCGGCTGGCCACGGTGCTGGGCACCCTGGAGGGGATCCAGAAGGCCTTCAACGGCGCCCAGACGGGCGGCAAGCAGGTCTCGCTCGCCGATGTGATCGTGCTGGCCGGCTGCGCGGCCGTCGAGAAGGCCGCCAAGGACGCCGGCGTCGACGTCCAGGTGCCCTTCACGCCGGGCCGCGTGGACGCCTCGCAGGAGCAGACCGACGTGGAGTCGTTCGCCGCGCTCGAGCCGGCCGCCGACGGGTTCCGCAACTACCTCGGGAAGGGCAACCGGCTGGCGGCTGAATACCTGCTGCTCGACCGGGCGAACCTGCTGACCCTGAGCGCCCCTGAGATGACCGTCCTCGTCGGCGGCCTCCGCGTCCTGGGCGCGAACTACCAGCAGTCGCAGCTCGGCGTCTTCACGAAGACCCCCGGGGTCCTGACCAACGACTTCTTCGTCAACCTGCTCGAGCTGGGCACGACGTGGAGGTCGACGTCCGAGGACGCGAACACCTTCGAGGGTCGCGACGAGGCCACGGGCGAGGTCAAGTGGACCGGCAGCCGTGTCGACCTGGTCTTCGGGTCGAACTCCGAGCTGCGCGCGCTCGCGGAGGTCTACGCCAGCGATGACGCGAAGGAGAAGTTCGTGAACGACTTCGTCGCGGCGTGGGACAAGGTGATGAACCTGGACCGGTTCGACCTCGTCTGATCATGACCGTCCAGGTCGGCCCTCACCGGCCGGCCTGGACGTTCTCCGTCCGGAGGACCCCGGGTCCGCGTGACGTGCCGTGCATGCCCTGGTGAACGAATGTGCGGTAGCGGCTGTGGGTAGATGCAGACATGCTTGCGTTCGTACGCAAGGGCGGGTTTCTGTCCGTCTTGAGGGGCGCGAGCGTCGATGATCCCCGGGGGAGGGGCGGGTGACCTTTCAGAGTCCTGGCTGGCTGTGGTTGCTGGTCGTGCTGGTCGCCGGCGTGGCCGGGTACGTCGTCGTCCAGCTCTGGCGGCCTCGCTACGCGGCGCGCTTCACCGATCTGCGGCTGCTCGACCTGGTCGCCCCCGATCGGGCGGGATGGTGGCGGCATGTCGCGGCGGCGTTGTTCACGCTGGTGATGGGGTTGCTCATCGTGGCCGCCGCGCGCCCGGCGGCGTCGGTGCAAGTGCCGCGGGACCGGGCCACGATCGTGGTGGCCATCGACGTGTCGCTGTCCATGGTGGCCACCGACATCCCGCCGTCCCGGCTGGAGGCGGCCAAGACCTCGGCCAAGACGTTCATCACGAACCTGCCCGATCGTTTCAACGTCGCCCTGGTGACCTTCGCCCGGTCCGCGGCGGTGGTCGTCTCCCCGACCATCGATCATGCGGCGGTCGTACGGGCGATCGACACGCTCAAGCCGTCGACGGGCACCGCCATCGGCGAGGCCGTCTTCTCGGGTCTGGACGCCATCCGCTCCTTCGACGCGCAGGCCGCCAGCGATCCGCCACCGGCGGCGATCGTGCTGTTGTCCGACGGCGACAACACCTCCGGCCGCACCGTGCCCGAGGCGACACGGGAGGCGGGCAGGAACAAGGTGCCGGTCTCCACCATCGCCTTCGGCACCCCGGACGGCACCGTGGAGGTCGAGGGCCGTCAGATGCCGGTCCCGCCGAACGCCGAGACGCTGCGCGCGCTGGCCGACGGCAGCGGCGGACGCGCCTACGACGCGCAGTCCGCCAGTTCGCTGGATGAGGTGTACGAGAGCATCGGCAGTTCCCTCGGCACCGTGACCAAAAGCCAGGAAGTGAGCCACCTCCTGCTGCGCTGGGCACTCGTGCCGACGTTCCTGCTGGCCGCCCTGTCGCTACTGGCGCCGATCAAGCCGGCCTGGTCGCGCTCTGCCAGGACACGGCTATGAGGCTCCCGAACTTGATCCACGTGGGCCGCGAGCCGGCCCGTCAGGACAGGTCGGGCAGCCCCAGGTCGAGGTTGGGCCGGTCGATGCCGCCGTCCACCTCCAGCACCTTGCCTGTCAGATAGCGGGCGGCGGGGGAGACCAGGTAGAGCACCGCGGCCGCCACGTCCTCCGGCTCGCCTATCCGCCGCAGCGGCGTGGCCTGCTCCATCTGTGTACGCAGGGCCTCGTCGTTCATGACGATGTCGAGCGCGGAGGTGGCGACCGCGCCGACGGCGACCGCGTTGACCCGCACGGCGGGGGCGAGGTCGAGAGCGGCCAGCCGGGTGTAGTGCGCGAGCGCCGCCTTGGCGGTGCCGTACGCCAGGTAGCCTCGGCCGGCCACACGGCCCACGGCTGACGAGACGTTCACCACCGCGCCACCGCCGTCCAGGAGATGGGGGACGGCAGCCCTGGTCAGCTCGTGCGCGATGCCGACGTTGAACTGAAACGCGTTCTCGAGATGCTTGCGCTTCGTGTCGAGGAACGCGCGGGGCAGCGCGCCGCCCACGTTGTTCACGACGACGTCCAGCCGTCCGAAGGCCTCCACCGCCCGCTCCGCGAGCGCCTCGGCGACGCCCGGCACGGCCAGGTCGCCGGTGACGACCAGGGCTCGCCGGCCGGCCTTCTCGACCTGGTCGGCGACTGCGCGGAGCTGCTCCTCGGTGCGCGCGCAGAGCGCCACGTCCGCCCCGGCCTGGGCGAGCGCGACAGCGGTGGCGGCGCCGATGCCCCGGCCCGCGCCGGTGACGATCGCGGCGGCGCCGGCGATCTGGAAGCGGTCCAGGATCATGCCGTCAGCCTAGAGCTGCCTGTAACTGGTTTCAATTGGCTGGCCCCGCGACACGGCACGGGAGTAGCCGGTCCGGCTGCGGACGGTTGCGACTCTGCCGGACAGGGCTGGAGCGGATCAGGGAGTCCAGGCGGGATCCCGGCCGATCATGCCGAGGAGGCGGTCGAACTGCGGGGCATCGTCCGGCACCGCCACCGGCGGTCCGAAGGCGCCGCGCTGCCTGCCCATCTCCACCATCTGCTCAGTGAAGTGAAACGCCCGCGAGAGCGCCTCAGGGTCCGGCTCGTAGTCCTGACCCGTGGCTCTGGCCAGGTCCCAGCCGTGCACGACCATGTCGACGAGGTACATATGGGCCAGCGCGTTCATCGGCAGGCCCATGGCGGGGCTGGTCCCCTCCCATGCCTCGGGCCGCGACCAAACGGCCAGCATGCGCTCCGCCCGCTCGGGGAAGTCGCCCGCGTAAGGCCCCTGCTCGGTCATCGGCCCCTTGCGGCCCAGCGACTCGAACATCTCCGCCACCCACTCGAGGTGATTGATCAGATCCTTGACGTCGAACTTCGCGCACGGCGTGGAGTTCCCGAACTGCTCCTGCCGCACGGCGCGTACCAATCCCGCGGTCCGTTCGATGGCACGCGTCATCACCGGCATCATGTCGTCCATGGCAGCCATCGTGCCCCGCCTGCCCGAGGCGCGGCTTGTAGAAACGCGACTGCGCGGCTGGATCAACCCGTACGCGGGTCTCGACGCCTTCGATTTCCTCCGGCAGGCGCCGTCGCCCGAGGCTTCGGCGTACGTCGAGCACTTCTGGGTCGTCACGTGGACCGACCTCGCCGAGCCGTACGAACAGCGCATCGTCTCGCACCCCACGGTGAACATGACCATCACCTCGGACTTCCGCCAAATCGCCGGAGTCATCAAGGGAGGGTTCTCCTACACGATGAAGGGCAGCGGCCGCGTCATCGGCACGCGCTTCCGTCCCGGCGGCTTCCGGCCGTTCCTCGGCGGCCCGGTTTCCGACGTGACCGGCCGCTTCGTGGAAATCGGTGACATGTTCGGCCCAGCCGGTTCGACCCTGACTGAGCAGGTCTTGGCCGAACCCGACGCCCGGGCCGCCATCGCGCTCATCGAGACGTTCCTGCTGAGCATGGAGCCGGCGCAGGATCCGCTGGTCGAGGAGGTCGCGGCGCTGGTGGCGATGGTGGAGCGCGACGTGTCCATCACCAGGGCCGACGAGTTGGCCGCCCGATCGGGGCGGTCAGTGCGCTCGCTGCAGCGGCTGTTTCGCCACTATGTCGGGATCGGCCCCAAGTGGGTGATCCGCCGCTTCCGCCTGCATGAGGCCGCGGAGCGCGTCCACCAGGGGGTCGAGCTCGCCACGCTGGCCGCCGAACTCGGCTACACCGACCAGGCCCACCTGACCCGCGACTTCACCGCCGTGGTGGGCATGCCACCCGCGGCCTACGCCAGGGTCAGCAGCCAGGCCTGATCGCGACGTGTCGCCGGTGGCCACCGCCGTGTTCGGGTCGGTGTGGCGCGGCGGCCATGGGCGGTCGCCGCGCCACACCGGTGCGGGTGGTTGGGGTCAGCTCGCGCTACAGGAGACCGTTGGCCAGGTGCGGTTGCCGTTGTGCTGGATCGTCACACCCCAGTTGTTGCCATTGCCGTTGGGTCTGGCGGTCAGCACCTGGGCGCTGGGGTAACTGGCACTGATGTTCCAGGTGGCGATGATCTTCGCTGGGGACGGCACGTTCATCGTCACGGTCCAGTTGCTCGAACCGCTGACCGAGACGTTGAGGTTGTACCGGTCGCTCCACTGCTGACCCGCGGACAGCGTCGCGGCGCAGCCACCGCCGCCGGGGTTGCCGCCGGAGGAGGAGCCGCCCACCGTGATATTGGAATTCCCGCTGCTCTGATATCCCTCGGTTGCGAGAATCATGTAATCGTGGCTGCCCAGATTCATGCCATAACGAGCCCATGCGTCGAAGTGGTTACCGGAAGTGATGGTTCCGCCCGTTCGCTTCGACTGCCGGACGCTCCAGTACTGATTGAAGGTTCTGGTGCCTTCGATGGAGGGGGCGTTGTAGCGCGTCGTCTGGTAGATGTCGTACGTGCCGCCGTCGCTGGTGACCGTGCCCTTGTACGTCCCCGTGGGCCGGTACGTGCCCCAGTTGTCGACGATGTAGTACTCCACGAGCGGGTTTCTCGTCCACCCATAGAGGGTCAGATATGCGTTGCCGGACGGATTGAAGCTGCCTGAATAGCTCACGGTCCTGCGCCCGCCGGGATTCCAGCCCTTTCCGGCGACGAAGTTCCCGGTGTTCCTCCATGAGGTGCTGTAATTGCCGCCGGATCCGAGCTCCATGGAGACCGTTCCCGGACTGTCGGTCCAGAACGAATAGAAGTAGCCGTTGTTGGTGCCGGTCTGGTTGGAGGTTATCGGGGCGGCGTTGGCGATACCGGGCGGCATCGCCACGGCCACGACCAGCGCCACGGCTAAGGCGCAGGCACGGCCGATGAGCAGCCTGATGCGGCCGCGTCTGCGACTCTTCGAGTGGGCAGGGGCGACGTTCATGTGCGTGCTTCCTCCTCGTGAAGGCCGGGCGAGGGCGAGACGCCGAAACTATCGGTTTGATGGCGAAAGTGTCGGGCGCATCAGTTGAGTTGTCAATACGCCGTGGAGTGTTGTGAAGGGCTTGTGAAGGCAGCTGGCGTGGCTGGTGAGCCTTCTGACGCCCTGGCGCACAGGGAAGGATGGTGAAAGTTTCGGATATTCCCCGAAAGGTGATGTTCATGGGCGCCGTCCGGCCGCTGGACGACCTCCGAGGGCAGGAGCGCTTGAGCGCCTTCCGCGCCACCGGAGAAAGATCGGCTTGGTGCTCGCCGGTGATCAGGTGGGGAAGCGGCGGCTCTTCCACGCGGCCAGCTCGGCGGCGGCGGCCGCCAGCTGCGTGGGGGTAGGCGTGGGGCCGGTGGCCGCGCTGATCACCAGGGTGGCGTGGACGGTGCCCGGGGTCGCGCCGGAGGGTGTCAGCAGCAGGCGGTGGGCGGTGGGCGAGCCGGTCTCCGTCGCGATCGCCGCCGGTCCGGAGGCGGGCAGGCCCACGCGGGTGGCCACATCGCCGACCACGACGGTGGTCGCGGCGGTGAAGGATGCCGGCAGGTGCAGCTCGGTCGGGGCGCTCGGGGCCGTGGCGGGTTCGCGCCAGACCACGACACCGAATCGCCGGTCCTTGGCCAGCGCGGCGACGTTGGGCATGGAGGACGGGACGGTCAGCCAGGCCTGCTGCTGCCCGGCACCGCCGTAGCCGGACCGGGCGAGGTCCTCGTAGGCGAAGGCCAGCAGGTCACCGGCGACCGCGGACGGATAGAGGCGATCCAGCACCGCCCGGTCCAGCCGGGTGCTGACGACACCCGACGCGTCGGCGGCGACCACGGAGAAGTCCTCGTCGTTCCACGCGTCGCCCTCGGTCTGCACCTTGTCGGGGTTGCGGTTCATCAGCTCGTGGTGCCGGCCGCTGTAGATGTCCCAGTGCCACTGGGTGGAGGAGAGTACGTCTCCGACGGCGGCGGCGTCCTGCCACCAGTTCTTCCCGGGGACCCCGGAATCCATGGCCTGGTACATGGCTCGCACCATCCACGGCGTGCGGTCGCTGCCGTTCCCCGACAGCTTGTTGCCGAATTCCGAGACGAATGGCGCGGTGGCCAGGGTGCGGGCCCGTTCGCGGATCTCGTTCATCGCCGGGTCGTACACACCGTCCGAGGCCGGCGACGGGTCGATCGTCATGCGGGCGCCGTCGTAGAAGTGGCTGTTGAAGACGTACCGGGTGCCGAGGGCGCCGACCGTGGCGAGCCCGCCCTCCTCGAAGAAGCCGGTGTTCCAGAAGACCAGGGGTTCCACGAAGGCCGGCTTGGACGCCCATCCGGCGGCGTCCATGGCGGCGCGGAAGCGCTGGTAGAAGGGCATCAGGTATGTCTTCTCCCACTCCAGGCCGCTCTGCCCGGAAAGGCCTCCGTCGTAGGGTTCGTTGAACGGGTCGAATCCGATGACGGAGGCGAACTCCTCCTCCGGCAATCGCTGCTTGATGTGCCTCATGGCGGCCGTCGCCTGGTGCAGGAACGCTTGCTGGACGCCTATCTCGCCCGCGGCCGTGCTGATGCGCCGGTCCCGCCAGAAGTCGTAGGCGGCCCTGCGGACCGCCTCGTTGGTCTGCATGTTCTGCCCCCACAGGAAGCAGATGCCGCACGACTCCTTGGGGTAGTTCCCGGCTTTGACCACCCATTCCGGCGCGCCGTCCCCGGTGTACCAGCTGCCCTGGTTGAACAGGTACGAGGAGTAGAGGTCCTGGTGGTAGTCGACCAGGACGCGGATTCCCCGGCCGGTGAACGCGCGGATCTGCTCGACCGCCTTGTCGAGGTAGGCGTAGTCGATGGTGGAGGGAGACGGTTGCACGCCCTCCCAGCTGATGAGGAACCGGATCACGTTCGCGCCGGTGAGGTCGCGCATGGCTTGAGCCGAGCGCGCGGCGTCGGCGACGCCGAGGAAGGGCAGCAGGGAGTTCTCGTAGAGTTTGGTGCTGCCGGACACGTTGAACCCGCGCAGCGTCACCTCGCGGCCGTGCCCGTCACGAAAGACCCAGCTCTGCTGCTTGGCCGTGACGGTCAGCGGGGTCTGGGCCGTGGGCGCGGCCGCAGCGTCAGGCGTGTGGCCGGACACCAACGTGCCTGCGAGGACGGCGGCCATGGCGGTTGCGGCCAGACGCGCCGCTCCAGACGACACTGCTCCCATAAACGGAGAATAGAGCTCAGCTCATGTTCCGCAAGGAGCGGTTCGTCCGGACCACCGGGGCGCCGGGCCCCGTCACACCTTCCTCTTGGCGGACCACCAGGTCATCACCCAGAGGATCACGCCGATCGCCAGCAGCACGCCCGCGATTTGGTATTGGCCTGCGGGCCGGCCGGAGGACCAGGGCAGGACCAGGTAGAGGCAGGTGATCGTGCCCACCACCGGAAGGACACGGCCCGCGTTGAAGTGCTCCACCCCCGTCTCGTCCCTGCGCAGCACGAGAACGGACACATTGACGAGCGCGAAGACCGCGAGCAGCAGCAGCGACGTCGTCCCGCCCAGCAACGCCACGACAGGGCTGTCGGGGCTCAGCGAGACGAAGGTGATGAGCCCGAGGGCGATGGCCGTGGTGAACACGATCGCCGCCTGTGGCGTGCGCCGGGAGGGGTGCACTTTCGCCAGGAAGGACGGCAGCACGCCCTGCTTGCCCATCCCGTAGAGCAGCCGGCTGGCCATCAGCATGTTGATCAGTGCGGAGTTCGCGACGGCGAACATCGAGATGAACGGCAACAGGTCGGAGATCGGGAAGCCGGGTGCCGCGGTCTGCACCACCGTCGACAGCGGGGTCTCACTCTCGGCCAGCCGGCCGACGGGGACCACGGCGACGGCGCAGATCGACACGAGGATGTAGATCAGCCCCGTGATACCGATGCCGGTGAACATGATCCGGGGAAAGATCCGTGCCGGATCCTTGGTCTCCTCCGCCATGTTGACCGAGTCCTCGAAACCCACCATGGCGAAGAAGGCCAGCGACGTCGCGGCGCTGACCGCCAGGAACACGCTCTTGTCGGTGGCGGTCTCGAAGGCGACGACGCGGGAGAAGTCCGCGTTGCCGCCGGCGATGAAGTACAGGCTGATCAGGATGACGAGCAGCAGGCCCGAGAGCTCGACCGCGGTGAGCACGACGTTCATCTTGACGCTCTCGCCGACGCCGCGGAGGTTGACGGCCAGCACCAGGAGCATGAAGCCCAGGGCGATCAGCAGGATGACGCCGTTGCCCACGTCCAGACCGAAACCGGTGGTGAGGTTGGCGGCGAAGGCCCGCGAGGCGGCCGATGCCGAGGTGATGCCCGAGCACATCACGGCGAAGCACACCAGGAAGGTCAGGACGTGCCTGCCGAAGGCCTTATGCACGTACAGGGCGGCACCCGCGGCCTGCGGATATTTCGTCACCAGCTCCAGGTAGGAGCACGCGGTGATCAGCGCGACGATGAAGGCGATGGCGAACGGCAGCCAGGCGGCGCCGCCCACCTCGCCGGCGACCTGGCCTGTCAGCGCGTAGATCCCGGTGCCGAGAATGTCGCCGACGATGAACAGCAGCAACAGGCCGGGGCCCATCACCCGCTTCAGGCTGGGCTGGCCGTCGCTGCCGGCCTCGGTAGGACTCGGAGGACTGATCTGAGACATGGGGGGTGATCCTTGTCGTTCGTCAGCCGTGGGGCTGCATGGGCAGAGGACTACGTCCCGCGCTCGCGCATCGGGGATGCCGATCAATCGCGGCGCAGGCACATGGCATCACGGGCCGGTCTAGGAGTGCCGCTCCACTGAGGCGGGCCCCCGCTGACGCGGATCAGGCTTGTCTCGCTGCGCCGTCCCCGGGCGACCGGCGCTCGCGTGCCACGGCGGGCACGTGATCTCGACTCCCATTCTGACACTTTACGATCCTGAGCAGTCATCCGTGAACACCTCGTCACGCTGAGCTGACGTGTGGCGCCCCTGGGGTGACTGCTCGGAATCAGCGCCGCAGGTCGCGGCAGGCGAGCGCCAGCCACACGTACGGCAGCGGCAACATCGCCAGCCAGAACCGGTGAGCCTCGTCCCAGAACCCGAAGCCGCAGGTGGGCGGCCACAGCCAGACCTGGTCCGGCAGCAGGAGCGTCGCGAGAACCAGCCCCAGCTGAACCACCACCCCCGCCATGGCCGCCTGCCGGCCAGGCGCGTAGCGGACCGCGGTCGCGGCGGCGGCCAGCCCGATCCCGAGGCATACCCCCATCTCCACCAGCAGGTCACCGACCGGGAAGAGGCTGCCTGCGGGGAGCCGGAACAGGGCGTAGAGGAACGCGGCCGACCACACGGCGACCGCCACCCCTCCTGCCAGCGCGCACCGCAGCGCCTGCCGTACCCACCTCGGTACGGCCGCCGGACCGAGGTCCGCCGACATGGCGTCGACCAGCGCGAAGGCGGCGGCCGAGCCGAGCAGGGTGCCGGCGATCCGCATCAGCACCAACGCGTCGCCCCCCGCCAGCGGCTCCCCGGCCCGCACCAGCGCCAGCAGGGCCGCGACGAACGCCGTGACCACAGCGATCGGTGCCCAATCGATGGCCTTGATCAGGGGCCGGACCAGCAGGAGGACCGGCCGCCAGCGGGCCGGGACGACGGCAGGCACGTGACCTGGCACAACGTCGTTCCTGGCGGTGGGCGACATCAGAGACATGGCGTGGCTCCCCTCGGCGCGTCGAACCTCCGCTCCAGGCCGAGCAGCGGCAGGGCCTGGTCGATGGTCGTGGTGGATCTCATGAGCGTGTCCCAGTTGGCGTGCACCCTCTCGCGGGCACCGGGAGTGGCCAGGAGCAGCTTGGCGTAGCCGACCTCAGCGGCGCCCCAGTCGCTCCCGAACTTGAGGCCGGACGCGTAGTCGGAGGCGAAATAGCGGGACGGCTCAGGCGGGGACGCCTGGCCGGCGATCCAGAGCGCCACGACCGTACGAGCTTGTCCGCGCACGTCGCACCCCTTGTCGGGGGCCGCCGCCCACGCCTTTCTGGCCGAATCGTGCAGCCCGGTCGCCCACAGGGCCACGTCCAATGCCACGAGGGTGCGCTGGTCCGGACGGCCCCACGTCATCGGCGTCCGGACCAGGGGAGTGTCGAGGTCATGGCCGAAGTACCACATCTGCGAGGTCTGCTGGACCCGAGGCACGCGAGCGCGCACAGCGGCGGGCAGCGCGGCCACCGGTGGCAGCACGACCTCTTCCCACAACGGGATCCACGGCTCATAGCCCACATACGCGCAGTACGTGACGCCCTGCCGCTCCGAGCACCGATGCGCGTCCTGGCCGAAGTAGCGCTCGCGGACCCGCGGATCCACGTCGTCCAGGGACAGTTCGCCGGGTTCTGGCCGCACGACCGGCGGTTCGGCCGCCGCGATGGCCCCCGTGGGCACCGCGACACCCAGCGCCGCCACCACGGTCAGGGCGGGCGCGAGGCGTGCCCGATGCCGCAGGAGCGCGATCCCGCCGAACAGCACCGCGAGCGCCACCACGTAGACCACGTGCACTCCGGACGGGCGGTCGGGCCAGTCCGGGCGGTACTCCTGCATGACCGGCAGCAGCCACCCCGCGGCGCCGTTCTGGGCGTTCGTGAAGATGAAGTAGCCGAGCACGGCCACCACCATCGGCCCGGCGATCAGCCACCGCGCCCACCGCCCGACGGCCACCCCGAGCGTCGCGGCGAACACCGCGGCCGCGACAGCCGTCAACGGCTCCCACAGATCCAGCCGCCCCGCCGCCGGCCCGCTCAGCGACCGGATCCCGAGGTAGCCGAACACGGCCACCGCCGCGGCCAGCCCCGCGACGGGCGGCGCGGCCAGCAGGATCGCCCGTGTCCGGTGTTCGGCCCGCCCAGGCAGGCCTGCCAGGCTCTCCGGCATGCCGTGCCGCCCGTCCCGTGAGGCGGCCAGGCTTGCCACGATCAGCACCGCCGCCGCCAGGCACGTGGACAGCCCGGTCACATAGACCGGATCGACGCCCAGGTGGGGCTGATCGCCCCGGCTCAGGTACGTCTGCAGCGCCAGCACCAGCGCGGTGGCGCCCCACACCAGCGGGTGCCGCAGCAACCGGCGCGCCTCGAACAGGAACAGCTGCCGCGTCACGCCGCCTCCTCCTCGCCGAGCAGCATGAGATAGCCGTCCTCGACCCCCGGCGCCGCCACGTCCCCCGACGGTGGCCGGTCGCCCAGCGTGCGATAGCGCCCGTCGGCGGTCCGCCAGAACACCCTGGAGGCCGCCGGCGCCTCGTCCGACAGCCACACCCGCCCGGCCGCGACCCCCGCCAGCTCGCCGGGCGTCCCGTCGAAGACGGGCCGCCCGTCCCGCATGACGATCACCCGCTCGCACAGCGCTGCGACGTCCTCGGTCTGGTGCGTGGAGAGCACGACGGTACGGCTCTCGCCCAGCCGCGACACCAGCGCCCGGAACATCATCCGCTGCTCCGGATCCAACCCCACGGTCGGCTCGTCGAGGATCAGCAGATCGGGCTCGCCCAGCAGCGCCTGTGCCAGCGCCAGCCGCTGCCGCATGCCGCCCGACAGCTTCCGTACCTTCGTCTTCGCCTGCCCGGTCAGGTCCACCTCGGCCAGCACCCGGCGCACCTCGGCGTGCCGCCGCTCACGATCGGTCATCTCCTTCAGGATCGCGACGTAGTCGACGAGGTCGAACGCGGTGAAATGGGGATAGAAGCCCGGATCCTGCGGCAGGTAGCCCAGCCTCCGCCGCAAGGAGGTCCGCTGGACGGGGTCCGCCGGGTCCAGCCCGAACGCGTCGATCGAGCCTCCGGACGGGGCCAGCGTGGTGGCCAGGCAACGTAGCAAGGTGGTCTTGCCGGCGCCGTTCGGGCCGAGCAGGCCGGTCACGCCGGCGCCGAGGGTCAGGTCGAGGCCGTCGAGCGCTCGCCTGCCGCCATATGCCTTGGTCAAGCCCTTGATCTGAATCATGCGATGCTCACTCTGTAGACGCGGAAGGACATCAACAAGGCGATCGAGCCGTACACGATCTGCGCGACCGGCCCGAACACCGCCAGCCAGCTCCCGGAGGCCAGGCCGCCCGTACCGACGATGGCCAGCCACAACCCGCCCACGGCGAGTGCGGCGATCGGCACGGGCAGCCGGCTCGACAACGCCAGGCATCCTGACGACGTGGCCAGCGAGGGCAGCAGCCAGGCGGCGCTCAGGCCGGGCGGCGCGGGCAGCAGCGGTGAGGCGATCGCGGCCAGAAACGTCGCCACCGCCAGCACGGTGGTGGCCCTGGTCAGCAGGAGCCGCGGTCCGGCGAGCGGAGTGGCGGCCATCAGTTCGTGCGCCCGGTCCACGTGCGGACCGTACGCCAGCGCGATCCCGGTCAGCGGCAGTACCGGCGCCGCGACGAGGAACGCGGTCACCACGTCGGTCTCTTGCCGCGCCGCCAGCACCGCGAACCCCAACGCGGCCGCCACCGCCACCACCCATGCCCGGCTCATCGTCGACGTGGCGGACAGCAGCCTCGCCAGGTGGCCGGGTACGCCGCCGTACCGCAGCACACGTTCGCCCATGCTCGGCCGCGGCCTGATCAGCTCGGTCTCGAGCCGCGCCCAGGACGCCTCCAGCCAGTCCCGCTCATACGGCACCGCAGCCCGGCACTCCGCGCACCGCCCGAGATGGGCATCCACGGACATGGCGAGAGCGGCTTCGAGCGTGCCCGCCAGGTAGCGTTCACGCAGGTCATCGGAGATGTGCCAGCCAGTCATGACAGGTCCTCGCGCAACCGGCCCCTGGCCCGCATCGCGCGGGTCTTGACCGTGCCTTCAGGGATGCCGAGGAGGCGTGCGGCCTCCTTGGTGGTGAGACCGTCCAGCACGGTCGCCTCGATCACCGCGCGCAGCTCCGGGGAGAGCCTGGTCAGGGCGGCGCCCAGGTCACCGTGCTCGACGCCGAGCAGCACGACGTCCTCGGCGGACGCCGTCGGGGCCCTCGACACGTCGTCGGGTTCGACACCGGTGCCGATCCAGCGGGACCCACGTCCGCGCAGCGCCGAGATGAGCCGGCGGATGGCGATCGTCCACAGCCAGCCCGCCGGATCGTCCCCCTCGAACCGCCCCGCCGACCGCCACACCGCTAGGAACGTTTCCTGCAGCGCGTCATCCACGACGTCCGGGTCAGCGCAGCGGCGAGCCAGCCTGGCCCGCAGCCACGGTGCGTGGCGTCGGTGGAGGACGCGCAGTGCGGCGCTGCTCCGGGCCGCCACGGCGACGACGAGCTCCACGTCGGAGGCGTTGTCGGCGCTGACGTCGAAGGTGCTGTCCCTGCGCGGGTCGGGAGGAGGCTCGCGCCGCCCGAAGCTGAACGGTCTCACACCTCATCTATCGCACGGCGCGAACGCTCCGGTTCTCAAAGGGACCTGCCATCTCCACGATCACCCGGAGCGCCCACATCGGGAGCCATCGACGGTTTCGCGGTCAGCGTGTCCAAACGTCAGACCACCGACGCCGGCTGTCGCTGGGGCCGGGAGCCGGCCGATCTGGTGGGGAACCGCGAATTCGTCATCGACACCTCGCGGCGGTCAGGGCCATGAGCCGAGCCGGATCGCAGGCAGCGTGTCTAGCCTTTGTGGCGTTTGTGGCCTTTGCCGTTGTTGCCTTTGCCCTTCGAGGGATGGCTGCCTTTCTGGTCGTGGCCGTACGCGCCGGTGATCACGGGTCGCTCCGTCTTGGCGGGCGGCGGATCATCACCGGCCGGGGCGGCAACGCGCCGCTCTTTCGGTATCCGCTGAACCAGCCGGACCGCCTCGGCGTGATGAACCTGCTGCGGTGGTTCGACCGCCTGTTGCGCCGGACCACGAGCCCGTACGGCAGGCTCATCCAGCATGACGGCGGCCGCGAAAGACGCTGCGAGCGTCAGGACCGCGGCCGCCAGATGCCTGACGTGGCGCCGCGCGGGCCCGCGCCCGATGGTGTCCGTGGGAGCCGTCTGGACGAGCGGGTCCTGGGAGAGCAGCGCCTGCAGCATCCCCCGCGCTCGGGCGACGCCCGGCCGTTTGGCGGGGTCCTTGTGGAGCAACGCGGAGATCGTCGTGGCGAGCGCTCCGGCGCGTCCGAAGGGTTGCGGCGCGTCGTGGACGACGGCGACCAGTGTGGCCATGGCGGTGTCGCGGGCGAACGGCGGGTGGCCTTCGACGGCGGTGTACAGGGTCGCGCCCAGCGACCACAAGTCTGAGGCGGGGCCGGCGGCCGAGCCGGTGGCCCGCTCCGGAGCGATATAGGCGGGGGTGCCGAGCACCACGTCGGGCCGCGTGAGCGGGTCATCGTCGTCCGAGACGGCCGCGATACCGAAATCGGTCAGCACCGCGCCCCCGCCCTCCGGCAGGAGGATGTTGTCCGGCTTGATGTCGCGATGCACGACCCCCGCGGCGTGTGCGGCCTCCAGCGCGGCCAGCAGGTCCAGCCCCACCCGCGCCGCCGCCGACGGTGCGAGCGGACCTTTGCCGGCGATCACCTGGCCGAGGGACGGAGCCGGGACCAGCTGCAACACGATCCAGAGCCGCCCGTCTTCCTCGACGACGTCATAGACGTCGGCGATGTTGGGGTGATTCAGCCGTGCGGCGACGCGTGCCTCGCGAAGGCTCCGCTGTATCAGCCGTTCGTTCTCCGGCCGATCGATGCCGCCGGCGATCGCCTTGATCGCGACCTCCCGGTCGAGCAGTTCGTCGTGGCCGCGCCACACCGTGCCCATCCCGCCGTGGCCCAGCTCCGCGATCAGCCGGTAACGTCCCATCAGTACCTCGGACATAGCCGTGCGCTACCCATGGTCCGTGTCCGCATTCCGAGGGAAGGGGCGGCCAGGCACGGCCGCCCTCCCCGTAGGTCGTCACACCTGGCCTACGAGCCGGTGCGGCAGACAGCGATCTCGGTCAGCGTCGAGTTCCGCAAGGCGGCCCAGGACCTCGAACGACTCGGACACCAGCGGATCACGCGCCCCATGCTCCCTTCGCCTCCTCCGACACCGAGCCCGACCTCACCGCGGTGCGGAACGCCGTGCAACTCGACGAGGCACCCGAGGAGGACTGACCCTCTCCCGGTGACATCGAGCCCGGTATATCGCCGGTATGTTTGCCGGCTCTGGCGGGCGTCTGTGGGGTGAATTCTGCTGCCGCTCGGCACCGCACCAACACCGAGGCTCGCCACCCACCAGTCCCGACCGGCGGCGGCCACCCGAGCCCGGCCGGCGGTAACTGAGATCCAAGGCCGCGGTTTGACCTGCATGGACGCAGTTTGGAGAGGAGTGGTCGCCGCGCAGGGCGTGCCGGCGCCATGCGGCCGGAGCGGCGCCTGGGCTGCCGGGAAGACGATGGAGGATCTTTGGGAGCGCTCCCAACCGGCGTCCTAACAGAAGCGAAGATGGCTCTGAAAAGGTTGACCCGCCCGCTGACGCGAGCCTAGCGTTTTGGTTCGGGGGCAATCCATGATCTTGGAATCGGGCGCGTGATCCGCGCCTAGGTGTTGAACTCCTTCGCGGGCGATGAGCGCCGTTCGAGGCGCAAGGTCCCTTCTCTCGCCTGGCGACGGGCGTCCTTTCTGCGCTGTGAGGAGAACGTGTTATGGCGATGCTCGGCGTGCTCGAAACCGAGGTCATGCGGTTGTGGTCCGAGATTCTCGGTGTCGAGGTCACCTCCGCGGACCAGGACTTCTTCGAGCTGGGAGGCCAATCACTGGCGATGGTCCAGTTCCTGGCGATGGTGGAGAGCGAGTTCCGGATCGAGTTACCGGTGGAGGTGCTCTTCGTCGAGGGACTGACCGTCGCCCAGGCGGCGCGAGCGATCGAGGAGGAGTCCCGGACCCTGGTCGCGACCGGGGAGTCCTCATGACGACCGTCATCATGGTCACCCACGGCACGCACGGCGATGTCCTGCCGTTCGTGGGCCTGGGACGGATCCTGCGGGAGCGCGGGCACCGGGTGGAGATCCTCACGCACGCCCCCTTCGAGGCGGTGGCCCGGCGCGAAGGCCTGGAGTTCACGCCCATCGACACCGAGCGCGACTACGAGCGGTACCTGGCGGACACGCCGATGCTGCTCGGCGCCGGGATGGACCGCTGGCGGCGCTTCTACGACGCCATCGGGCTGTTCGACCAGATCGGGGTCGAATGCGAGGTGCTCAAGGCCCGTCACGTGCCCGGGGAGACGGTGTTCGTGGGGCGCCACACCACGGCGATCTCGACGCTCTTCGCCGGCGAGGCGCTGGAGGTGCCGACCGCATGGGTCGCCGTGACGCCGGTCCAGTACATGTCCGAACGTCCTGCCGTGCACATGTACCGGGAGACCATGAGCGACCGGCTCGACGCCGTGCGCGCGGTGCTCGGGCTGGCGCCGGTCGGCGACTGGGCCTCCTGGTTCACCTCGGCCCGGCTCCACCTGGGGTTATGGCCGGAGTGGTTCGACCGGGCCGGGGTCGCCGCGCCGTCGCGGGTGCGCCTGACCGGGGCGCCGTACGGCGACGACGCCTTCCTGGACCCGGTCCCGCCGGAGGTCGAGCGCCTGCTCGACCGCGGCGCCGTGATCGTGACGGGCGGGACGGGCCGCATGATCCACGAGCGGTTCTACGCGGCCGCCGTGGCGGCGTGCGCGGCAGCGGAGGTGCCCGCTCTGGTCGTGGCCAGGCACCGGGACCTGGTGCCCGACCGCCTGCCCGCGGGCGTCTCCTGGTTCCCGCACCTGCCCTTCCACCAGGTCATGGCACGCGCCCGGGCGGTGCTGCACCACGGAGGCATCGGCACCGTCGTCAGGGCCGTGGCCGCCGGCGTCCCGCAGGTGCTGCTGGCGCACGGCTTCGATCGTTGCGACAACGGCATGCGCCTGGCCAGGCTCGGGCTCGGGTCCTGGCTGCCCGAGCGGCGGTGGACCTCGGAGGAGATCGTTCCACTGCTGCGTGCCGCTCTGGCCGCCGACGGCTACCGCGAACGGGTGGCCGGGTACGCGCAGGCCGCGCAGCCGGGGCTGCCGGCGGCCGCCCAGGCCATCGAAGATCTGCTGAGCGCCTGACTCGGCCGGAATGTCACCGGAGTAGACTGTGCCCAGATTGGGAGCGCTCCCAAATGTTGTCGAATCCTTCCAGCGCCAGGCGGCGAGCACGCCGGACCGGATCGCGCTCGTCGCCGGCGACGAGCGCCTGACCTACGCCGCGCTGGAGGCGGCCGTGGACCGGCTGGCCGTCCGGCTCGCCGCGGCCGGAGCGGGGCCCGGCACTCTCGTGGGCATCTGCGCGGGCAAGTCGGCGGCCTGCGTGACGGCGATGCTCGCCGTCTTGAGGACCGGCGCGGCGTACCTGCCGCTAGATCCCGCGCACCCGGCGGCCCGCATCGAGCTCGTGCTGGCCGACTCGGGCGCCCAGCTGCAGGTGACCGCGGGCGAGCCGGTCAGCACCGCGGTGCCGGCCCTGCGGCTGGACGGCGAGGCACCGGCGCTGCGGCTGGACGGCGAGGCACCGGCGCTGCGGCTCCCCGCCGGTGCCGGGCACGAGAAACCGCCTCCTGCCGCCCAGTTCCCCACCGTGCCTCAGGACCCCGCGTCCCCGGCGTACGTGATCTACACCTCGGGCTCGACCGGCCGCCCCAAGGGGGTGATGGTGTCGCACCGGGCGCTGACCAACCTCCTCGCCGGCATGCGCGAACTGGTGGCGTCGACGGCCGACGACGTCTGGCTCTCGGCCGCCTCCCTCACCTTCGACATGTCCGTGCCGGAGCTCTACCTGCCGCTCGTGACCGGCGGGCGGCTGGTGCTCATCGAGCCCAAGGCGGCGATCCTCGGCAAACGGCTCGCCGCGCTGATCGAGCGCGAGGGCGTGACCCACATGCAGGCCACCCCGTCGGGCTGGCGGGTCCTGCTGTACGCCGGGTTCCGCAACCCGCGGCTGACCGCGCTGATCGGCGGCGAGGCGCTGCCCGCGGCCCTGGCCAGAGACCTGCGTGCCCGCGTGAGCCGGCTCGTCAACATGTACGGCCCGACCGAGGCGGCCGTCTGGGCCACCTCGTGGGAGGTGCCACAGGAGCCGGAGACGGTCTCGATCGGCGACCCGCTGCCCGGCGCCACGGTCCACGTCGTGGACGACCGGCTGAACCAGGTCGGCCAGGGCGAGCTCGCCATCGGCGGCGTGGGCGTGGCCGACGGCTACCTCGGCCGGCCTGCCCTGACCGCCCAACGTTTCGTCCCCGACCCGTACGGCGAGCCCGGCAGCAGGTTGTACCTGACCGGCGACATCGTGCGGCGTACGGACGGTGGCCTGGAGTACCTGCACCGAGCCGACACCCAGGTGAAGGTGCGCGGCTACCGGGTGGAGCTCGGAGAGGTGGAGGCCGCCATGGAAGAGCTGCCCGGCGTGCGTCAGGCCGTGGCGGCCGTGTCCGGCGACGCGTTGGTGGCGTTCGTCGTCGGTGACTGTCCCGGCCTGCGTACCCGGCTGGCCGCGATCCTGCCGGCGTACATGGTGCCGACCCGGGTGATCCGCCTGGACTCCCTGCCACTCACCCCCAACGGAAAGATCGATCGGCGTGTTCTCGAGGAGATGGTGTGAGCGACGTGTTGGTGGTTGTCAACCACGAAGAGCAGTACTCCGTCTGGCCTGCGGACCGGGAATTGCCTCCCGGCTGGCGGGCCACCGGCTTCGCCGGCACCCGTGAGGAATGCCTGGCGCACATCGAGACCGTGTGGACCGACATGCGTCCCCTGAGCGTACGCGGCGGGGGGTGAAGGGGCGTGGACTCCACCGCGGTCATCGTGGGAGCGGGCTTGGCCGGCCCCCTGCTGGCGAGCCTGCTCGCGCGGCGCGGATACCAGGTCGACCTGGTCGAGCGCCGCCCCGACCCCCGCTCGGCCCGCCACGACGGCGGCCGGTCCATCAACCTGGGCATGTCGGCCCGGGCGATCACGGCCCTGCGCGAGGTGGGCCTGTGGCAGGAGGCCCAGCGGCTGTCCGTGCCCATGCGCGGCCGCATGGTGCACACCGCCGGCCGGCGGCCCGCATTCTATCCCTACGGCAAGGACCCGTCGCAGATCCTGCACTCGATCAGGCGGGACGCGCTGGTCTGCCTGCTGGTCGAGCACGCGGAGAAGCAGCCCGGCGTGCGGCTGCGCTTCGAGACCCGGTGCGTGGCCGTCGGCAGGGACGGCGGCACCGTCACCCTGGAGGACGGCACGGAGCTCGCCGCCGGCTTCGTGGTCGGCGCCGACGGCGCCTCCTCGCTCGTCAGGACCGAGATGCAGCGTGGCCTGCCGGCCGACTTCAGCCGCGAGTACCTCGAGTGGGGCTACAAGGAGGTCACCATCCGTGCCAGGCCCGGCGGCGGGCCCGCGGTACCGCTGGAGGCCCTGCACATCTGGCCGGGTGAGCGCGGTCTCGGGGTGGCCCACCCCAACATCGACAACAGCCTGACCTGCACGCTCTTCCTGCCGCGCGACGAGACGCCGGACCCGGTGTCCGAAGCCTTCCCCCACCTCGCGGAGCTGGTGCCGGACCTCGACGAGCAGGCGTCCACCGCGCCGATGGGGCATCTCACGACCGTACGCACCGCGCCGTGGCACCACCGGGACACGATGGTCCTCGTCGGCGACGCGGCCCACGCCGTCTACCCCTTCTACGGCCAGGGCATGAACGCCTCGTTCGAGGACTGCCTGGTCCTCGACCGCATGCTGGCCCAGCACCCGCGCGACCGGCAGGCCGCCTTCACGGCCTACGAGCACTCCCGCAAGCCGCACACCGACGTCCTGGCCGAGCTGTCGGCGCAGAACTTCCTGGAGCTGCGCGACGGCATGCGCTCGCCGCTGCGCCTGGCCAGGAAGCGCCTCGACCTGCTGCTGCACAAGGCGTTCCCCGGCACCTGGGTGCCGCTGTACACGCTCGTCTCGCACACCACCGTGCCCTACGGCGAGGCGCTGCGCCGCGCTCGGCGTCAGGACCGGGTGGCCGCCGCGCTGGCCGCGACCGGGGCAGGCCTGGCCGTCGCCGGCCTGCTCGCCGTGCTCGGGCGGCGCTCCGAGAGGACCCCTCGATGATCAGACATCCGTACGACGACTCCCTCGTCCTGTTCGATCCGGCCGACGTGGAGGCGGACCTCGCCCCCCACCCTCTGATCGGCGAACACCAGGCCGACCTGCGGGCCGTCGTCGCGTGGGCGCGTGCCTACCTGTGCCGGCCGCACGCGGAGCTGGGCCGGCGCGGGCCGGTGTGCCCGTACACGCAGGCGTCCCTTGACCGCGGGACCTTCCTGCTGGCCGTCCAGCCGGGCCACGGCCACACCGTCGCGTCCCTGAGCACCCTGCTGGCGCCCTACCGCGACTGGTTCCTCGACCTCGCCCCCCGGGGCGGGCCCGCCGCGCAGTCGACGACCATCCTGGTCCTGCTGCCCGGCATGCGGGACGCGCGGCAGGTGATCGACGCCGCGCAGCGCGAGCTCAAGGACGCCTACGTGGTCCACGGCCTGATGATCGGAGAGTTCCACGACGGGCCACCCGACAAGAGCGGATTGTGGAACCCCGACTTCCGCCCGCTGCACAGCCCGGTGCCGATGCTGGTGATCAGGCACATGGTGCCGACCGACCTGCCGTTCCTCGTCTCCGACGAGATGCACCTGGCCGCCTACCGTGACCTGTTCGGCGAGCAGGTGCCCGGGCACCTGAGAGACCTGGTGACCAAGCCATGACGGCCACGAGCTTCCCCCTGACGCCCGCCCAGGAACGGCTGTGGTTCCTGCACCAGGCCGGGCAGGACCCATCCGGTTACCAGGTCAGGGCCGGGGACCGGTTACGCGGGCCCCTCGACCCCGGCCGGCTGCGCCTGGCACTGAACCGCCTGGCCGCCAGGCACGAGGCGCTGCGCACGAGGCTGGCGGACGCCGGGGACGGGCGCCCGGTCCAGATCGTGAGCGACGAGGTCGACGTGGACCTGGAGCTGGTGGAGGTTCCCGACGAGGCCACGGCGCATGACGTGTGCGACACGTTCGTGGCCCGGCCGTTCGAGTTCGGCCGGGCGCCGCTCATGCGGGCGCTGCTCGTCCGGCTGGCGCCGGACGACCACGTGTTCGTGTTGTGCCTGCACCATGCGATCTGCGACGGGCGCTCGTTGCAGATCCTCCTCACCGAGCTGTACGGCATGCTGGCCGGGACCTTCGAGCCCGCCGCGCCTGCCGTTCCGTTCTCCGGCTACGTCACCTGGCTCGGCCGGGAGAACCGGGACCGTGCCCGGCGGAGCCCGGCCGCCCGCGACTACTGGCGTTCCCGGCTGGCCGGCGCGCCCTCCCTGCTGGGCCTGCCGACCGACCGGCCCCGCCCTGCCGTACCGAGTGGGCGCGGCGCGCAACATCGCTGGGTCCTGCCCGCCCACCTGCACACCGGCCTGGTGGAGGGCGCGCGCAGGACCAGGACGACGGTGTTCGCCATGGTGCTGACCGCCCTGGGCGTCACGCTGGGCAGGTGCGCCGACCAGGACGTCGTCGTCGTCGGATGCCCGATGGACGGTCGCACGGCGCCGGAGTTCGGGCAGACGGTCGGCATGTTCGCCAACACCGTCGCGCTGCGGCTGGATCTCGGCGGCGACCCCACCGTGGCGGACCTCCTCCGGCAGAGCAGGCGGACCGTGGCCGAGGCCCTCGCGTACGGCGGCACGCCGTTCGACGAGGTCGTGGAGCTGGCCGGAGGCCGCCGCGACCTCAGCCACAACCCGCTCTTCCAGGTCATGCTCGTCATGGACCACCTGGACGGCCGCCCGCGGACGGCCGGTGACCTGGTGCTCGAACATTGGGAGCTGCCCGCCCCGGAGGCCCGCTTCGACCTCACCCTGTACGTCACCGTGGGCGACGACGTCGAACTGTACCTCGATTACGCGGCCGACCTGTTCGACGCGGAGACCGTGGCGACCCTGGCGGGTCATCTGACCACGGCCATCGAGGCCCTCACCGGCGACCCGGACCTGCCGGTGAGCCGGATCTCCTTCGACGCCGGGGCGGGCCGTGCCGCACCGCCCGCGCCGCCGCCGTCCGGGGTCTGGGAGAGTGTGGCGGACCTGATCGTGCGGCAGGCCGAGCAGGCCCCGGACCGGCCCGCCGTCCTGGCCCCGGGGGAGTCGCTCCCGTACGGCGAGCTGGTGTCCCGGGCGCTGGAGCTGGCGGCGAGGCTGCAGCCGCTCGCCGAGTCCGGCGACGGGCGTGCGGTGGTCGGGGTGTCGCTCCCGGCCGGGCCGGACGGGATCGCCGCCGTCATCGGCATTCTGCTCGCCGGGGCCGCGTACCTGCCGCTCGACCCCGGCCATCCGCCCGCCCGGGCGGCGCTTCTGCTGCGTCAGGCGCAGGCGGTCGCGGTGGTCGCGCCGCCCGGCAGGCTGGCCGAGCTGGACACGTTCGCGGGGGCCAAGGTGCCGGTGTCCGGCGGGGACGTGGCGGGGGCGAGGGCGCCGGTGTCCGGTGGCCGGCGGGTGCGCCCCGGCGACCCGGCGTACGTGATCTTCACGTCCGGGTCGACGGGCACGCCCAAGGGCGTGCAGGTGCCGCACGGCGCCGTCGCGGAGTTCACCCGCTCGTTCGTCGACGTGCACGGCTTCGGGCCCGAGCACCGGGTGCTCATGTTGCCGCCCCTCACCTTCGACGCCTCCGTCGGCGACCTGTTCCCCGTGCTCGCCTCCGGCGGCACCCTGGTCATCCATCCCGAGCCGGCTCGGCTGGACGGCGCGGAGCTCGTACGGTTCTGTGCCGAGCACGGCGTCACCGCCGTCGACGCGCCGGTGGCGTTGTGGCGGCGCTGGGTCGCCGACCTGGCCGAGACAGGCGTCCCCGAGAGCTGGCCGGTCGAGATCATGATGGTCGGCGGCGAGGAGGTGCCGGTCGAGGATGTGCGCGCCTGGCAGCGGCTGACCCGCGGCAGGTGCGCCCTGTTCAACCACTACGGACCCACCGAGGCCACCGTCTGCGCCACCGTGCACCGGATCGGCGGCACGGACCGGCTCGGCGACCAGGGCCGGGTGCCGATCGGCACGCCGCTGCCACACGTGCGCGCCCGCGTCCTGGACCGGTCGGGACGCGTGGTGCCGACCGGCGGCGTGGGCGAGCTGCATCTGGGCGGGGCCGGCCTGGCAGATGGGTACGTACGCGAGCCGGCCCTGACCGCGGCGGCCTTCGTGCCCGACCCGGAAGGGCCCGACGGGGCGCGCCTGTACCGGACGGGCGACCTGGCGCGGGTACGGCCGGGCGGCGCGATCGAGTTCCTGGGCCGGCGCGACCGCCAGGTGAAGATCCGGGGCCACCGGATCGAACCGGCCGAGGTAGAGCACGCCATCAGGGCGCACCCGGCCGTCACCGACAGCGCCGTCGTCGTCTCCGGAGACCGCCTCATCGCCTACGCGGCGACCGGCGCGGCGGAGCTGACGCCGGGCACGTTACGTACGTTCCTGCGCGAACGGCTGCCCGGATACCTGGTGCCGGCCGCGTTCATGATGGTCGCCGCCATCCCGCGCACCACGCACGGGAAGGTGGACCAGGCGGCGCTGCCGCCCCTGCCGGGCCCGGCGGGCGAGGCGCCCGCGACCAGCACGGAATCGGCGCTGGCCGCGGTGTGGCAGCGGGTCCTCGGCGTGCACGACGTGCGCAGGTCGGACAACTTCTTCGAGGTGGGCGGGCACTCGCTGCTGGCCGGGCGGGTGGTGGCGGAGATCAAGCGGGAGCTCGGCATGGACGTGTCCCTGCGCGCGGTGCTGGAGACGGCCGACCTGGCCGAGCTCGCCGCCGCCGTGGAGGGCGGAGCCGAGCAGGAGCACCTCGACCTGGAACCGCTCGCCGTCCTGCCGCCCGACCTCGCCGTCCGGCCGAGGACCCTACCCCCGGTACGGCGCAGCCCGGCGATCCTGCTGACCGGGGCCACCGGCTTCCTCGGCGCCCACCTCATCGGCGAGCTCCTGGCCCGCACCGACGCCGAGATCGTCTGCCTGGTCAGGGCCGCCGACGAGCACCAGGCCCGGCAGCGGGTGCTGGACAACCTGCGGGACTACGGGCTGGACGCGCCGCCGGGCAGGCTGCGCGGGCTGCCCGGCGATCTGGGCTCGGCCCGGTTCGGCCTGGACCAGGAGCGGTTCGCCGAACTGGCCGGCGCGGTGGAGGTGATCTGCCACAACGGCGGGCAGGTGAACTTCCACGAGAGCTTCCACCGCATGAGCCCGGTCAACGTCGGCGGCACGGTCGAGGCCCTGCGGCTGGCCGGACTCGGCGGCGCCCGCCTGCACTTCGTCTCCACCCTCGGCGTCTTCCTGGGCGGAGCCCACCGGGACCGGGTGGTGGCCGAGACGACCGCCCCGGACGATCCGGCCGGTCTGGAGACGGGCTACGACCAGAGCAAGTGGGTGGCCGACCGGCTGGTGCGCCGGGCGCGGGACGCGGGCCTGCCGGTCATGGTGCACCGGCCGGCGCGGGTCAGCGGGCACAGCGAGACCGGCCAGGGCAACGCGGGCGACTACTTCAGCCGCCTGCTGGCCACGTGCGTCCGCCTCGGCATGGTGCCCGACCTGCCGATCGAGGAGGACATGGCACCCGTGGACTACGTCGCGGCGGGCATCGCCCACCTGATCACCGATCCCGCGGCGGCCGGCGACTTCCACTACTTCAACGGCGCGACGATCTCCTACCGGGAGATGGCCGAGGCGCTCGACGCCACGTGCGTGCCGTGGGACACGTGGCGGACGCAGGCCCGCGACCTGGGCCCGGACAGCCCGATGGCGCCGTTCGCGCCGGTGCTGTCCGCGGCGGACCCGCAGTTCCGGCGGCCCGCCTTCGACTGCGGTCACACCGAGCGGGTCCTCGCCCGCGCCGGGATCGTGTGCCCGCCCGCTGACGGCGCGCTCATCCGGCGCTACGCCGGCCGCCTGGCCGAAGTGGTGCACGCATGAACGCGGACGGCGCGCTCGTCCAGCGCCAGGAGGTGGCGGACGCATGAACATCGTCAGGTTCGCGCTCATCTGGACGGCGTCGCTGCTGTCGTCCGTCGGCTCCAGCCTCACCACCTTCGTGCTCGGCGTGTGGGTGTACCAGAGCACCGGGTCGCCGACGGGGTTCGCGCTCGTCGTGCTCAGCGGCATGCTCCCGGGCATCCTCATCGGCCCGTTCGCCGGGGTGATCGTCGACCGGTTCGACCGGCGCCACGTGATGATCGTCACCGACTGCCTGGCCGCCCTGTCGACGGCCGCCCTCGCCGCACTGATCTGGACGCAGGCGCTGGCCGTGTGGCACGTCGCCCTGGCCGGCGCCGTCAGCGGCGCGTGCGGCGCCTTCCACCTGACCGCCTACCAGGCCATGACGCCGCTGCTGATCCCCGAACGGCACCTGGGCCGCGCCAACGGGCTCATGCACCTGTCCGCCGGCATCCAGATCGCCGCGCCCGTCCTCGGGGCCACGCTCCTGGCCACGGTCGGGATGACCGGGGTGGTGGTGCTCGACCTGGCCACTTTCGGCGTCGCCATGTCGGCCCTGCTGCTGATCCGGCTGCCCGCCGCCGTGCTGCGGCCGGGCGCCGCCACAGAGCGGCCTGCCGTACTGCAGGATCTCGGGTCGGGCCTGCGCCACCTGCGCGCCCGGGCCGGGCTGCCGGCGCTGGTGGCCGCGCTGACCGGATTCAACTTCACCTTCGCCGTCGCCGGGGTGCTGGTGCAGCCGCTGATCCTGTCCTTCGCCGACCCCGGGGTGCTGGGGGTGCTGATGTTCGCCGGAGGCGCGGGCATGCTCGCCGGCGGCCTCGTCATGGGCGCCTGGGGCGGGCCGCGCCGGAAGATCACCGGGATGACGGCGTTCATGGCGCTCGGCGGGGTCTTCCTCGTGCTGCACACGTTGAGTCCCTCGCCGCTGCTGGTTGGGCTGGCCGCCGCCGGGTTCCTGTTCACGCTGCCCGTGGTGAACGGCTGCGCGCACGCCGTGCTGCAGAGCCGCATCGATCCGGCCGTGCTGGGACGGGCCATGGGCACCGTGCACACCCTCGGATCGGCCGCCGTCCCTGTCGGTTACCTGCTCGCCGCGCCCGTGGCCGAGCACCTGCTGAACCCGGCGTTGGTGCCCGGCGGGGCGCTTGCCGACAGCGTGGGTCTGCTCGTCGGCGTCGGCGAAGGACGTGGGATCGCCTTCGTCCTGCTTCTCGACGGGCTGCTCCTGCTGGCCATGGCCGCCGTCCTGGCCACGCTGCCCGCCCTGCGCCGCCTGGAGCACCGGCCGGTCCCGGTCCCCGTCGCCTGAAGAGTCGCCTGAGAAGTCACCGGAAGAGCCGCCTGAGAAGTCACCGGAAGAGCCACCTGAGAGGAACCCCATGCCAGTCGACCTGTCACCCCACGAGGTGGCCGCCTTCCGCCGGGGCGAGGCCCCGGCGCCGATGCTGGACCTGATCGGCCTCATGGCCTGCCACGCCATCCGGGCCGCGCGCACGCTGGGGCTGTTCGACGCGCTCGCCGCCGGACCGTTGACGACCGACGAGCTCGCCGCGGCGGTCGGCGCCGCCCCCGACGGGCTGGAGCAGCTGCTCGGACTGCTGCGTGCCACGGGATACGTGGAACGCCACGACGGCCGGCACGCCAACACGCCCGCGACGGCGGCCTGGCTCTGCTCGACCTCACCCGTCGACTACGGGCGGATCCTCGGCCTGTGGCAGGCCATCGTGGAGGAGCAGTGGGACGGGCTCGCGGCCGCGGTGCGCTCCGGGACGCCGGCGGGCGGCTTCTACACCTGGCTCGCCGCCCGCCCGGACCTCTCCTCGGCCTTCCACGACCTGCAACGCGGCCTCGCCGAGTGGCTGGCGGAGGAGGTCGTCTCGCGGGTGCCGCTGCCGGAGGGCAGCAAGAGCCTGCTCGACCTGGGCGGCGATCACGGGGTGTACGCCGAGGCGTTCTGCCGGGCGTACCCCGGGCTGTCAGGCACGATCGTCGACGGCGCCGTCACCGAGCGCTCCGCCGGACCGCTGACCTGGCGGACGGCCGACCTGCTCACCGCCGACCTGCCGGGCGAGCAGGACGTGACCGTGCTCTTCAACGTGCTGCACGGGTTCGGCGCGCCCGACGCCGCCGCGCTGGTCGCCAAGGCGGCGGGCACGCTACGGGCAGGCGGCCTGCTGGTCGTCCTGGAGAGCCTGCCCTGCGGCACCACCGCCGACCTCGCCTTCGGCGCGGGATTCTCGCTCAACCTGTGGCACACGCAAGGAGGCGCCCTGTACCCGGCGGAGACGATCCGGGGATGGCTGGAGGCGGCGGGATGCACCGCCGGTCCCTGGCAGGAGCTCACCCGCTCGCCGGCGCACGCCCTCGTGACGGCCACCAAGCCGGCCGATCATGGCTGATCAGGCGGCCCGTCAGCACTCGATGACGTTGACGGCGAGGCCGCCGCGCGAGGTCTCCTTGTACTTGTCCAGCATGTCCCGGCCGGTGTCGCGCATCGTCTTGATGGCCTTGTCCAGAGAGACGAAGTGGCGGCCGTCGCCGCGCAGCGCGATCCTGGCCGCGGTGATGGCCTTGATGGAGGCGACCGCGTTGCGTTCGATGCACGGGATCTGCACCAGGCCGCCGATCGGGTCGCAGGTCAGGCCCAGGTTGTGTTCGATGCCGATCTCGGCGGCGTTCTCAACCTGCTCGGGCGTGCCGCCGAGCACCTCGGTGAGCCCGGCGGCGGCCATGGCGCAGGCCGAGCCGACCTCGCCCTGGCAGCCCACCTCCGCACCGGAGATCGACGCGTTCTCCTTGATCAGCACGCCGATCGCCGCCGCCGTCAGCAGGAAGCGGACCACGCCCTCGTCGTCGGCCCGCGGCACGAAGCGCGTGTAGTAGGTCAGCACGGCGGGGATGATGCCGGCCGCGCCGTTCGTCGGGGCGGTCACGATACGGCCCCCCGCCGCGTTCTCCTCGTTGACCGCCAGCGCGAACAGCGACACCCAGTCCATGGCCTGCAGCGGGTCCTTCTCCGGCGATTCGCTGCGCAGGCGCCGGTGCAGCGCGTGGGCGCGGCGCTTGACGCGCAGCCCGCCGGGCAGCACGCCCTCCCGCGAGATCCCGCGGTGCACGCACTCGGACATGACCCGCCACAGGTCCAGGATCCCCGCGCGGATCTCCGCCTCGGTGCGGCCGAAGGCCCGCTCGTTCTCCAGCATCAGCCCAGAGATCGACAGGCCCGTGGTCCCGCAGTGCTTGAGCAGGTCCTCGCCGGTGGTGAAGGGGTAGGGGAGCAGGGTGTCGTCCGGCTTGATGCGGTCGGCGCCGGTGGCCTGCTCGTCCACGACGAAGCCGCCGCCGACCGAGAAGTAGACCTTCTCCCGCAGTGTGCCGCCGTCCGCGGTGTAGGCGGTGAAGCGCATGCCGTTCGGGTGCTCGGGGAGCGAGATCTTGCGTTCGAAGATCAGGTCCTCGCCGACGACGAAGGGGATCTCGTGAGTGCCGTACAGCTTGACCGTGCCCGACGCGCGCATCGCGGCCAGGCGCTCGTCGATCGAGTCCACGTCCACGAGTTCGGGCTTCTCGCCCGACAGGCCCAGCAGGACGGCCTTGTCGCTGCCGTGGCCCTTGCCGGTGAGGCCGAGTGAGCCGTACAGGATGGCCTCGACGCGCGCCACGCGCGGCAGGAGGCCGTCCTCGTGCAGGCCTCGGGCGAACTTGTGCGCGGCCGCCATCGGGCCGCCCGTGTGGGAGCTGGACGGGCCGATGCCTATCTTGAACAGGTCGAAGACGCCGATGCTCATGTCACATATTCCGTCGCCGCGTCCAGCAGCCACTCGGCCAGGTAGGCCGCGAACGACGAGCGCACCAGCACCAGGAAACCCTCCTGCTGGGACAGCAGCACGACCTGGGCCCGCGCCAGCATGGTCTGCGCGCACGAGCCCGGGCCGAACACCGAAGGATGCAGGTCGAGGGCGCAGCCGTGGGCCAGCACATCCCGGGCCCGAGGCCCGCCCACCAGCAGAGTGGTGCGCTGCGCCGACACGTCCACCACGGACCCGTGCCGGTCGCCGAGGGCTTCGCGCAACGGCTCGGCCGCGTACCCCTCAGGGCCGATCACCAGCCACTCGTCGGGCCCCAGCCAGGCCACCGTCACCTCGCCCGACCGCACGGCGGTGCCCGGCGAGACGGGCAGCGCCACGCCGAGCACCGCCCCGAGGTCCGCCGCGGCCGGGCTCGCCGGGTCCACGCGCACGTTGACCTGCCGGAGAAAGGGGATCTCCGCCAGCGTCAGCGCCTCGCTCTTCGAAGCGGTCGCGAACCGGTCGGCGAAGGCCGCGGCCGGACTCCTGCGCTCAGCCATCGCGGCGTGCTCCTTCCGGGTCGTACAGGATGTGAGAGGTCACGGTGACGGGCACGAGATCGTCGCCGACCGGCGCGTAGAGCCGCTCGCCGACGCGGTCGCGCCCCCCGCTGACCAGCGCCAGCGCGAAGGTACGCCCCAGCGCCGCGCTGCGGTAGCTCGAGGTCACGTGCCCGAGCATCGGCACGGGCGGCTCCGGCAGGCTCGAGAACTCCACCAGGTGCGTCCCCTCGGGCAGCAGCACCCCTGGGTCCTCCGGCAGCAGCCCGACGAGCTGCTTGCGGTCCACGCGGGTCGTGTCGGCCCGGGCGAACGAGCGCTTGCCGATGAAGTCGGCCTTCTTCTTCGACACCACCCACGACATGCCCAGGTCCTGCGGCGTGACCGTGCCGTCGGTGTCCTGCCCGACGATCGGGTAGCCCTTCTCTGCCCGCAGCACGTGCATGGTCTCGGTCCCGTACGGCGTCACGACCCCGGTGTCCATGATCGCCTCCCACAGGGCGAGGCCCTCCCACGAGGTCACGTTGATCTCGTAGGCCAGCTCGCCCGAGAAGCTGATCCGGCACACCCGCGCGGGAATCCCCGCCACCTCCGCCTCCCGCCAGGTCATGAACGGGAAGTCGGCCGCGCCGACGGCCAGTCCGGGGGCGAGTCCGTTCAGCACCTCGCGCGACCCGGGGCCGACGAGCGCCACCGTGGCCCACTGCTCGGTGACCGACGTCAGGTGCACGCGCAGCCACGGCCACTCGGTCTGCAGCCACTCCTCCATCCAGTCGAGGACGGCCGCCGCGTTGCCGGTGGTGGTCGTGACGAGGAAGTGGTCCTCGGCGAGCCTGATGACGGTGCCGTCGTCGAAGACCATGCCGTCGGCCCGGCACATCACGCCGTACCTGATGGCGCCGACGGCCAGCGTGCTCATCATGTTCGTGTACAGCCGGTCGAGGAACTCCGCCGCGTCGGGCCCGATCACGTCGATCTTGCCGAGCGTGGAGGCGTCCATCGCCGCCACGCCCTCCCGCGCCGCCCGGCACTCGCGCAGAACCGCGGCCTCCATGTCCTCGCCGGGGCGCGGGTAGTACCACGGCCGCTTCCATTGCCCGACGTTCTCGAACAGCGCGCCGTGCGCGGCGTGCCACTCGTGCAGCGCCGTGACCCGGACGGGATCGTGCAGCAGGCCGCGGTCGCGCCCGGCCAGCGCCGCGAAGCTCACCGGCGTGTACGGAGCGCGGAACGTCGTGCTGCCGAGATCGCCCACCGGGACGCCCAGGACGTGGGCCATGACAGCCGTGGTCAGTAGGCCGGACGTCTTGCCCTGGTCGTGGGCGGTGCCCGCGGTGGTGTAGCGCTTGACGTGCTCGACGGAGCGCAGCCCGGCACCGGTCGCCCGCACGACGTCCGCCACGGTCACGTCCCGCTGCAGGTCGACGAAGTGCGTGCCGTAGTCCGCCGCGGGAACCAGCCAGTACGGCACGCCCTGAGGCACGACCTCGACGCCGGCAGGGACATCGCCGCCCGCCGCGGCGCCGTCCTCCAGGCATCCGGCCGGCGTGAACACGCCTCTCGCCGCTCCCGCGACCGCGACCGCCTGCCGCGACGCTCCGGGCACCAGCGTGCCCAGCGCCTCGTCGTACCGCAGCGTTCCGCCCGACTGGCTGAACAGGTGCACGACCGGATTCCAGCCTCCCGAGACCAGCAGCAGGTCGGCGTCGAACGACCGCTCGCCTTCGGCGACGGCCCCGCCCTCCTGGCGCGGTCCCACCAGGACCGAGGAGACCTGGCGGTCCCCGGCGGCTGCCGTCACCACGTGCCCGGTCAGCACCTCGATGCCGGCCGCGCGGGCCCGGTCGGCGCACGCGCCGGGCGCGGGCCGCACGTCGACGATGGCGGCCACCTCCACTCCTGCGCCGGCCAGCTCGAGGGCGGCGGCGTAGGCGCTGTCGCCGGAGGTGAACACCACCGCGCGGCGGCCGGGGAGCACGCCGTACCGATTGACGTAGGTCCGCGCGGCGCCGGCCAGCATCACACCCGGCAGGTCGTTGCCCGCGAACGCGACAGGCCGCTCGTGCGCGCCGGTGGCCAGCACGACGCGCTTCGCCCTGATGCGCCAGATACGCTCCCTGGCCACGTGCGCGGGCGCCGCGCCGCCGAGGTGGTTGGTACGCCGTTCGACGGCGACGAGGTGGTTGTCGTCGTAGTAGCCGAAGACCGTGGTGCGCGGCAACATCGTGACCTCGGGCAGGCCCGCCAGCTCGGCCGTCACCGCCGCCGCCCATTCGGCGCCCGGCAGGCCCGCCACCTGCTCGGCGGTGCCGAGCAGGCTGCCGCCGGGCTCGGGCTGCTCGTCGGCGAGGATCACGCGGGCGCCCGCGCGTGCCGCGGCCCTGGCCGCCGCCAGCCCGGCGGGGCCCGCGCCCACCACGAGCACGTCGCAGTGGGCGTGGGTGGCGTCGTAGCGGGCGGGGTCGGGCTCGGTGGCCAGGCGGCCCTGGCCGGGCAGCCCGCGCGCGACCAGGCCGTCGTACAACTCGACGGTGGTCGCGGTCAGCATGGGCTCGGGGAACGGCTCCTCGATCTGCACCAGCGCGCTGGGCTCCTCGCTGCCCGCGGCGAAGACACCGCGCGGGCGGCCGAGCTTGACGCTCGTCGCGACCTGGCGCACGCCGTTGGCCAGCAGCGCCGAGGCGAGCGTGTCGCCGGGGTGTCCCGTGTAGTCGCGGCCGTCGAAGCGGAAACGCAGCGTGCGGCCGCGGTCGATCCGGCCCCCGCTCGCGCGCCTCACGGCGTCACCGGCCGCGGCTCGCCCACCCGGTAGACGGCGTGGATCTCGTTCGTGGCGGTGTCGCGCACGGCGTTGAACCAGCGGCGGCAGCCCGCCGAGTGGCTCCACCGCTCGGCGAAGGACCCCTTGGGGTTGTCGCGGAAGAACAGGTAGCGGGCCCACTCCTCGTCGGAGAGCGCACCCGGGTCGGCCGGGTAGGCGACGTGGGCCTGGCCGCCGTAGTGGAACTCGGCCTCGTCGCGAGGGCCGCACCAGGGACAGGGGATCAGCAGCATCGTGGCGTTCCTCAGTGGGCGACCGCGGCGGCGCCGTGCTCGTCGACGAGCGCCCCGGTGACGAATCGGTCAAGGGAGAAGGGAGCGTTGAGGGGATGCGGCTCGTCGTTGGCCACGGTGTGGGCGAAGCACCAGCCCACGCCGGGCGTCGCCTTGAAGCCGCCGGTGCCCCAGCCGCAGTTGAGGTAGAGGCCCTCGACCGGGGTGAGGCCCATGATCGGTGACGCGTCGGGCGAGACGTCCACGACGCCGCCCCAGGTACGCAGCACGTGCGCCCGGGCGAAGACCGGGAACAACTCCAGAGCCGCGGCCATCTGCTGTTCGATGATGTGGAAGGCGCCGCGCTGGCGGTAGGAGTTGGCCGCGTCGATGCCCGCCCCCATGACGAGCTCGCCCTTGTGCGCCTGGCTGACGTACACGTGCACGGCGTTGGACATGACCACCGTGGGATGCACCGGCTCCAGCAGCTCGGAGACCAGCGCCTGGAGCGGGTGGCTCTGCAGCGGCAGATCGATCCCAGCCGTGGCGGCCACGACCGAGGTGTGACCGGCGGCGCACAGCGCCACCCGGCCCGCCGCGATCGTGCCGCGGGTGGTCTCCACGCCGGTCACCCGGCCGTCGCGCACTTGCAGCCCGGTGACCTCGCAGTGCTCGATGAACTCGACGCCGAGCGCCGCGGCCGCCCTGGCCAGGCCCCAGGCGACGTGGTCGTGCTTGGCGATCCCGGCCCGGGGCTGGAAGGTGCCGCCCAGCACCGGGTAGCGGACGCCGGGGGAGACGTTGACGATCGGGCAGACCTCCTTGACCTGCTGGGGGTCCAGCCATTCGGCGTCCACGCCGTTGAGCCTGTTGGCCTCGACCCGCCGCATGCTGTCGCGGACGTCCTGGAGGCTGTGGGCGAGGTTGAGCACGCCGCGCTGGCTGAACAGCAGCGGGTAGTCGAGCTCCTCCTCCAGCCCCTCCCAGAGCTTCAGCGCGTGCTCGTAGATGCCGGCGCTCTCGTCCCACAGGTAGTTGGAGCGGATGATGGTGGTGTTGCGGGCCATGTTGCCGCCCGCCAGCCAGCCCCGCTCCAGCACGGCGACGTTCGTGATGCCGTGGTTCTTGGCCAGGTAGTAGGCAGTCGCGAGGCCGTGCCCGCCGGCTCCGACGATCACCACGTCGTAGGACGCCTTGGGCTCGGTGGCGCTCCACAGCCGGTCGGGGTGCTCGGGCAGGTCGGCGCCCGGGGCGTGGGGGCTCATCGGACGTCCTCGTAGAGCGGGTGCTTGCCGGCCAGGGCCTCGACCCGGCCGCGCAGGAAGGACAGGTCGGCCTCCGGCGTGAGCGCCGTCGCGATGACGTCGCTCACGTCGGCGAAGTCGTCGGCGCCGAACCCCCGCGTGGCCAGCGCCGGCGTGCCGATGCGCAGGCCGGAGGTGACCATCGGCGGGCGCGGGTCGAACGGCACCGCGTTCCTGTTCACCGTGATCCCGGCGGCGTGCAGCCGGTCCTCGGCCTGCTTGCCGTCCAGCGCCGAATCACGCAGGTCGACCAGGACGAGATGCACGTCGGTGCCGCCGGTCAGCACCTTGACCCCGGCCTCGGCGGCGTCGGGTGCGAGCAGCCGGTCGGCGAGGATCTTGGCGCCCTCCAGCGTGCGCCGCTGCCGGTCGCGGAAGGCGTCCTCGCCGGCGATCTTGAACGCGACGGCCTTGGCGGCGATGACGTGCTCCAGCGGCCCGCCCTGCTGGCCGGGGAAGACCGACGAGTTGATCTTCTTGATGAGGTCCTCCGTGGACAGGATCACGCCGCCGCGCGGGCCGCCGAGGGTCTTGTGCGTGGTGGTGGTGACGACGTGGGCGTGCGGCACGGGGGAGGGGTGCAGGCCCGCGGCCACCAGGCCGGCGAAGTGCGCCATGTCCACCAGCAGGTACGCGCCCACCTCGTCGGCGATCCGCCGGAAGGCGGCGAAGTCCAGGTGGCGGGGGTAGGCCGACCAGCCGGCGATGATCAGCTTGGGCCGGTGCTCGCGGGCCAGCCGCTCGACCTCCTCCATGTCCACCAGGTGGTCGCTCTCGCGTACGTGGTAGGCGACCACGTTGTACAGGCGGCCGGAGAAGTTGATCCGCATGCCGTGCGTGAGATGGCCGCCATGGGCCAGGTCGAGCCCGAGGATGGTGTCGCCGGGTTCGAGCAGCGCGGCCATGGCCGCGGCGTTGGCCTGGGCGCCGGAGTGCGGCTGCACGTTGGCCGCCGCCGCGCCGAACAGCGCCTTCACCCGGTCGATGGCGATCTGCTCGATCACGTCCACGTGCTCGCAGCCGCCGTAGTAGCGCCGGCCCGGGTAGCCCTCGGCGTACTTGTTGGTGAGCACCGAGCCCTGCGCCGCCATGACGGCGACGGGCGCGAAGTTCTCGGAGGCGATCATCTCCAGCGTCGAGCGCTGGCGCGCCAGCTCGGCGCCGATGGCGGCGTGGACCTCCGGGTCGACCACGTCCAGCGGGGTGTCGATCATGTATGTCCTCTCCTAACCGCGCAGCCGCTGCATCGTGGGGTCGAAGAGCGGTTCCTCGGCGACGACGGCGCGTACGTTACGGTCGAAGTAGCCGATGGTCACCTCCTGGCCGGGGTTCGCCAGGTCGGCGGGCAGCCAGGCGTAGGCGATGCCCCTGCCGATCGTGTATCCGTAGGCGGCGCTGGTGACGTAGCCGGCCGGACCGCCGTCGGTGTCGTAGACGGGCTCCTTGCCCATGACGACCTCGTCGGTGAGCAGGCAGGTCAGCCGCCGGCGCACCTCCTGCTTGCGCTCCAGCAGCGCCTCGCGGCCGACGAAGTCGCCCTTGTCCAGCTTGACGGCGAAGCCGAGCCCCGCCTCGTAGGGGTCGTGCTCGAAGGTCATGTCCGTGCCGAAGGAGCGGTAGCCCTTCTCCAGGCGCAGGCTGGTGAACGCGCCGCGGCCGCCGGCGATGACGCCGTGCCGCTGCCCGGCCTCCCAGAGCGTGTCCCAGAGCTTGAGTCCCATGTCGGCGGTGGTGTAGATCTCCCAGCCCAGCTCGCCGACGTACGACAGGCGCAGCATGGTGACCGGCACGTTGCCGATGTAGCCCCGGGCGCCGCGGAAGTAACGCAGCGCGGTCAGGTCGATGCCGGTGAGCGGCTGGACGAGGTCGCGGGCACGCGGGCCCCACACGCCCACGCAGCAGGTGCCCGCGGTGATGTCCCGGATGTGGACCGCGCGCGGTCGCCGCCGGTCCAGCCAGTCGAGGTCCAGGTTGCCGTTGGCGCCGACCTGGAACAGCTCGGGGCCCAGGCGCGCGACGGTGATGTCGCTGCGGATGCCGCCGTCGGTGTCCAGGAGCAGGCAGTACGTCACGGAGCCGACGGACTTGTCGATGTCGCCGGTCACCAGGGACTGCAGGAAGCCGACCGCGCCGGGGCCGCTGATCTCCAGGCGCTTGAGCGCGGTCATGTCGTACATCGCGACGGACTCCCGGGTGGCCTGCGCCTCCGCGCCCACGATGGGCGACCAGTATTGGGCGGCCCAGTCGCCGGGCGTCGGGATGTCGCGGCCCTGGAGCAGCGGGGCGTTGGCGCCGTACCACTGTGGCCGCTCCCAGCCGGAGGCCTCCAGGAAGATCGCGCCGAGCTCTTGCTGGCGGACGTGGAACGGGCTGGTGCGCATCGGGCGCGGATGCTCCATGGGCTGCAGCGGGTGGATGATGTCGTAGACCTCGACGTAGTTCTGGCAGCCGCGCGCCAGCACGTAGTCGGGAGCTATCTGGTGCGGCTCGAACCGGTTGACGTCGCATTCGTGCAGGTCGAAGGAGGAGCAGTGGCCGTCGACCAGCCACTCGGCCATGGCCATGGCGACCCCTGCGGAGTGGGTGACCCACACGGCCTCCGCCACCCAGAAGCCCTTCACCTCGCGCGACTCACCCATCAGCGGCATGTGGTCGGTCGTGAACGAGAACAGCCCGTTGATGCCCTCCTCCACCTTGGCCGACCGCGTCCCCGGCAGCAGGCTCTGGGTCTCGGTCCAGGCGTCGGCGAAGTCGTCGGGGGTGAAGGTCAGCACCGACGGCATGACCTCGGCGGCGTCCACCGAGAGGATGTCGTCGGGGCTGACCGGCATGGGCCGGTGGCCGTAGTAGCCGATGCCCAGCGTGTCGTAGCGCTCCCGGACGTACAGGTCGGCGTCCTGGTGACGCAGGATGGGCCGGGTCGCCTCCCCGGTCTGCCCGGCCAGGTCGGGGATCTGACCCGTCCAGGCCAGCTGGTGGGCCAGCGGCGTGAGCGGCAGCTCCATGCCCACCATGCGGGCCACGCGCGGCCCCCAGATCCCGGCACAGCAGACCACCACGTCGGCGGGGATCTCGCCGTGGTCGGTGACCACCGCGGCGACCCGGCCGCCCTCGGTCCTGATGTCCAGCACCTCGTGCCTGGCCAGCACCCGCACGCCGCGCTCGGTCGCCCTGGTGAGCTGCGCCTGGACCGCCTTGACCGCCTTGGCCAGGCCGTCGGTGGGGAGGAACAGGCCGCCGAGCACCTTGCCGGGGTCCAGCAGCGAGTGCTTGGCCACGCACTCGGCGGGGGAAAGCAGATGGGCCTCCAGGCCCCATGCCGTCGCCCAGCCGTGGCGGCGCTGCAGCTCCGCGAGGCGCTCGGGGGTCGTGGCCACCTCCAGGCCGCCCACTTGGAGGAAGCTGTCCAGCTCGACGAACTTCTCCACGGTGTAGCGGGCCATCTCGGCCATGGTCTTGGAGCCGTTGGTCTGGAACACCAGACCGGGCGCGTGCGAGGAGGAGCCGCCGGTGGCGGGTACGTCACCCTGGTCGACCACTGCGACGTCGGTCCAGCCGCGGGCCGACAGCTCGTCGGCGAGTGCCGCGCCGACCACGCCGGCCCCGATGATGACGACTCTCGGGCCCGTCATAGCCACCTCCGGTGTTGTTGCGACATATGCAACCTAACGCGCTTCCCGCAACAAGCGTCGCCTGCCGGATTGCGGGTGTCAAGGGGCGTTCTGTCTAATTCCGTGCCGCTCATCGGCGCCGCGGAACGCACGCGAACCCGGCCCGATCGCGCGTGCGATCGGGCCGGGTTCGCGGCAGCCGGTCAGCTCTTGGGCAGCCAGGCCTTGACCTTGTCCGGGTTGTCGGCCACCCACTTGGCGGCCGCCTCCTCGGCGGTCATCTTGTCCTCGGCGATGTACTTCGCCACGAGGTTCTGGTCGTCGTTGGTCCAGGTGAAGTTCTTGACCAGCTCGTAGGCGGGGCTGCCGGAGTCGGCGAACTTCTTGCTCACGATCTTGTCGAGCTGGTACGGCGGGTAGTCGCAGGCCACCTTCTCCGGATCGGCGTCGCAGCCTTCCTTGTAGGCGGGCAGGTTCACCTTGACCAGCTTGAGCTCCGACAGGAACCACTGGGGCTCGTAGAAGTAGGCCAGGATCGGCTTCTGTTGCTTCTGAGACTGGCGGAAGGCGGTGATGAGCGCGGTCTCGCTGCCCGCGTAGACGACCTTGTAGTCCAGCTTGAGGTTCTTGACCAGGGCCTCGTCGTTGGTGACGTAGGAAGGGTCGCCGTCGAGGAGCTGGCCCTTGCCGCCGGACTCGGAGGTCTTGAAGAGGGAGGCGTACTTGTTGAGGTTCTTGTAGTCGGTGATGTCCGGGTACTTCTCGGCCATCCACGGGGCCACGTACCAGCCGATGACGCCCTTGTTGCCCGTCGGCCCCGCCGAGACGGCGACCTTCTGGTCGTCGATGTACTTCTTCTTCAGGTCGTCGTGTGCCCAGTTCTCCACGATCGCGTCCACCTCGCCGGTGCCGAAGCCCTGCCAGGCGACCTCCTCCTTGAGGTCCTTCTTCACGACCGTGCAGCCGAGGTTCTTCTCGGCCACGTAGGCGATCACCGCGGCGTTGGCCTCGTAGCCCACCCACGGGTTGATCGCGAGGTTGAGTGTCCCGCACGCCTTGGCACTGCCTCCGCCGGCGGCCGGTGCGGCCGTCTCGCCGACCTTCGCGCCCGCGCAGGCGTTGAGAAAGAGGCCCATGCCGGTTACGAGCACGAGTGCCCTGACCTTTCCGCTCCTCGAATTCGTCACCTAGGTCCTCCTGGTGGTTCCTCGGGCCGAGGGGCCCGTCTTCGGTTAGTTGTGCGGTTGCCCACCGTGAGCCGCCGCGTCTGCCCGCTGCGTGGCGGCGCGCATGACGCGGTCGAGCACGATGCCGAGCACGACGATCGCGAGCCCGGCGGCCAGCCCCTTCCCCCTGAGCTGGTGCTGCGAGAAGCCGGCCACGACGTCGTAGCCGAGCGCCCCCGCCCCCACGAGGCCGCCCACGACGACCATCGAGAGCACGTAGATGAGTCCCTGGCTGGCCGCGAGCGTCACGCCGCTGCGGGCCATCGGCAGCTGGACCTTGGAGATGAGCTGCCAGGTGCTCGCCCCCGCCGAGGTGGCGGCCTCGACCGTGGTGGGGGAGACCCGCCTGATGCCCTCGGCCACCAGCTTGATCGCGACCGGGGCCGCGAAGATCACGGCCGCGATGATCGCGGTGAACCGCGTCGGGCCGAACAGGCCCAGGAGCGGCACCAGATAGACGAAGTGGGGCATGGTCTGGCCGGCGTCGAGGACGGGGCGCAGCATGGTGTCGGCCCGGTCGCTGCGGCCCATCCACACGCCCACCACCAGGCCGAGCACCATGACCAGGACCGTCGCGACCACGGTCGAGGCCAGCGTGACCATGCTGTCCTGCCAGAGCCCGAGCAGGACCAGCACCGCCAGGCCGATCGCGGTCGCCAGGGCCGCCCGCGCGTTGCCCGCCAGTAGCGCCACGGCCACGGCCACGGCGAAGACCAGCCACCACGGCGAGCCGGTCAGCAGCGCCTCGAACGGGTTGAGCAGCCCGTTGGTGAGCAGGTTCTTGACCGCTTCGGTGACGCCGACCAGGCTGTCCTGCACCCAGACGCTCGCCGCGTCGGCGGCTCGGCGCACGTAGGGGCCGACGTTGGCCTGTGCGGGGAACTCCGCCGCCCAGACGTAGGTGTAGGACAGGTAACACAGGAACGCGGCGACCCCGAGCACGCCCGTGACCTGGAGCCGCCGCCGTCCGGGGCTGAGCAGCCGGCCGGCCCTGCGCTCGGCCTCCACCCGGCGGCTGGCCGCCGAGGTCACCCGGTCCAGCACCACCGCCATGATGACGATGGCCAGGCCCGCGTTGAACGCGGTGCCCACGTCCAGGGTCTGCAGCGCCTTCAGCACCGTCTGACCCAGGCCCGGCGCGTCGATGAGCGCCGCGATGGTGGCCATGGACAACGCGGCCATGATGGTCTGGTTGACCCCGACGATGATCGTCTGTTTGGCCATCGGCAGCCGCACGTGCCGCAGCGACTGGGCGGTGGTGGCGCCCAGCGAGGTGCCCGCCTCGAGGGTGTCGGGCGAGACCTGGCGGATGCCGTGCGCGGTGATGCGGATGGCCGGCGGGATCGCGTAGATCATCGTGGCGACCGTCGCGCTGGCCGGGCCGATGAGGAAGAAGAGCGTGAGCGGCGCCAGGTAGACGAACGTCGGCATCGTCTGCATGAAGTCCAGCACGGGGGTGACCACCCGGTGGAAGCGGTCGCTCATCCCCGCCCACACACCGAGCGGGATGCCCACGGCCAGCGACAGGACCACCGCGGTCAGCGTGAGGGCGAGCGTGTCCATGCTCTCCTCCCACAGGCCCAGCAGCCCGAAGGAGATCAGGCCCGCCGCCGTGAGCAGCGCCGACTTCCTGTTGCCGTACAGGAAGGCGACCCCCGTCGCCAGGGCCGTCACGCCCAGCCAGCCCAGCACGGGCAGCGGGCGCCCGAAGGACGGCTGGCTGATCAGGGCCTGGACGAACGTCACGGCCTCGTCGAGGAAGAGCCGGATGTAGTTGACGAAGTAGAGGAAGAACGGGTTGCTGTTCCTGCCGTCGTCGATGGCGTCCATGCCCTGGTTGAGCGAGCTGTGCACCGGCGTCAGCTCCGCGCCGCCCAGCTCCAGCGTGTCGCGCCCGTGCAGCAGCGCCCATCCCAGCACCCAGACCGCGAGCACCGCGAGGATGAGGTATTTCCGGCCGCGCAGCCGCGTGGCCACTGCCGTCACCGCGGCAGTCACGGGAGCCATCAGGACTGCCCTCCTGCGATGACCTCGAGGATCTCCACGCTGGTGACCACGCCGAGCAGGGCGCCGTTCTCGGTCACGCGGACCGGCCGGCCGGCCGACATCACGCTGTGCGCCGCGTCCCTGATGACCACGTCGGGGCCCAGCTCGGGGCCGTCCAGGGGCTCGTCGGGCAGCGGGTCGCGCATGATCCAGCGCAGCGTCAGCACGTGGGAGCGCGGCACGTCGCTGACGAAGTCCCTGACGTAGTCGTCGGCCGGCGCGCCCACGACCTCGTCGGGCGTGCCGATCTGGACGAGCTCCCCGTCGCGCATGATGAGGATGCGGTCGCCCAGCTTGAGCGCCTCGCTCAGGTCGTGCGTGATGAAGATCATGGTCTTGCCGACCTCGTGGTGCAGGCGGATGATCTCGTTCTGCATCTCCCGCCTGATCAGCGGGTCGAGCGCGGAGAACGGCTCGTCGAACAGCAGCACCTCGGGATCGGCGGCCAGCGCGCGGGCCAGGCCGACGCGCTGCTGCATGCCTCCGGAGAGCTGGTCGGGGTAGGAGTTCTCGAAGCCGGTCAGGCCCACCAGCCCGACGACCTCGCGTGCCCTGACATAGCGGTCCTGCTTGGGCACCCCGCGGATCTCCAGCCCGAAGACGACGTTGTCCAGCACACACCGGTGCGGCAGCAGCCCGAAGTGCTGGAAGACCATGGCCATGCGGTGCCTGCGCAGCTCCCGCAGCCGCTTCTCGTCCGCCTGGCGGATGTCCTCGCCGTCGAGCACGATCTCGCCGGCCGTCGGCTCGATCAGCCTGGTGAGGCAGCGGACCAGGGTGGACTTGCCCGAGCCCGACAGGCCCATGACGACGAAGACCTCGCCGCGCCGTACCGAGAAGGAGACGTCGCGGACGGCGGCGACGCAGCCGGTCTGCTCCTTCAGCTCCGCGCGGCTGAGGGTGGTGCCGACGACGCGGTCAGCCTTGGGCCCGAACACCTTCCAGAGCCCCTTCACGTCGAGGATCGGGGGTGTCTCGGTGCCGAGCGGGTTGCGTTCGGTCAGTGACGGTGCGGTCATGACCACCTCTTGGTCGTCGGGGGGCGTCAGTTCGCTGGGAACCACCGCTGCGGGCGTGGGCGGATGTTCTGCCAGACATGCTTGATCTCGCGGTATTCGTCCAGGCCGGTGGGCCCGAGCTCGCGGCCGATGCCTGACTGCTTGAAGCCACCCCACTCGGCCTGCGGCACGTAGGGGTGGTAGTCGTTGATCCACACCGTGCCGTGCCGCAGCCGGCCCGCCACCCGCTGCGCCTTGCCGGCGTCCTGGGTCCAGACCGCGCCGGCCAGGCCGTACTCGGTGTCGTTGGCGAGGCGCACGGCCTCGTCCTCGGTGGTGAAGCGCTCCACGGTGAGCACCGGGCCGAAGGACTCCTCGCGCACCACGCGCATGCCCTGCTTGCACTCGTCGAGCACGGTGGGGCGGTAGAAGAAGCCGGGGCCTTCCATCCGGTGGCCGCCGCAGCGCAGGACCGCGCCCTCGGCCAGGCCCGCCGCCACGTACTCCTCGACCTTGGCCAGGTGCGCGGCGGAGATGAGCGGGCCGGTGTGCGCGTCCGGGTCGAAGGGGCCGCCCAGGCGGATCAGCTCCGCCCGGCGCACCACCTCGTCCACGAAGGCGTCGTGCAGGGAGTCCTCGACGAGGAGGCGGGCGCCGGCCGAGCAGACCTGGCCCGAGTGCAGGAACACCGCGGTGAGCGCGAAGTCGATCGCGGTCTCGAGATCGGCGTCGGCGAAGACGATGTTGGGGTTCTTGCCGCCCAGTTCGAGGGCCACCCGCTTGACGGTGGCCGCGGCGGCCGCCATGATCCGGCGCCCGGTGGTCACGCCGCCGGTGAACGACACCAGGTCCACGGCCGGGTGCTCGGCCAGCGGCGCGCCCGCCTCGTGGCCCGCGCCGAGCACCAGGTTGGCCACGCCCGCGGGCAGGCCCGCCTCCTCCAGCGCGCGCATCAGCAGGATCGCGGTGCTGGGGGTGAGCTCGCTGGGCTTCAGCACGAAGGTGTTGCCGGCGGCGAGCGCGGGGGCGACCTTCCACGTCGCCTGCAGCAGCGGGTAGTTCCACGGCGTGATCAGGCCGCAGACGCCGACGGGCTCGTGGACGATGCGGCTGATGGCGTCGTCCCGGCCCGTGTCGATCACCCGCCCCGCGTCGGTGCCGGCCACCCCGGCGAAGTAGCGCAGGGAGGCGATGGAGTCGTCGACGTCGTACTCGCTCTCCACGAGGCGCTTGCCGGTGTCGCCCGATTCGGCTCTCGCGAACCTGTCGCGGTCGCGTTCCAGCAGGTCAGCTACCCTGTAGAGCAGTGCGCCGCGCTCGCGGGCCGGGGTCTGCGGCCAGGGGCCCGCGTCGAAGGCGTGCCGGGCGGCCGCGATCGCGGCCTCGGCGTCGGCCGCCGTGGCCTCGGCCACCGTGGCGACCAGACTGCCGTCGGCGGGCGAGTGGATGTGCCGCTGCCCATTGGCGATCGGCCTCGTCCAGTTGCCGCCGATGTAGAGGTCGGTCATCCGACACACCCCAGATCGTTGCGCATGGCGCAAGCTAGTGCTTAATGAGGAACAGGATTGACCGGCCGCTGGTGGTTCGTCAAGGCTTTGGGGGAATCACTGGCCGAATCCATACGTTGTGATCCGTTTACCCCTGCGCTGGGTGGAGTTTCCCCTCTTGACGGACCGGCCGCTCTCCGTTCACGCTGTTGCGTATAAGTCTCTTATTTGCGTAATACGCAACACAAGGAGGAGCGATGGCTCCTGGGCGCGAGTTCATCCTCACCATCTCCTGCGCCGACAAGCCGGGCATCGTCTACGCGGTCAGCAGCTTCCTCATCCAGCACGGAGGCAACATGCTGCAGAGCAAGCAGTTCAACGACCGCAAGGGCGGCGGCTTCTTCATGCGGGTGCACTTCGCCTCCCAGGACGGGCTGGAGGAGCTGCGCGAGGGCTTCACCTACGTCGCGGAGTCCTTCCAGATGACCTGGCAGCTCAAGGACGCCGCCACGCCGACCCGGACGCTGATCATGGTGTCGAAGTTCGGCCACTGCATGAACGACCTGCTCTTCCGCCGCCAGGTCGGCGGCCTGAACATCGAGATCCCCGCGGTCGTCTCCAACCACCCGGACCTGGAGCCGCTGGCCGCCTCCTACGGCGTCCCCTTCCACCACGTGCCCGTGACGTCGAACGGCAAGGCCGAGGCCGAGGCCAGGGTGCTGGAGCTGGTCGCCGAGTACGACGCGGACCTGGTGGTGCTCGCCCGCTACATGCAGATCCTGTCGGACGACCTGTGCAAACAGCTCGAGGGGCGGGCGATCAACATCCACCACTCCTTCCTGCCGGGCTTCAAGGGCGCCAAGCCGTACCACCAGGCGCACGAGCGCGGCGTGAAGCTCATCGGGGCGACGGCGCACTACGTGACGGCGGATCTGGACGAGGGGCCGATCATCGAGCAGGACGTGGCCAGGGTGGACCACGAGCTCGACCCCGACGACCTGGTCGCCGTGGGCCGGGACGTCGAGGCCCAAGTGCTGGCCAGAGCGGTGAAGTGGCACAGCGAGCAGCGGGTGCTGCTCAACGGCGACCGCACCGTCGTCTTCCGCTGACCTTCCGGTCTTTGAGGCGGTGAGGGAGTCCCTCACCGCCTCAAGCGTTCGCCGGGCCCGCAGTCCGCTCCTGCCGCTTCGTCCCGGCAGGGCGGAGGCGCGCAGGCCGACCGCGATGACGTGCGAATACGGGGTCAGGACCGGTGCCGGTAGAACTCGGCCGACTCCGGCGGCAGCGGGGTGTTGCCGAGGATCAGGTCGGCCGCCTTCTCCGCCAGCATCATGACCGGCGCGTAGATGTTGCCGTTCGTCACGTACGGCATGGCCGAGGCGTCGACCACGCGCAGCCCGTCCACGCCGTGCACGCGCATGCTCTCGGGGTCGAGCACGGACATCTCGTCGATGCCCATCCGGGCCGTGCAGGAGGGGTGCAGCGCCGTCTCGCCGTCCTTGGCCACCCACTCCAGGATCTCCTCGTCGGTCTCGACGGAGGGCCCCGGTGACAGCTCGCCGGTGCTGTACTCCTGCAGCGCCGGCCGGCCGAGGATGTCGCGGGCCACCCTGACGGCCTCCACCCACTCGCGCCGATCCTGGTCGGTGGACAGGTAGTTGAAGCGCAGGGCGGGATGTTGCCGCGGGTCGCTGCTCTTGATCTTCACGGAGCCGCGCGCGTCGGAGTACATGGGGCCGACGTGCACCTGGTAGCCGTGTCCGGCCGCAGGTGCGGAGCCGTCGTAGCGCACCGCGATCGGCAGGAAGTGGAACATGAGGTTGGGGTAGTCCACGTCGTCGTTGCTGCGCACGAAGCCGCCGGCCTCGAAGTGGTTGGTCGCGCCCGGCCCCTTGCGCAGGAACAACCACTGGGCGCCGATCCACGGGTGGCGCCACTTCTGCAGGTTCGGCTGCATCGAGACGGGCTTGCCGCACCCGTGCTGGATGTAGACCTCCAGATGGTCCTGCAGGTTCTCGCCCACGCCCGGCAGGTGGTGCACGACGTCGACGCCGAGGGCGCGCAGCTCGTCGGCGTTCCCGATGCCGGACAGCTGGAGGAGCTGAGGCGAGTTGATCGCGCCGCCGCACAGGATGACCTCTCCCGCGCGCACCGTCCCGCCGTCGTATTCGACGCCGACGGCCCGCTTGCCCTCGAAGAGGATCCGCGTCACGAACGTCCGCGTCTTGACCGTGAGGTTCGGCCGCTTCATCACCGGGTGCAGGTACGCCCTGGCCGCGCTGAGCCTGCGGCCCCGCCGGATGTTGCGGTCAAAGCGGGCGAAGCCTTCCTGGCGGTAGCCGTTGACGTCGTCGGTGAGCGGGTAGCCGGCCTGCTGCACCGCCTCGAAGAAGGCCGTGAAGAGCGGCGTGCTCGCCGCGCCGCGCTCCAGCGCCAGCGGCCCGTCATGGCCGCGCCAGGGCGTGCCGGGGTCGGCCAGGCAGTTCTCCATCCGCTTGAAGTACGGCAGGCAGTGGGCGTAGTCCCAGTTCTTCATCCCGGGATCGCCGCCCCAGCGCTCGTAGTCCAGCGGATTGCCACGCTGGAAGATCATGCCGTTGATGCTGCTGGAACCGCCCAGGACTTTCCCGCGCGCGTGGTGGATCCGGCGGCCGTTCATGAACGGCTCGGGCTCGGACTCGTAACGCCAGTCGTAGAAGGGGTTGCCGCACGGGAAGGGGAGCGCCGCCGGCATGTGGATGAAGACGTCCCAAGGGTAGTCGGGCCGGCCCGCCTCGAGCACCAGCACCCGGGTGGAAGGGTCCGCGGAGAGCCGGTTGGCCAGGGCGCTGCCGGCCGAGCCGCCTCCGACGATGACGAAGTCGTACTGCTGTGACGTCATGTTGCCTCGTCTCGCTCGCGCGTTTCACGGAATCGTAGCGTTATGTGAATTTCGTTGCACTACTCGCAACAGGAGATCTTTTGGGCACTTCAGCTCGCGTGAGTTCCTCACAGCACTTACAGTTTCGCTATGAGCAACGACTCGGGTAGTGGGGGCGTGCAGTCGGTCGATCGGGCGATCAGCGTGCTGGAGATCCTCTCCCGGCGGGGCGAAGCCGGCGTCAGCGAAGTGGCCGCCGAGATCGACGTGCACAAGTCGACCGCCTTCCGGCTGCTCGGCGCCCTGGAGGCGCGCGGCCTGGTCGAGCAGGCCGAGGACCGGGGCAAATACCGCCTGGGCTTCGGCATCATCCGCCTGGCCGGAGGCGTCAACACCCAGATGGACCTCGGCCGGCGCAGCCGTCCCGTCTGCCAGCGGCTGGCCGAGGAGATCGGTGAGACCGTCAACATCGCCGTGCTCCGCTCCTCCTACGCGGTCAACCTGGACCAGGTACGCGGGCCGTCCGCCGTCACCACCTTCAACTGGGTCGGCCAGCTCACCCCGCTCCACGCCACCTCCAGCGGCAAGGTGCTCCTGGCCCACGTCGAGGACAAGCAGCGGGCGAAGCTGCTGTCCGAAAGGCCGCTGGAGCGCCTCACGGACCGCACCATCACCGACGTGGCCGAGCTCGAGAAGCAGCTCGCCGAGATCAGGAAGGCGGGCTACGCCTACTGCCTGGAGGAGCTGGAGGACGGGCTGAACGCCATGGCCGCGCCCATTCGCTCCTACCACGGGGACGTCGTGGCCGCGGTCAGCGTGTCCGGGCCCGCCTACCGCTTCAGCGCCGAGCGTATGCACCAGCTCGCCTCCGTCCTCATCGGTGGGGCCGACGAGATCAGCGGGCGGCTCGGCTACGCGGACTAGCCCGCGCCAGCCGCACCACCACGCTCTTCGACGTCGGAGTGTTGGACGTCTCGGGCACCGAGTCCAGCGGCACCAGCACGTTGGTCTCCGGGAAATAGGCCGCGCAGCAGCCGCGTGCCGTCGGGTAGGCGATCACCCGGCGGACCGCCTGCAACAGCAGCCGTCCCGGCGGCACCCGCAGCACCTCCAGCCGGTTGACGGTGAAGTTCGCCCTGCCGGTCGCGGTGGGGAAGCGGCGTTCGTCCCTGGGCGCGCTGGGCAGCGCGCTCGGTGAGCCTCTCTGATCGGCTCAGCGATCCTGTGGTTGCACAGGACCTGGGCACAGCCAAATGCCCGGCATCCGCCAATCGCCTTCGTGCCCTGGTACCGGCAGCGACGCTGCCAGCCCGTGTGAACACGTCCCTCCGGACGCTGACCGGCCAGAGGTGCACGATCCGACCGGGGAGGGTGCCCGACGTCGCCTGGGCGCCGTTCTCGCAGAACTCCGCCGGGCTGCGGTGCTCGCCCTCCGGCCAGGCGTGTCCCACCGCGGGCAGCCCGCCCGCCCAGTCCTTGGGCGGGCCGGCCTGGAGCCCCTCGTCCTCCTCTTCCATCGCTCAGCCGATCCGGTTCTGGACCCACTCGTGGAAGGCGCCGATGTGGTGCTCGCTCGGCACCAGGACGCCGCCCTTGGCGTACGTGCGCGAGCTCATGCGCGGCTGGGTGCGCTCGCACGCCTCGAAGTCCTGCTCGTTGACGCGGTGGAAGAGCTCGACCGACTTGTCCAAGTCCTTGCCGCTCGCCACCACGTCGGGCAGATAGAGCCAGTCGCACTCGACCACCGTGCGGTCGACGGCCAGCGGGAACATCCGGTGCACGATCACGTGGTCGGGCACCAGGTTCACGAAGACCTGCGGCTTGACGGTGATCGCGTAGTAGCGCCTGTCCTGCTCCTCGCTCACGCCGGGGATGCGGTCGAGCCCGGGGGAGCCGTCAACGGTGAAGCCCTGGATCTCCTCGCCGAACTCGGCGCCGTGGCCGACGAAGTATTGCGCCGCGTAGCCGTCGGCGAACTCGGGCAGCACCTCGGTCAGCTCGGGGTGGATCGTGGCGCAGTGGTAGCACTCCATGAAGTTCTCGATGATGAGCTTCCAGTTGGCCTGGACGTCGTACACGATGCGCCGTCCGACCTCGAGGCTCGGCACGTCGTAGTTGTCGATCAGCTCCAGCGCGCCGAGCCGCTCGGTGACCGCGCCGAGCACGTCGTCCTCGAAGGAGGGCGGATCGTCGGCCAGGCAGACCCACACGTAGCCGAGCCACTCCCGCACGTGCACCTTGACCAGGCCGTACTCGACCCGGTCCAGGTCGGCCATCTTGGTCAGGTTGGGCGCGGCGATGAGCTTGCCGTCGAGGTCGTAGGTCCACGCGTGGTACGGGCACTGGAAGGCCCGCTTGACCTCGCCGGACTCCTCCGTGCGGATGGTGGCGCCGCGATGACGGCAGACGTTGTAGAACGCGCGCACCGACCCGTTCCTCGACCTGGTGACGAGGATGCTCTCGGTGCCGACCTGCACGGTCTTGAACGCTCCCGGCTTGCCCAGGTCGGACGAGCGCACCACGCAGAACCACATCGACTCGAAGATGTTCTTCTGCTCGAGGGCGAAGATCTCGGGGTCGACGTAGTAGCGGCCGGGGAGGGTGGGGATCACGCTTGACGTGGTCACGGGAGTACTCCTGTGGGTGCGGGCCGGGTCAGTGTCCTCGGCGGATCCAGTCCTCGAGCTGCGGAGCCTCGGCTCCGATGGTGGTGTCGTCACCGTGCCCGGTGTGCACCACCGTCTCGCCGGGGAGGGTGAGGAGCGTTGTGCTGATCGACTTGATGATCGTCGGGAAGTCGCTGTACGACCTCCCGGTGGCGCCGGGGCCGCCGCGGAAGAGCGTGTCCCCGGAGAACAACACCCCCAGCTCGGGTACGTAGAGGCAGACCGAGCCGGGGGCGTGCCCCGGCGTGTGCAGCACGTGCACGGCCGAGCCGCCGAAGCGCAGGATGTGCCCGCCCGCCAGCGCCTGGTCCGGCGTGGCCGCCGGGTGCGTCAGCTTCCACAGCACCTCGTCGTCGGGGTGCAGCAGGACGGGCGCGCCGGTGCGGGCGGCCAGCTCGGGCGCGGCGTTCACGTGGTCGTCGTGCGCGTGCGTGCACACGATCCCCGCGACCCGGCGGTCGCCGACGGCCTCGGCGATCGCGGCGGCGTCGTGGGCGGGGTCGATGACCAGCACCTGGTCGCCGTCGCCGAGCAGCCAGACGTTGTTGTCGACCTCCCAGGTGCCGCCGTCCAGGCTGAACGTGCCCGAGGTGACCAGGCGCTCGACGCGCAGTGCTCCTTGGCCGGGCTCCGCCCGGCGGGCGCTGTGATGGATGTCCTCGCTGCGCTGCGGATCCATCACAGCACCACCACCGAGCGCAGCACGTCGCCGTGGTGCATCTTCGCGAACGCCTCCTCGACGCCGTCCAGGCCGATGGTCTCGGTGACGAACGCGTCCAGGTCGAAGCGGCCCTGCAGGTAGAGCGAGATCAGCAGGGGGAAGTCGCGGCTCGGCAGGCAGTCGCCGTACCAGCTGGACTTGAGCGCCCCGCCGCGGCCGAACACGTCCAGCAGCGGCAGGTCCAGGGTCATCTCCGGAGTGGGCACGCCCACGAGCACTGCGGTGCCGGCCAGGTCGCGCGCGTAGAACGCCTGCTTGAACGTCTCGGGACGGCCCACGGCGTCGATCACCACGTCGGCGCCGTTCCCGCCGGTCAGCTCCCTGATCGCCTCGACCGGGTCGGCCTCCTTGGCGTTCACCGTGTGCGTCGCGCCGAAGCCGCGCGCCCACTCCAGCTTCCTGCCGTCCACGTCCACCGCGATGATCGTGGTGGCGCCGACCAGGCGGGCTCCGGCGATCGCCGCGTTGCCGACCCCGCCGCAGCCGATGACCGCGACCGAGTCGCCGCGGCTGACCGCGCCGGTGTTGACCGCCGCGCCGAGGCCCGCCATGACGCCGCAGCCGAGCAGGCCCGCCGCCGCGGGGGAGGCGGCCGGATCGACCTTGGTGCACTGGCCCGCGGCCACCAGCGTCTTCTCGGCGAACGCGCCGATGCCGAGCGCCGGGCTCAGCGGGGTGCCGTCGGTCAGCGTCATCTTCTGCACGGCGTTGTGCGTGGCGAAGCAGTACTGCGGCCGGCCGCGCAGGCACGACCGGCATGATCCGCACACCGCGCGCCAGTTGAGGATGACGAAGTCGCCGGGCGCGACGTCGGTGACGCCCGCGCCGACGGACTCCACCACGCCCGACGCCTCATGGCCGAGCAGGAACGGGAAGTCGTCGCTGATCCCGCCCTCGCGATAGTGCAGGTCGGTGTGGCAGACGCCGCAGGCGAGCACCTTCACCAGCGCTTCGCCGGGGCCGGGATCGGGGACGAGGATCGTCTCCAGGCCGACCGGCTTGCCCTTGCCCGTCGCGACCACGCCGCGTACTTCATGAGCCATTGATTCACTCCTGGTTTCAGACCGCCGTCTCCAACTGGCGGCGCCAGCGGGAGAAGAGACGGACCTGGTTGACGCCCAGCACTGCCACCGGCCGTTCGCCCTGCCGGTAGACGGCGAGGAAGCTGTGATCGGCCGGGTCGCCCTCCTCCACCACGACCGTGTCGGCATGGCGGGCCCGCCCGACGAACTGGATCTTCACATCGAACTGGTCGGACCAGATGTAGGCCGGCCGCGGCCGCGCGGGCCGGGCGACGCCGCCCGACAACAGCGTCTCCGCCGCGACGCCGGCCCGCTGGCGCGCGCCGGTCCAGTGCTCACACCGGTCGTGCCGGCCGAGCGCGGGGTCGAACCAGGCCGCGCAGTCGCCGACCGCGACGATGCCCGCCGCCGGGCCGCCGCCCTTCCCGCCGCCGTTCTCGCGGGCCGGCCCGCCGCTCTCGTCCCGGATCGCCGCGCCGCCCTCGTCGCAGAGCACTCCGTCGCCCAGCAGCAGGCCGCTGCCCTTGAGCCAGGCGATGTTGGGCGACGCGCCGATCCCGACGACGACCACGTCCGCGGGCAGGAGGGCGCCGTCGGCCAGCCGTACCGCGTCGACCCGCTCCTCGCCCGTGAGCGCCGTCACGCGGGCGCTGCGCAGCAACCGGACGCCGCGCCGCTCATGGAGGCCGGCGATGGCCTCGGCCATCTGGGCTCCGACCACGCCTGCCAGCGGCGTCTGTCCCGACTCCACGAGGGTGACGTCCAGGCCGAGGTCGCAGGCCGTCGCGGCGACCTCGGTGCCGATGAAACCGCCGCCGATGACGACGATCCGCTTCGCGTTCGCCAGGTCGTGGCGAAGGGCGCGGGCATCGTCCAGGGTACGCAGGGTGTGCACGCCGGCCAGGCCGTCCGTGCCGGGGAGCCGGCGGGCCGAGGCGCCGGTGGCGATGACGATGCCGTCGGCCGCGACCTCGGTGCCGTCGCTCAGCGTGACGCGGCGGGCGGCGGCGTTCAGGCCGACGGCGGCCACGCCGAGCCGCCACTCGGCGTCCAGGTCCTCGCCGTCGGACTCCAGGGCCAGGTCGGCATCGTCGAGCACGCCCCTGAGGAAGTCCTTGGACAGAGGGGGACGGTCGTAGGGGCGGTGGATCTCCTCGCCGACGAGGATCAGGCGGCCGTCGTAGCCCTGGGCGCGCAGCGCGCGGGCGGTCAGCAAGCCGGCGAGCGAGGCGCCGACCACGCAGACGCTCCTCACGCCTGCCCCTTCACGGTGACGCCGGGAGGCAGGTTGGGCGGAGCTTCGGAGGGAACGACGTAGACGACATCGTTCTCGACCACCACGCGATGCGTGCGGACGGGGCGCTTGGCGGGCGGTGCGTCCACGTCGCCGGTCCTGAGGTCGAAGCGCGAGGCGTGCAGGGGGCACTCGACTTCGCAGCCCTCCAGCCAGCCGTCGGCGAGCGAGGCGTCCTGGTGGGTGCAGGTGTCGTCGATGGCGTAGATCTCGCCGTCCTCGGTGTGGAACACCGCGATCGGCGGATCGGCCTCGACCCGGAAGGCCTCTCCTCGCGGCAGTGACGCCAGAGGGCACGCTTGAATCATCGAGTCACATCCCGGTTTCGCCAAGAGAAACGTCTAGCGCTATACGCAACAGCGTGCGGCTGGAGAAAGCAGATGTCAAGACCGATTTGTAGTGCTTCGTGGTGTTGTCGCTGGCTACGTGACGCGCCAAGCCTGACCGCTTCCGATCCCGCCGCTCCTTCTGGTGGGCGGCGTCTGGCGTCTGGGCGATCGGAACGCCCCTATCGTCTCAGCTACGATGGACCGATCGCATCCCTCCGCTGATCCGAGACCGTACGACGAGGCGGGTGGCGATGATGGTAGGAGGCTCGAGTGGATCGGCGGCAGCTCGAGTATTTTCTCGCGGTGGCTTCGCACGGCAGCTTCACGAGCGCCGCATCCGCCCTGCGGGTCGCGCAGCCGTCGCTCTCGTACACGATCCGGACGCTGGAGCGTGAGCTCGGCACCTCGCTGTTTCACCGGCTGGGTCGCGGTGTCCGGCTCACGCCGGAGGGGCAGGCGCTCGTGGGCTCCGCGCAGCAGGTCCTGCGCGCCTTTCAGTCCGCGCTGTCGTCCGTTCAGCAGGTCACCCGATTGGAGGCGGGACGCCTCGACATCGTCGCATTGACCACGTTGGCCGTGGACCCGCTGGCCGGTCTCGTCGGCACATTCCGTCGTGCCCATCCGGGAGTCGATATCCGCATCGAGGACCCAGAACATGCGGCGGCGGTCGCGGAAATGGTGCGGGTCGGTGAATGCGAACTCGGCCTCGCGGATTTCTCCGTGCCGTCGGCGGGGTTGCGCGCTTTGGAGCTCCGGGAGCAGGAGATGCTCGCGGTTCTCCCGCCGGATGCCGAAATGGCGACCGGCCGGTCGGTGAAGATGACCCAGGTCGCCGCGATGGATCTGATCACCACGCCGCCGGGCACGACGACGCGGACACTGCTGGAGCAGTCACTGGCGGGGGCGGGCGTTCCCCTGCGCATCGCAGTGGAGACGCCGCACCGCGCGGCGATCGTCCCCTTGGTGCTCGCCGGTGCCGGCGTGGCACTGCTTCCCCGTCCGATGGCGGAGGACGCGGCACGTCAAGGCGCCCGCATCGGGGTGATCGATCCGCCCGTCGTACGCCGTGTCCGGTTGCTGTGGCGTCCTGAGCCGCTGTCGCACGCGGGACAGGCGTTCGTCGAGATGGTGCGGAGAGAGACCGCGCCCGGCCGCGTCGACGAGCCCTCGCACGGCCATAGAGAGACTCTATAGCAGCGGTTGAAAGCCGGTCTGGCTTGCCCGCCCGTTTTTGTTGACTGTCGCGGTCGCCGCGAAGAACGATTTAGCAATCGGCGGTCCGGAAATTCCATGAGGACTGCGTCATTTGTTTCTTCGACATTTCATCGGCATTTCCATTATGCCTGCCCCGAGATGCGTGACAGCAGGCGACCCGACTTCCGGAAAGGGCATGGCGTGGGCGGACAGCACGGGGGACATGGCGGCCACAGCTGCTGCGGGGTCGACCACCACACCGGGGAGTACACCGAGGGACAGCGCGCCGAACTGGAGCGGGTGCTCACCTTCAACCGGCGGATGGCGGCGGCGATCGAGGACTGCCTCGACGTGTCCGGCGTGGAGGCGCTGCTCGATCCGGACCCCCTGCGCTACATGTGGGTCGACGAGGGCGGCGGCCGGCTCACCGAGTTCCTCGAGGGCGCCGAAGCGGCGCTCTCCTCGGCTCCCCGTCTCGACGGGCATCGCCGATCGGCCGGGACGAGCGTCCGGGCGTCGGGGACCGCCACCCGTCCCAGCGTCGCGACCACACCGGACGGCCGTGTTCTCCACGCGTGGATCGAGTGGGAGAAGGACACCGGCGATCGCGTGATGGCGCTGCTCCTCGACGGGCTCCTCGAAGGCGCGCAGGCGGTGGGTGACCCCATCGTGCTCTCGGGCGAACCCGCCGACTGCTTCCGCCCCACCGCGCTGTTCGACGCCGACGGCCGGCCGTGGGTCTTCTACGCTCGCGCGCACGAGGGCGAGGTGTCGGTCTTCTGCCGCCGCGGTGAACAGGGTGGCTGGACCCGTGAGGAACTGGTGAGCACGACCGGTCACCCCTCCTTCAACCAGGAGGCGATCGCGCACGTCGACGGTGGCGTCGAGGTCTGCTGGCAGGGTCCGCTGGGCAAGCGGTTCGGCATTTACGCCCGCCGGTGGCGCGACGGCGCGTGGTCGGAGCCACATCTCGTGAGCGAGCGAAGCGAGCGAACAAATGGACACAGCAGCGATTTCGCTCACGGCGCCTCCGAAGGAGGTGCCGTGAGCAGCGGGGCCGAGGGCAATGTCTGGGATCCCGCGGTGGCCGCGGCACCCGGGGGTGGCAGCATCTACGCCTGGTGCGAATACCGGCAAGGCGCCTACCGCATCGTGGTCCGCCGCGCCGACCCCGCCGGCGCACTCGCGGACCCGCGTCCGGTGACCAGTGGGAGCGACTACGCGCTGCACCCGAGCTTGGCGGTCACCGCGGACGGCGCCGTCTGGTGCGGCTTCGACGTCATCACGGTCGCCGGCCACGGTGGCTCCGGTCCCACCCGGTTACGGCCGGCCGACCGGCTCTCGGACGCGCCGCGTGTCCTGGGGATGCGGGAGAGCGGGGAGTTCATCCCCCCGGAGTTGCTGCCCGAGATCTCCGCCTCGATCCGCGTCGTACGCCTCGACAACGACGGCTTGTACGAACCGGAAGGCCGGCTCGCGCCCAGTCTCGACGTCGTCCCGAGTGGGTTGCCACGCCTGGTCGCCGACCCCGCGGGCGGCCTGACCGTCGCGTACCGGATCCACCGGCGGCTGCCCCTGATGACCTACTACTGGGAGGTCGCCACCCAGACGCTCGGCCCGGACGGCTGGTCAGCGCCGACGACACTCGCCGCCAGCGACGGCACGCTCGAGGAACCGGCGCTCGCCCCGCTGCCGAGCGGCGCCCTCGTGGCGTGGCAGACCGACGACCGGCTGGAACGCGCACTCGCCTGGACCGAGGGTTTCGGCGGCCGGGAGTGCCCGTTCCTGCTGGAGCACCACGGCGAGGTCATCTGGCACGGGATGCACGGGACGGGCGCCATCAGGTCCGCGACGCTGACCGCGGCGGGGCGGGCGATCGCGACGCGCAGGCTCGAGGTCGTGCACAGCGACGAGCGACGCGAGGCACGCGGGTGGGCCGATGCCGACCGCACCCGTTACCGGACGACCGTGGACGGCAAGGACTACGCGCTGTACTGGGGCGACCTGCACCGCCACTCTCTCATCAGCCGCTGCACCTCCGGCGACGAGCCGTCCCTCGAGGACTTCTACCGCTACTCGTGGGACGTGTGCGAGTACGACTTCTGGGCGGTCACCGACCACTCCGAGAACAGCACGGATTATCAGTGGTGGTCGATCCAGAAGATGGCCGACCTGTTCCGTGTCGACGGACGTTTCGTGCCGTTGTACGGCTTCGAGTGGACCGGGCTCATGGGTCACCAGAACGTCATCTACGGGGACGTGCGGCGCGGCGCGCCGATCTTCTCGGCCTATGCGAAGGGATCGGAAACGCCCGCGGGGTTGTGGGACGGCCTTCGCCGGCACCCGGAGTTTCCCGCGATCACCATTCCGCACCATCCCGGCTCGGCGATGGTGCCGTTCGACTGGGACTACCACGACCCGCAGTTCCTGCGCGTCGTGGAGGTCTTCCAAGCCTGCCGCGGCAACTACGAGGACGATGGCTGTTTCCGGCAGTACGCCGACGGCACGCTTCCCGGCACCTTCGTCCTTGACGGCCTGCGCCGCGGGCAGCGGTTCGGGCTCATCGCGTCCTCCGACCACGGGCACGGCGCGAGCTACGTCGGCGCCTACGCCGAACGGCTCGATCGTGCGGCGGTGTTCGACGCGCTCTACCAGCGGCGGGTGTTCGCGGCCACGCAGCGCGGCATCGTCGTGGACGCGCGCATCGGCGACGTCTTCATGGGTGGCGAGGCCGAGCGGGGCGCTCCGGTGGACCTGGACGTGTACGCCCGCGGGTACGGCGACCTGGCGCGCATCGAGGTCGTGCGCAACGGCGAGGTCGTCCACACCGTTCTCCCGGACCTCGGCCTGCCACCACACTCGATCGCCGTCCCGGTCCGGGTCGAGTGGGGCATGAGCCCGGTGCCCACGGACTGGAGCGGCTCAGTCAGCATCCTCGGCGGCGAAGTGCTGCGGACGCCGTACTGGAGCCCGGAGATCACCGAGGTGGACCGCCAGCGGGTCTGCTGGGTGAACACCACGAAGAGCTTCGGCGAGCCGTACGGAGCACAGCGCGGCGGCGTCGAGTTCACCCTGATCGGACCGCCCGCGGCCACGGTGGTCGTGAAGACGTCGCAGGGCGAGGTCACCACGACCCTGGGCGCCCTCGACGGCAACGTCGTCGAGGTGCCGGTCAAGGGTCCGGGGCGGCTGCGACTGCAGCCGGGCGTCGGCGGGCTGACCGCCCTCGGCGGCCGCGAGCGGCGCGTGCGATGGACCGACGTGACGCACCAGCACCTGCCGGGCGCGCCGGACTGGTACTACGTGCGCGTCTACCAGACCGACGGCGAAATGGCATGGTCCTCGCCGATCTGGATCGGCACTCCTGTGGAAGAGAGGTCTCAGTGATGCCGAGGAAATCATTCGGCCCGATCGCGCTCGCGCTGATTGCCGCGTTGCTCGCCGGGTGCAGCGGTGCGGACACCGGCGGGTTCGCCGATTCCGGTAACGGCTCCGGCGGCAAGCATGTCGCGCGGTTCGTGCAACAGCCGTGGAGCGACCTCGTCGTGGAGACGAAGATCGCAACGCAGGTGCTGGATCGGCTCGGCTATCAGACCAGTGCCCAGGAGGTGTCGGTGCCCCTGGCGGGGCAGGCCCTGTCGACCGGGCAGGCGGACGCTTACCTCGGCAACTGGTGGCCGAGTCAGGAGCCGGTGTTCGGCAAGCTGCTGGGGGACAAGAAGGTGGAGGTCGCCGGGACTCTGCTCACCGGCACGGAGTACGCGCCGGCGGTCCCCGGGTACGTCACCGACAAACTGCGGGTGCGTTCGCTCGCCGATCTGGACAAGCACGCGGACGCGTTCGGCCGGGAGATTCTCGGGATCGAACCAGGCACACCCGGCAACAAGCTCATCAGCGATGCGATCGCGAAGAACGCCTACGGGCTCGGCGACTGGAAAGTGGTCCAGAGCAGCACCGAGGCGATGCTCACCGAGGTGACGCGCCGCGCGGCGAAGCAGCAACCGGTCGTGTTCCTCGGCTGGAGCCCGCACTGGATGGTGCCTGAGTTCAAGCTCAACTTCCTCGACGACCCGAAGCGCGTATGGCCGGGGGCCGGTGAGATCAGGGTGCTCACGCGCCAGAGCCTCGCCACCGACGATCCGAACCTGTACCGGTTCCTCTCCCAGATCCGCGTCGAAGCCGACACCGCGTCGCAGTGGATCTCGAGTGTGGACAAGGAGAAGAAGCCCGCGGAAACCGTGGCTCAGGACTGGATCCGCGCCCATCCCGACGTCCTGCGGACGTGGCTCAACGGGGTCACCAGCGCCGACGGCAAGCCCGCGGCCGACGTGGTCATCGGAAAGGGGTGACCAGATGATCGAGGCCAGCCACCTCAGCAAGGTGTACGGGCTGGCGCGAAACCGCGCGCTGCCGCTGCTGACGGGCGATCGGCGACACGAGGCCGTACGGCACGCCGGCGGCTTCCTCGGCGCCGACGACGTGAGCTTCACGGTCCGGCGAGGGGAGCTGTTCGTCATCATGGGACTGTCCGGCTCGGGGAAGTCGACCGTGCTCCGCATGATCAACCGGCTGGTCGAACCCACGGACGGACGGTTGTCCATCGACGGCCAGGACGTGCCGGCCATGGCCGCCGGCGACCTGCGGGAGCTGCGCAACCGCCGGATCAGCATGGTGTTCCAGCACTTCGCACTGTTCCCGCACCGGACCATCCGGGAGAACACCGCATACGGCCTGAAGGTACGCGGCGTCCCCGTCAGGGAACGGCTCGAGCGCGCCGACTGGGCGCTGCGGCGCGTGGGCCTCGGTGACCGCGGCGATGCCCGTCCCGACGCGTTGTCCGGCGGGATGAAACAACGCGTCGGCCTCGCCCGCGCACTCGCGACCGACGCCGACATCCTGCTCATGGACGAACCGTTCAGCGCCCTCGACCCGCTGATCAAGCGGGAAATGCAGGAGCTGCTGCTGACACTCCAGGCCGAAGACCAGCGGACGATCGTCTTCGTCACGCACGACCTCAACGAGGCGATGCGGATCGGGCACCGCATCATGGTGATGAAGGACGGCCGCGTCGTGCAGTGCGACACCGGGCCGGACCTGCTGTCCGCACCGGCCGACGACTACGTCAGCGACTTCGTCGCCGACGTCGACCGGTCACGTGTGCTCACCGCCGCCTCGGTGCTGCGCCCGCCATGGTGCACCACACGATTGTCGGACAGCCCCGGCGAGGTGTTGCGACGTCTGGAAGCAGCCGAGATGAACGGCGTCTTCGTGCTCGACAAGCTGGACCGCATCCTCGGCGTCGCCCGGGACGACCTGCTCGCGAACGCCCTGCGCAACGGCGAGGACGATCTGCGGAACTGTCTGGTGCAGGACTACGACACCGTGCCCGTGGACCGGCCGCTGGTCGAGTTCTGCCATCTCGCCGGCCGGCACACGGTCCCGATCGCCGCGGTCGACGAACACGGCCGGCTGCTCGGGGTGGTGCCGCGCGCCGCCATCCTCTCCTCCCTCGCGAGCCCGAAGAAGGTGACAGCTCATGCCTGACCTGCCGGTGGACACATGGGTCGAGAGCACCGTCCGGTTCCTCCAGGAGCACTTCTCCGGCGTGTTCGACGTGACCTCGGCACTGATCCTGCGGCTCGTCGACGTGACGTACGTCCTGCTGATCGGCCCCCACCCGCTGGTGCTGCTGGCCTTCTTCACCGCGCTCGCGTGGCTGGCGACGCGCCGGTGGCAACCCCCGCTCGTCGCGTGCCTCGCCTTCCTGCTCATCCAGTCGATGGCGATGTGGACCGCGACGATGCAGACCCTCGCGGTCGTCGTCGTCGCCGCCGTGGCGGCCGTCGCCGTCGGCATCCCGCTCGGCATCGCCGCGGCGCGCAGCACACGGGTCAGCGCCGCGCTCCGCCCCGTGCTCGATTTCATGCAGACGCTACCCGTCTTCGTCTACCTGCTCCCCGCCGTCTTCTTCTTCGGCATCGGCGTCATGCCCGGCGTCGTCGCGACCACCGTCTTCGCGATCCCGCCCGCTGTCCGGCTCACCGAGCTCGGCATCCGCCAGGTCGATGCCGAGATCGTCGAGGCCGCGCACGCCTTCGGATCGCGGTCCCGGCAGATCCTGCGTGACGTCCAGCTGCCGCTCGCGATGCCCACGATCATGGCCGGAGTCAACCAGGTCATCATGATGGCGCTGTCCATGGTGGTGATCGCCGGCATGGTCGGCGGCGGCGGCCTGGGCGCGGTCGTCGTCGAGGCGGTCACCCAGCTCGACATCGGACGCGGTTTCGAGGGCGGCCTGTCCGTCGTGATCCTCGCGATCTACCTCGACCGGGTGTCGGCCGCGTTCGGCGACGGGCGCGGCAGGGCTCGACGCCGGCGCACGCGTCAGTTGCCTGACTCCGCTCCGGCGCCCGAAGAGGGCCTGCTACGCGAGCCGGCGGAACGCGTGGGAAGTACGCGCCGGGTCCCTACAGGGGGCTGATCGCCCGGTCCCCGGCGGACGTGACGATGCTCCAGGGCAACTCGGGTAACGGGAGCCGGTCCGACCCCGGATCCAGGAGCAGGGAGCCGGCGGGCAACCGCGGCGAGTTGGTCGCCACCACCCTGCCCTCGGCGTTCACCAGCGTGATCTGCGTGGGGCTCGCGGCCAGCACGCCGAGCAGCAGCGCCTCGAACCTGGCCGCCCGCACGTCGGCACCGAGCTGGTCGGGGCGCTGGCCGTGGGCGGGTGTCTGCTGCTCACCCGGCGGCACCACGAGCTCGGGGCGCTGTTCGACTCGTTCGGCGCGGGATCGGAGTCCGGATATTTCGTCGCATTCCTGGGCACCGGGCTTATCGGGATATTTCAGTACTACGGGTTCGAGGCGCACGGTGATGTGGCCGAGGAGGTGCCCGACCCGAAGCGGCGCATCCCCAAGGCCATGCGCATGACCATCTACGTGGGTGGCTCGGCGGCGACGTTCGTCTGTCTGGCGCTGCTGCTGACCGTGCCCGACTTCGCCGCCGTCGTCTCCGGCGCCGACGGCGACCCCGTCACGAACGTGCTGACCACCGCTTTCGGCACCACCGGCCTCAAGGACGTGCTCGGCGTGGTGCTGCTATCGTTCCTGTCGTCCGCGCTCAACCTGCAGGCGGCGGCCAGCCGGCTGCTGCATGCCTCTACGCCCGCGATGACATGATCGCCGGCAGCCGCGCGTTCAGGGGGTATCCCGGGCCGGGCAGATCCCGCCGAACGCGCTCCTGGTCGCCGCCGTCGTGCCCGCGCTGGTCGTGCTCGGCTCCAACGTGTCGGAAGACGCCTTCATCAAAATCATTTCTCTCGCGGTGCTCGGCATCTACCTAGGCTTCCAGATGGTGGTGCTGGCGGCGTTGCGGGCCAGGCTGCGCGGCTGGCGCCCGTCCGGGCCGTTCACGCTGGGCCGCGCGGGGCTCGCCGTCAACGTGGCCGCGCTGGTCTACGGGCGTGCTCGCCATCCTCAACATGGCCTGGCCGAGGACCCCCGACGCCCCCTGGTACGACAACTACCTGGTGGCCCTGTCCGGGCTGGTGGTCGCCGCCGGGCTGGTCTACCTGCTGGTCGCCAGGCCGGCCGTGCGACAAGGGCGACGCCCTTCGGGTGACGCCGTCCCGCAGGAGGCCGCATGATGAAGTTCAGCGCTGTCCAGCGAGCAACCCCGGCGGTTCTCGCCCGGGAGGAATCGTTTCCTGCCTTTGGGTGTGAAACGGTCCGACGTCAGTCCGGGCGTCTCGATGTGCTCCTTGATGATCGGCAGGGGTGCCCCGCCGCAGGGGGCGGCGAAGCTGTCGTAGACCTCGATCATGATCTCTTCCAAGCGGAGCAGTTCGTCGGTGAACACGCCCCGCCGGTACTTCGGTGCGAAGAGCACGTGGGCATGGAGGCTGTGGACCACGTCGCGGCCTCGTCGACTAACGGGATATCGCTCGCGGTGACCTGGGTCACGCGATAGTGTGTTCGACTGTGAAACTGGTGGTGCAGGTGAAGCTTCTGCCGACGCCCCAGCAGGCCGAGGCGCTGGAGGCGACCCTGCACCAGCTCAACCAGGCCGCCGGTCAGGTCTCCCGGCTCGCCTTTGAGACCAAGACCTTCGGGGTGTACGGCTTGCGCCGCCAGGTCTACGGCGAGCTGAAGGCCGCCGGGCTGGGGGCGCAGCAGGCCCAGCACGTGATCAAGAAGGTGGCCGATGCCTACACGAGCCTGCGAGGGTTGATCCGCAACGGCCGGCTGACCGGCAGGCGGCGGCGCAGGGCCGAGTCCAAGCCGCTCACCTTCCGGCCAGAGGCGGCCCATCCGTTCGATGACCGCTGCCTGTCCTGGCTGCACGATACCCGCTCGGTGTCGATCTGGACGGTGCGAGGCCGGGTGAAGGACATCGCCTTCACCGGCTCTGCCGACCAGTTGAAAACGCTGGCCGCCTATCGGCGGGGGGAGTCCGATCTGCTCCTTCGCGACGGCGCCTGGTATCTGATCGCGACCTGCGAGATCTCCCAAGCCCCGCTTACGGCCGACCCGCAGGGGTGGATCGGGGTGGATCGGGGCATCGCCAATCTGGCGACCACCAGCGATGGTGTGAATTACAGCGGGGAGAAGCTCACCGGCTACCGCCGCCGGATGGCCCGGGTCCGGGCCGAGTTGCAGGCTCGTGGCACCAAGTCGGCTCGCCGGAAGCTGAAGCGGCGGGCCAAGCGGGAGCGCCGCTTCGCGACCGAGACCAACCATGTGATCGCCAACGAGATCGTGGCCGATGCGCAGCGCACCGGGCGCGGGATCGCCGTCGAGGAACTGGCGGGGATCCGCGAGCGGGTACGGCTTTGGCCATCCCAGCGGGCCACGCTCTCGAACTGGCCGTTCCACCAGCTAGGCGAGTTCCTCGCCTACAAGGCACGCCGGGCCGGCGTGGCCTTCGTGCAGGTGGATCCGGCCTACACCTCGCAAATGTGCCCGAACCGCTGGTGCGGGCACACCGCGAGGGCCAATCGTCCCAGCCGGGACAGCTTTCGCTGTGGGTCGTGCGGGTTCGCTGGACCGGCCGACCACATCGCCGCGCTCAACGTTTCCCGACGGGCGAGCGCGGTGTGGGCATTCGTCAACATGCCCAACGAGCCCGCCAGGGAAAGCGGGCTCAGTGCGTCCCGAGCCGGTCGGCCAGATCGGATCGTGAGGCGCAAGCCTTGGGCTTTAGCTCTGGGTCGTTGACTTACGTGATGCTGCCCGATTATCCGCTGCGGGAGTCGCTGGCGTCTATCCGCCTGGCCGACGAGACCTGGCACAAGGACCTGTGGCTGCTGTTCGCCGCCGCGGCCCAGCAGACGTCCCGCATCAGGTTCGGGCCCAGCGTGTCCTCGGTGGTGCTGCGCGAGCCGACCCTGATCGCCCAGGCGGCGGCCACGCTCGACGAGCTCAGCGACGGGCGGGCCGAGGCGGTGCTGTCCAGCGGCAACTTCGGGCTGCTCGCGCAGTACAACATCGACTGGACGGTCACCAAGCCGCTCTCGCGCGTGAAGGAGGCGGCGCACGTGGTGCGCACGCTGCTGGACGACGGCGCGATCACCTTCGACGGCGAGTTCTTCAAGTACAGCGGCCTGTTCACCTTCGCCCGCCCCGTGCAGGACCGCGTGCCGGTCAAACTCGGCGCGATGCGCGGACCGCGCTCCTTCCGGGCGGCCGGCGAGCACTCCGACGGCGTGCACCACGCGCTCAGCTACACCCGCGAGGCCTACGACTACCTCGTCCAGCACTTCAGAGCCGGCGCGGAGAAGGCGGGCAAGGACGCCTCGACGATGGACATCGGCGCCTGGGTCGTCTTCGCCACCGGCCCGGACTCGGCCGTGGCGAAGGAGGCCGCCCGCAGCATGGTCGGCCTCTACGCCTCGTCCATGCCCGCCGAGCAGCTCGAACGCAACGGCGTCGACCCGAACGCGATGAAGCCGATCGTCGACGCTCTCGGTGCCGGCGACCTGGCCAGGGCGATCGAGCTGACCACGCCCGAACTGGGGGAGCGGCTGTCCATCGCCGGCACCCCGGAGGAGTGCGTGGCCAAGATCAAGCGCGAGATCGAGCCGTCGGGCGTCAATCACATGATCCTGGCCATCACCGATGCGACGCTGGTCAAGCAGTTCATGGGACGGGAACTGCCCGAGGTGGCGGACGTGGACACCCAGCTCAGGCTGATCCACGACCAGATCATGCCCGCGTTCGCCTGACCGGGAGGGGTACGGTGGCCCACGCCGTACCCCTCCTCGGCCGGCCCTGGTGGCGGCTCACGCGTCGACCCCGCGTACGCGGAACCGGCGCCACCGCGCGTCCATGCCCTGCCCGTCGAGCGAGCGGCCGCGCGGGCCATCCGGGTCAGCGACAACGCCGCCGCCTCGGCGCTGTGACCGGCGGTCCTTGGCGGAGAGCGGGCTCTGGGGCGATGCTGGGGCTGATGGGCGGCGTGGCGCCGGAGCAGGCGTGGGGTGTCAGCGCGGCGGGCGGCGAGGGGGCGGACGTCGCGCTCAAGAACGGCTGGCTGCCACGTGAGCGGCACGGGGGGCGGTGCTCTTGCATGCGCAGTCGCTTCACATCGGCCCGGCGATCCCACATTGTGGGGGTCTGCACGTGACCTCGTCCAACGAAGCGCCGCATGGCCCCGCGCTCGGTGGCCGTTGGCACGTCCGACACGGAAAGGCATCAAGCCCATGGCCCTTGCCGGCGTCTTGCTTCCCATCGCTCTGGCGATCATCATGCTGGGGCTCGGTCTGAGCCTGACGATCGCCGACTTCCGACGTGTGGTGGCCTACCCCAAGGCCGCCGTCGTAGCGCTGACCTGTCAGGTCGTGCTCTTACCCGCCGTGTGCCTCGGCCTCGTCCTCGCGTTCGGCCTTCCCCCCGCACTCGCCGTCGGCATGATGCTCCTGGCCGCCACGCCGGGCGGCACGACCGCGAACCTCTACAGTCACCTGTTCGGAGGCGACGTCGCGCTGAACGTGACGCTCACCGCGATCAACTCGGTACTGGCCGTCGTCACGCTGCCTCTGGTGACCAACCTGTCCCTGAGCTACTTCGGCGATGCAGGCACGCTGGGCCTTCAGTTCGGCAAGACGCTGCAGGTGATCGCGCTGGTGCTGGTCCCCGTGGCGGTCGGCATGGCTGTGCGCACGTTCAGGCCTCGGTTCGCGGACCGGATGGAATCCCCCGTGAAGATCGCTTCTGTCGTCATCCTGGTCCTGGTCATCCTCGGCGCGTTGATGCAGGAGCTGGACGATCTCGGAGGATACATCCGCTCCGTGGGCGCCATCACGGTCCTGTTCAGCGTGATCAGCTTGGCCGTCGGCTACTGGGCGCCCCGCCTTGCCGGAGTGGGCCGCCGCCAGGCCATCGCGTCCTGCATGGAGATCGGCATTCATAACGCGACCCTCGCGATCACCGTCGCGCTCAGCCCGGCCCTGCTGAACAACACGCAGATGGCGGTCCCCGCCGCGACGTACGGCATCCTGATGTTCTTCACCGGGGCCGCCGCCGGATTCCTTGTCCGATCTCGTGCCTCCTCCGACGCCGCGTCAGAGGCGAGCACTGCTTGAGTCCACGTGGGGCATGGGGTGCAGCGCCGTAGCGGGCGACGACGGACTGGCGTGGCGAGCTCCCAGCCGCACAGCTGCCCCCACGAGATCGGCGAAGCCCGGCGTCCGTGGCTGAGACCGTGCGGGCGGGCGGGGGAGAGATTGGACTCGGGAGCCTGGGGTAGAGCGTGCGGGTGCGTGCCACGCCGGCACGGTCCGACCAGCGCGAAGGAGCGCAGTTGCAGCCACCGTCGAGTGCGTCGTCGCCGAGGCGATCAGCACACCGGGTGCGCGCATGAAGGCCCCGCCGCCTCCGCGCGTTGCCTGCCCGGTGATGTATCACCGCTGGTCGCAGATGACGTTCTTGCACTGGCGGTATCCGGCCGAGGTGGTGAGCGCGCTGGTGCCGGGCTCGTTGACGGTCGAGACGTTCGACGGGACGGCGTGGGTGGGGCTGACGCCGTTCCGCATGGAGGATGCGCGGATGCCGGGTATGCCGGCGCTGCCGTGGTTGTCGAGCTTTCCGGAGACGAACTGCCGCACCTATGTGCGTGACGGTCGCGGGCGCTCCGGCATCTGGTTCCTGTCGTTGGACGCCGGGCGGCTGGTGGCCGCGATCGGCGGGCGCGCCTCCTACTGGCTGCCGTACTTCTGGTCGGACATGTCGGTGCACACCGAGGGCGGCCACAGGCGGTACCGGTGCCGTAGACGGTGGCCCGAGCCGGAGGGAGTGCGGTGCGATGTGGACGTGGCCGTGGGGGCGGAGCTGGCCGAGGGCGAACGCGACGAGCTGGCGCACTTCCTGACCGCCCGTTACCGCCTGTTCACGATGGTGACAGGGCGGCTGGCCGCGGCCGAGACCGAGCATCCCGCCTGGCCGTTGCAGCACGCGGAGCTGATCAGCCTGGAGCAGGACGTGCTCCAGGCCGCCGGCCTTCCGGCCCCGGAGGGCGCCCCGATCCTGCACGCCTCGCCCGGCGTGGCGGTGCGGGTGGGGATGTGGAGCTGGTGAGCCGATCGCCTTGATCGCGGGCGTCCGCTGGTCCAGCGCTGCGGGTCCCTAAGGCACGGGCGGGTGCGGCGCGCTCAGCTGGTGGTGGCCCATTCCCGCTACGGGCGGGTGTGGCGCGCCCTGCTGGTGGTGGCCCATTCCCGCTACGCCGGCACCCGCCCTCTCCACGGCTAGTGTTTCTTGCCCATGGCCTGGCGGATCACGTCGCGTGCCCGGTCCATCATCGCGACCGGCGTGCCGACCAGGACGTTCTTGGTGGCCGACTCGGTGCCCGGGTGCGGGTGCGTCGGGGCCATCGCCTCCGCCGCCTTGACACCGGCCGCCATGCCGCGGCGCTCGGCCTCGGTCGTGTGGGCGCGCAGCTGGATGAATTCGTAGCGTTCCTCGCTGCGGGCGTGGGCTTCGACGGCGGCGCGCAGCGCGGCGAGGTTCTCGGTGAAGTCGGGGGCGTCCGGGCCGGCCTGGTCCATCCGCTGCAGGAGCTGCTTGGCCTCGTTCTCCTCGGTCAGACGGTCCTCGACGACGCCGTCGCCACCATCGATCTTGCCGCGGGCATAGGGATGGACGATCTCTTCTTCGGCGGTCTCGTGCACGGCCAGGAGCCGCACCAGCCGGGTGAACGCCTCGCCGCGCCGATCGCGCGGCGCCTGTTCGACCTCGTCGAACATGTCCCTGATCATCGCGTGCTGGGCCAGCAGCAGGTCGATGACGTCACTCTCGCCCATCGTCTCCGGCATCGTCTTCATGATCGCTCTCCTCTCCAGTACGGGCCTGCCTACCCCTGGGGCGGCTGGTCACGCATGGGCTTACCGAGTCTGGGGATTCCGACAGCGAGCCGGAGAGGTTGTCCTCGAAGTCCTCGGGTAGGCCCGCCTGCGGGTGTCGCCGCCTCGCTCCGCCGGCCGTTCACCAGGGTGCGCCGCCGGCGAGACCAGGCGGCCGAGCACAAAGCGCGAGAGCAGGATGCCCGCACAGCCGAGCACGAGCAGCGCGAAGGAGCGCGAAGCCGATGACTTTCAATCCGTTGCAGGAGCGGGGCATCCCGCTGGACAAGCAACTACGTAACTGGCGCGAGCTGAACGTCACGCCGATCGATCCCGATCACGCCGACCCGTACACCCGGTGCCGGATCATCACGATGAACGGCATCGAGACAGAAGCGATCTTCTTCAGCCACCAGCTGGCCCGCCACTGCCCCGACATCGAGCTGAAGCAGCAGCTGGCCCGCGTGCGTTACCTCGAGGCGCAGCAGCAGAAGGCGGTCAACTGGCTGCTGCCCGGCCTGGCCTCGGTGCTGGAGACCACCATCGCCTATGAGCAGGTCGCCGTGGACCTGACCTCGTGGGTGGCGCGTATGGAGCCGGACCCGTACCTGCGGCAGGCCTACGAGTTCGGCGTGCTGGAGGACTTCGATCACCTCTACCGCTACGCCAACCTGTACGAGATGATCGAGCACCGCAAGGCCGAGAAGATCGTCGACAACCTCACCGAGGTCATGCCCGGGCGGCCGACCGTCCGCCACCACCGCGATCCCCGTGACAACGTGCGCGAGCCGTACGACAAGAACAACACCGTGCCCATGTCCAAGCTGCACGCGTTGACGATCATGTCGGCGGAGCAGCAGACCATGAACTTCTACATGAACGTCGGGCCCATGTACATGGAGCCGATCGCGCGTCAGCTGTATCAGGAGATCGGGCTGATCGAGGAGGAGCACGTCACCCACTACGAATCGCTCGTCGACCCCGGCGAGAGCTGGTGGGAGATGCTGCTCAACCACGAGTACAACGAGTGCTACCTGTACCACTCGTTCATGGAGACCGAGTCCGACCCCAAGGTGAAGAACATCTGGGAACTGCACCTCAACATGGAGCTGGAACACCTGTGGCTGGCCGCCGAGCTGTTCAAGAAGCACGACGGGCGCGACCCCGAGCAGGTGTGCGCCCCCGAACTGCCCGCCCCGGTCACGTTCGAGCCGAACAAGCGGTTCATCCGCGACCTGATCGCCACCCAGATCGACTACACCACCCTCGGGACGGGGTACGTGCAGGAGGCCCACGAGCGGTTCGAGAGGATGCAGGCGGCGCTCATGAACGGCGACCCGCCGCCGTCCGAGCGGGTCATCAACGACAACCGCGAGAAGTCCGGCCACGAATACCGCCTGGAGACCGAGGGGCCTCACCCGGTCGGCAGCCTGCAACTCCAACGCTGACCGGGCGTCGGTGTGGCCGTACTCGATGCACCGCTCTTCGAGCCCACGGCGGTCCCGCCCTTCCGCGTCTCGTCCGGGTGGACGCGGAAGGGCGTTCTCCAGGGTCTGGTCGCTTGTCAGGGCGAGACGCCTGCTCGCCCTAGCGGACGGCGGAGGCGCCCCGCCTGGCCAGGAGCAAGCCGAGGGCGATCATCGCGACGGCCAGGATGAGGTGCAGCCAGTTGTCGGCCGTGTTGAGCGGGACGAAGTTGGCCGGGTTGTCGTGCCGGATCAGCATGCCGTAGATCCACAGCATCAGGTAGACGGCGCCGCCTCCGATGAGGTACGCGCGGGCGCCGGACCAGGACCTGGCCATGAGGATGCCGGCGATGCCGAACAGCAGGTGGACGAGGTTGTGCAGAATCGACACCTGGAACACGTTCAGCAACAGCGCTCCGGACTGGTGGCCGGCGAACCGCATCTCGTCGTAGTTGGTCGTGATGCCAGGGACGAACCCGAGCAAGCCGACGAGCACGAACACGGCGCCGACGACGAACGCCGCAAGCTGGACGGGGCTCCTGCCGGCAGCGGTACGAGGGCTGTCCATGAGACCTCCTCAGGAGCGTCGTCGCCCTTGCGTCTACCCTCCAGCGACGGAGCCAGTCGCGCCCGCCCCGTGCCCTGGTGGCCCCGAGCCGCGCACGCGGATGTCAGATCACGTCGTCTGGCGAATGATCCGGAAGGTGGGTCTGTCCTCCAGCATCTCTGCGTCGAGGGTCTTGTCGTGCAGAAGTGAGGCGGCGGTCGGTTCGAGGTACACCCGGACGCCCTCTGCTTCCAGGATTTGATCGTCAGGGTGCGGCCCACCCGAGATCGAGAGTTCAAGAGATCCGGCAGGACCGTCGACAGACGACGATGCGATGCGTAGCCCGGTGTTCGGCGGTGTTTCCGGCTGTGACGTCAGGTCGCGGATGGCTGCGACCGCGTCGGCGGTCAGCGTGAGCACGGCGACTCCTCAGTTGGCGAAACCCCGTGGTCGGGCAAGGAGCGGTTGCCCTGCCGCTTGCCCTGAAGCCCTTGCCCGCACCCGGAAGCCAATAACCCCCAACATGGTCAAATGCTCTGCCAGGCCACGGCTGGGATCACCAGCGGGGTCCGCCCGGTTACTCTGGAAACGAGCACGGGAAGTGTTCCGATCATCACCTTTTGCTGAAATGGTGGTGTTTCGACCGGGATAGAGCGACAGTAGGGATGGGGATGAGATGACTGATGGCTCTCGTCATCAGCGTACGAAGGAACTAGTGTCCCCTTGGCCCGCCGACCGCTACGAAGTGCTGTGTCAGCGTCCTGCGCCTTACCCGGGTTCACGGGATCAGTACCACTTCGCCGAGTTCGCGATGGAATCGGCGCGGGCACTGGAGGGAGCCGGCCTCGTCACACGTGTAGCTGTGATCCGGATGGAGGACGGCGCCATCATCTACGATCCCCTCGCCGGCGTGGAGCTGCCTCCGGGGCAATGGTGAGGACGCGGCTGCTGCGCGCATTGACTGATCACTCTGTGTTTGATCCCCCTGTTCAGTGGTAGCGGACAAAGGCCACAATTCGATCACGGGGGGACATTCCATGTTCAAGAGGATCACTCTTGTCCTGGTCGCCGTTGCGGTTGCCTTGCTGTCTTCCGCGACTGCCGGTGCGCTCACGCAACCGGACCTCAACGAGCAGGACCGGGAATTCCTACGGAAAGCACATCGATCCAACCTGGCCGAGATCCAGGCTGGGCAAGCCGCTCAGGAGAAGGGCGCCAGCGCGACGGTCCGGGACCTTGGCGCCAAAATAGTCACCGATCACACCAAACTGGATAGCGACCTGCGCCGTGTGGCCGAGCAGGTAGGGGTGGACCTCCCCAAGCGGCCGAGTGCTGACCAGCGCCGCGAGCTCGAGCAAGTGACTGCGCAAAGCGGCGAGGATTTCGACCGGGCATGGCTGGCTGCGCAGATCGCCGGCCACCACCGATCTCTCGCAAACGGGGCCGAAGAACTGCAGGAGGGCTCGTCATCCGAGGTGAAGCAGCTGGCCAGGGACGCGAGGCCCATCGTCCAAACGCACCTGGACATGCTGCAGAAGGCCAGCGGCGGCTGACGCCTCGACGCCGAACGGGAACGGGAACGCGACCGACGGCGGGCACGTACGTACAGGTTGCCGGAACCGGCGCTGGCGGACTGATTCAGATCGTGATCCATTCGGTGACGATCACCATATGAGGCAGGCGGCAGCGGAGAATGAACGGCCCGAGCGCGAGGCCGTCGTAGGAGAACCGGCCCAGCGCGTCCGTGCGGGTGTGGCGCTGTTGCACCTCGATGTCCGCTGGTTGGGGCGGGGTGAGCCGTCCGAGGATGCGGCAGGAATCGTCGCCCATGGTCAGCTCCAGCTCGATGCGGACCGCGCCTGTAGTGAAGCCGACCAGACGGGTGCCGCCACCGGAGCGTACCGGGGCGGCGGGCTCGGCCAGCGAGTCGAAGGCCAGCTCGGCCAGCTCGTCGTCGAGCGTGCTCAGTGAGAACGCATCCACCGCTGACTGGATGAGGTGGGCCGGTACCGGGTCCATGATGTCGGCAGCCCTTCGGAGGTCGGCTTCGAGCCGGTCGTCGTCGGTCATCGGACGCCTCGTTCCGCCAGCAGGTCACGGAGCCGCCGCAGGCAGCGCTGCCGCATCGGGCCGATCGAGCCGACCGCGATGTCGAGCGCGACGGCGACCTCCCGATAGCTGCTCGGCGGCGAGCCCATCAGCACCCGCAGCAGCCGCTGGCAGTTCTCGCCGAGTTCCTGGAAGGCCTTCCAGAGCTGCCTGGCCCGCTCGGCCTGCACCACGGCCTCCTCCGATGCGATGACCGCCTGCTCGGGCGTGTGCTCGTCGGCCGCCCACTCCAACGTCTCGACGTCGTCGGAGAGGGTGAACCGGCGCGCCGCCCGCAACGCCTTGAGAGACTCGTTGCGGGCGGTGGTGGCCAGCCAGGAGGAGACCTTGTCCGGCTCACGAATCCTGCGCAGGTGCTGCGCCAGACGGAACCAGGTCGTCTGGAAGACCTCCTGGCCATCGGTGCGGGACAGGCCGTGCGCGCGAATCACGGACCAGACCAGAGGGCTGAGCCGTTCCACGAGGGCCTTCCAGGCCGCCGCGTCTCCGCCTACGGCGGCCTGGAACAGTTCCCCGGTCGACTCGTGATCCACGTGGACTTCCTATGCGTCAGGCCTCTTGGTAGCTGAAACTAGTCCAAGTGGGCGGCAGGAGCGAGGGCAGTTGCCCGTCCGTGGTCGGAACCTGGACGGTGTAGCAGTCCAGCAGCGCCTTGGCGGCCTCGCGCGGATCCTCCTCCTTCGTGGCAAGCATCTGGTTGACCAGCATGCCGGCCACGCACGGCGTGGAGAAGGAGGTGCCGCTCCAGCGGGCCAGCCCGGTGAACCCGGTCGCGTTGGCGCTGGTCGGGTCCGCCGACAGCGCCCCGGTGTGGCGTGGGGCCTGGCAGGTGCAGGGATAGTCTTCGGTGCCGTGCAGGCAGCGGTCCGACGTGGAGTGCTGATATCGGTAGGGAGCGGTGGTGAAGGCCGCCGTTAGCCGCTCGCCGGGGGCGTACACCCGTACCCAGTCGCCCCGGTTGGAGAAGCACGCCATGTCCGTGTTGTCGCTGCGCAGGGCGCCGACCGAGAGGACCGCGTCCCGGTACGCGGGCAGTTTCGCGTACGCGGCCGGGTAGAAGGGGAGGGTGCTGGCGTTGTTCCCGGCGGCGGCCACCAACATCGTGCTGCTGTCCTTCAGCGCGTCCATGAAGAGTTTCATGGACTTCAGTTCGCTCGCGCCCTGAGTGTTGGTTCCGGCCGACAGGCTGATGATGTGCGGTTTCTCGTTCTCCAGGATCCACATGAGGCGCTCCGCCAGCACCTCCTCGGTCGCGGTGCCTGCCTTGCCGCCCGCCAGCACGTTGTCCACCCAGACGACGGCGTTCGGCGCCACCGCCTTGATGATGCTGGCGATGTGGGTGCCGTGGCCGACGTACTGCAGGAGCTCTCCGTCCGCTCCCACCTCGACGGGCCTGCCGAGGCCGTGCACGTCCTCGCTCATCCAGGCGTGCGAGCTGTAGTCCGAGACGAGTCCGGTGTCGACCACCGCGACCCGCACCTCCTGGGAGGTGGTGATCCGGTCGGCCAGCCGTGGGTTGAGCTGCTCGACGCCGTACGGTTCGACCGGCTCCGGCTCGTCGTTGGGGCAGGAATTGACGTCGGCGATGCCGACGATGTGCATCCTGGTGGCCATCGGCACCGCGCGCCCGTGGTTGATCGTGCTCAGGGCCAGCTCGACGTCCGGGTCGCCGGTGTCGTTGCCCCGCCCCGGGTCGCCGATCTCGATCACGGTCACCCCGGTCCCCTGTCTGACCACCCGCCGGCGCACCGTGGGCACCAGTTCTGGGTGGTCGGTCGCGATGAGGTCCTCGACCACGTCGGCCTCGTGGCTGGCGGTGACGAAACAGCCCTTCTGGTAAATGAAGGACCCCTCGCCGCCGTCGGCGGTGTAGGCCACAGGGAAGTCCTGTGAGCGCTTGATCTGCTCGAACTGCTCCAGGAAACGTCGCGGCGCCATGGGTGTCCCCTTGGTTCTCGAAGCGAATGAGACTTTATGAGAACGATCCAGGCGCCCCCACCTTGATACGTATTCCTCACGTTTAGCATTGATCCGTGACCTCGGGAAGCGTGGGAGTCGCTGAGTTGCTTCCCCTGGTTTTCGCGCGCCCGAGAGAGGCGCTCGATCGCGCCCGGGCGCTGCTCGCCGCCGAGCCAGGGCCGTACGACGCCTCCATCGCCCACCAGGTGATCGGCATCTGGGAACGCGACTTCGGCGAGCTGGCCCGCGGGCTCAGCCATCTGCGCCGCGCCCGTGCGCTGGCCGCCCGGTCCCGCTCGGCGGATCGGGAGGCGGACGTGCTGGCGGCGCTGGGCGTCGCCTACGTGCACGCCGGCCGTACCAGGGAGAGCCTGGACGCGCTGAGCAGGGGCGTCCAGCTGGCCTCCGGCGAGTCTCTGGCACGCGTGCTGTTCCGGCGGGCCTACGCCATGTGGGTGCTCGGCCGGTACGGCGAAGCGCTGGCCGACGTGCGCCGCGCGCTGCCCATCCTGCGCAGGGCCGGGGACGTCATCTGGACGGCGCGCGCGCTCACGCTCAGGGGCACGCTCTGCCTGGCGATGGGGTCCGCCGAGCGGGCCAAGAGCGACTTCGCGGCCGCCGAGCGGCTGTGGGAGACCACCGGCCAGGAGCACGACAAGGCCATCGCGGTGGAGAACCGAGGGCTGGCCGCGTTCCGCTCCGGCGACCTGCCCGCGGCGCTGTACCACCTCGCGGCGGCGGAGCGGCGCTTCGCCGAGCTGGGCACTCCGGCGTACGTGCTGTCCATCGAGCGGTGCGCGGTGCTGCTGGCCGCCGGGCTGGCACGAGACGCGGTACGGGAGACCGACGCGGCGATCGCGCGGCTCGACCGGCTGGGCGGGGCGCGTTCGCGCCGGGCTGAGTTGCTGCTGGCCGCCGCGCGGGCGGCCGCCGCCTGCGGGGATCTTGAGACGGCGATCGCCAGGGCGGGGGCCGCCTACCGGTCCTTCACCCGGCAGGGGCGGGAGTGGTGGTCGGCGCAGGCTCGATCGGTGCTGCTCCAGACCCGGTTCGCCAGGGGTGAGGTGTCGGGACGGTGGGCGCGGGAGGCCGGAGCGCTCGCCACCCGGCTGGCGGAGCTGGGGTCACCGGACGCCGCGCAGGCGCACTTGCTGGCGGGGCGGATCGCCATGGCGCTGGGCCGCACCGGGGAGGCACGCGTGCAGCTCGCAGCGGCGGCCCAGGGGCGGTTCCGCGGACCGGCGTTCGCCCGGGTGGACGGCTGGCTGGCGCAGGCGCTCCTGGCCGAGACGGCGGGGAACGGCAAGGAGGTGTTCGCGGCCTGTCACCGAGGGCTGGACCTGCTGGACGAGCACCGGATGACCCTGGGTGCCTCCGAGTTGCGGGCCAGGGCGGCAGGGCAGGGAGCGGAGCTGGTGACGCTGGCGCAGCGGGTGATCAGGCGCGAGGGGGGTGGCCCGCGGCGACTGCTGGAGTGGAGCGAGCGGTGGCGGGCGCACGCCCTCGCGGTGCCGTCACCGCGCCCGCCCGCCGATCCCGAGCTGCTCCGTGATCTGACGGCCTTCCGTGAGATCTCCAGCCGGTTGGAGGCCGCGAGGTCCGCGGGCGGGCCGGTCCAGACGTTGCGGCGGGAGCAGGCGCGGCTGGAGCGGGAGATCCGGGCGCACACGTTGGCGGCCAACGGGAGCTCCGGCGTGGCGGGTCCGCGGTTCGACGTGCGCGAGCTGCTCGGACGGCTGGGCGATGGGTGGCTGGTGGAGCTCGTGTCCGTCGACGGTGAGCTGCGGGTGCTGGTGTGCGGGCGCGGGCGGGTGCGGGAGTACGGGGCCGGACGGCTGGCGGAGGCGGCGCTTGAGGCCGACCACGCCTGTGCCGAGCTGCGGCGGCTGGCCTACGGCGGCGACGTCGGGCTGGGGTTGCTGGAGGAGTGCGGGCGGCGGCTGGAGGAGGTGCTGTTCGGCGGGGCCGTACTGGGGGAGGGGCCGGTCGTGGTGGTGCCGCCGGGGCGGCTGCACGGGGTGCCGTGGGCGTTGCTGCCGTCGCTGCGGGACCGGGCGGTGAGCGTGTCGCCGTCCGCGCAGGTGTGGCTGCGGGCAGGCCGGTTACGGCCGCTGGAGGACCGGGTGGTGCTGGTCAGAGGGGCCGGGCTCGGCGCCGAGGTGCCCTCGCTGGCCGCCGCCTACGGGTCCGCGACCGTACTGGAGCGGGGCGAGGCCGCCGCGCAGCGGGTGCTGAAGGAGATCGACGGTTGCCGCGTCGCCCACATCGCGGCGCACGGCGCCTTCCGCGCCGACAGCCCCATGTTCTCCTCGCTCCGGCTCGACGACGGCCCCCTCACCGTGCACGACCTGGAACGGTTACGCCGCGCGCCTCACCAGATCATCCTGTCGGCATGCGACGCCGGTCGCCTGGAGCCCGTCGGCGGTGACGAGCTGCTCGGGCTGGCGGCGGCGCTGCTGCCGCTCGGCACCGCGGGCATCGTGGCGAGCTGCGTGCCCGTCAACGACGACGCCGTCGTGCCGCTGATGATCGCCCTGCACGATGGCCTGCGGCGCGGCCTCGGACCCGCCGCCGCGCTGCGCGACGCCCGCGCCGCCATGCCACCGGACCCGCTCCATCAGGCCACGGGCTGGTCGTTCTCGGCCATCGGGGCCTAGGCGTACGTTCGGGTTTCTGCTCCACGCCCCCTCCGCACTTGGGTAATGCCTACTCATGCGCCACCTGTGCCTGGCCGTCAGCCTGGAGGCCGGGAAGCACCGGACACAGGGAGCGAGAGAGATGGGCAACTGGGCGCGATGGGGCACGGCACTGACCGCCGCCGGGCTGGTGGTGGCGGGCCTTCGGCTGCGGAAAACCGGCCCAGCCCTGCATCAAGGATGGTGCCCCGAGGTCTGACGCTGTGATGGCACGATCCCTGGGGGGCGTCATGGGTCCGAAGGTAACGTTCCGCTGCTTCTCCTCCTTCATCGTCGAGGTCGGCGGCGCGCCGGTCGACCTGTCTCAGGTACGGCGGCGCGCCCGCACGCTGCTCCGCCTGCTGGCGGTGCACACCGGGCGGCCGGTGCACCGCGAGCAGGTGATCGAGGCGTTGTGGCCCGACGCCGGACCGGCCACCGCCATACGCAGCCTGCACGTCGCGGTGTCCACCCTGCGCAGGCTGCTGACCGAGCACACCGGGCACGGCATGGTGGGCCGGTCGGGCGAGGCGTACCTGCTCGACCTGCCCGCCGGAGCGGCGTGCGACGTGCAGCTGTTCCGGGTCTCGGTGGCGGCGGCGGAACGGGCACGGCGCATGGGGGATCCCGACGCGCGGATCCCCGCCCTGCGGGCCGCGGTCGCGGCCTACACGGGCGACCTGCTGCCTGAGGACGGACCCGCCGAATGGGTGCTGCACGAGCGATCGATCCTGCGCTACCAGGCGGCGAGGTCGGCGGCCGAGCTGGCCGCGGCCGAGCTGAGCCGCGGCTGCGGCGACGAGGCGGTCGCCGCGGCCACCCGCTGCCTGGAGATCGATGAGTACTACGACGACGGCTGGCGGCTGCTCATCGAGGCGAACCGGGAGCGCGGCGACGTGATGGGCGTGGCCAGGGCCCGCCGCCGCTACAACGAGGCCCTCGCGGCGCTGGAGGATCCCTACGAGGCCTGATCGGCCGGCCCCGCGCCGGGCCCGACCACCGTGACCCGCACGTGCGCGGGCACGGAGATCGCCGCCAGCAGCCGCAGCCAGTCGAGGTCCACCTCGGCCTTGGTCACCCTGACCATCAGCTGTGCCCCGGCGGATCCGGGCAGCGACCCGTTCGGCGTCTCCGACCAGGAACAGCCCCCGGTGTCCAGCACCTCCACGTCCGGGTCGGCCAGCGTACGGAGAAGGTACGCCAGCCCGGACAACGTCCCCCGGCGCCGGTGCAGCCCCACGGCCGCGGCCACGATCGCGCGGAGCTGGGCCGTGCTCCAGCGCTCGTCCGACTCGACCCCGACCCAGCCGGCCAGCCAGCGCAGGAAGTCCTCCGGAGCGAGCGCCGGGTCGAGGTAGCCGTCCAGGCAGTCCAGCGTCAGGAAGACCGGCGCGAGCACCTCGTCCAGAGCCGATGTAAGGCGCTGGACGTAGCCGTCGTCGGCGTACAGGGCGGGCAGAGCCGCGCCGATCGGATGCGGGCTGCGCCGCCCGGGCAGCGCCGTTCTCATGTGGTCACCTTGACCTGGTGGTTGTAGGAGAAGACCAGGCCGTTCCTGGCCAGGTCGATGCGGGGCACGGCCGTGCCGCGGTCGCCGCTGACCGGGTCGGCCTTGAACAGGTGCACCTCGTCCACCAGCTCCACGCCCGGCAGTTGCTGCAGCACCGCGAACACCTCCCCCGTCTGCACCGGCCGCCCGAACGGCCAGCCGTCCCCGTTCGGGCCGCCGATCAGGGGGTTCAGATAGGCGTTGAGCGCGGCCAGCGCACGAGCCCGCAACGGCTCCCGCGGACCCCGCGTCCGCAGCTTGGCCACCACCGTGATGCCCTGGTAGAAGGGCGGCTCGACCACCACCCGCGCCCCGACGCACCGGCGCTCGTCGAGAAAGGCCGTGACCCGGGCGAGCAGCTCGGGCGGCGGCTTGAGCTCCTCGAACCGCATCTCCCGCGGCTCGGGCACCGACGGCACGAGCAGCACCCGCACCGCCTCGCCCGGCGAGCTCACCGGCACGCACCGCACCCGGGCCGCGTCCGGGGCCGCCTCGCGGGCCAGCTGTTCGTAGTCCTCGACCGTCACCGCCCTGTCCCGGGTCCGCAGCACCAGGGGGCCACGCACCGCGGCGTCGTCCACCGACTCGGCGTCCACGCCGCCGGACGCGGGGCGGCGGTTGGTGACCGTCGAGACGAAGGGCACCGGGTCCCGCTGCACGGTCAGCACCCCGCGGGACACGTTGCCGCGCCTTCCGCCGCCCGTCCGATACAGCGGGACCCGGATCACCGCGTCCTTCCGCGGCACCGCCCCGTAGTGCCGCAGCGTCCCGTCCTGCTGCCGGATCGCGGGCCCGAAGAGGACCTCGCCCGCCACCCGGTCCACCACCACGTGCCGGTCCTCGGGACCCGACTCGGCGAACGACGACACCTCCGTCCACTCCTGGCCGTCCACCTCCACGGCCAGCGGTCCCGCGCCCGCGACCATCGGCGTCCGCTGGACGGCGAGCCGCTGCCCCGGCACCCCCTCGGCTGATCCCAGCACCTCGTCCCTGACGAAGTCCGCGTGGCAGGCCGCCACCGTCCCGCCCACCGTGCAGACCCGCACCGCCTCCAGCCGCGGCGACGCCGTGTAGAACGGCTGGCCGGGACGGGCGGGGGTGGTCAGGCAGCGGATCCAGCCGGCCCGCTGCCCGGCCAGGATCGAGCCCGCGTGCCCAGCGGGAACGTGCAACAGCACCTCGCCCTCCCGGCTCAGCCCGCCCGTGGTGTCCCGCTCCACGTCGCAGGCCAGCCAGCCCTCGGCCGTCCAGGCCTGCCACTCCAGCGGCGGGTCGCGCGGATCCACGCCCGCGCCCGCCACCGTGCACTCGACCCGCACCAGCAGTGTGCAGCCCGGCACGGCGTCGGGCAGCCCCAGGTACATGGCGTCGCCGGGCTCAGGCTTGGCCGAGAAGCAGTCCACGGTGCTGCCGCTGAGCAGGTCCTCGGTCCTGTCCACCGGCTCGGCCACGGGGCCCGCGGTCAGGAGCCGGCGCAGGGAACTGGGCCGTACGACGAGCTCGGACTCGGTGGTGAACACGATCGGCTCCTGGCCCTCCTTCGGAGCCGTGGACACCTGGGTGCCCTGCGGGACGACCACGTCCTGCTCCCGGGCGGCCGAGAGGGTGAACGTCACGTCGCAGCGCGCCGCCGTGGGCGGGAACAGCCTGACGCCGATCAGCTCCAGGTAGCGCAGGTAGTGCAGGTCCGTCACCCGGTTGAGGCGGTAGAGGAGCTGGTCCACCATGAACGCGAACGTCTCGATCAACGTCACGCCCGGGTCGGACACGTTGTGGTCGGTCCACTCCGGACAGCGCTGCTGGACCAGCCGCTTCGCCTCGTCCACGAGATCCTGGAAACGGCGGTCGTCGAGGTTGGGGGCAGGCAGGGGCATCAGTGGTCTCCGATGACGTAGAAGGGGAAGACCAGGTTCCGTGGGTCGTTGTCGCCGCGGATGGAGTACCTGACGTCGATCAGCAGCAGCCCGGCATCGGACCCGCCGAAGCCGACCCGTACGTCGTCCAGTTCGATGCGCGGCTCCCAGCGTTCGAGCGCCAGCCGTACCTCGTAGGCGATCAGACCGGCGGTGCCCGCGTCCGCGGGCGCGAAGACCAGGTCATGGATCGCGCAGCCGAACTCCGGCCGCATGGGACGCTCACCGGGCGCGGTGCCGAGGATCAGCCGGATGCTCTCCACGATCTCCTCCCCGCCCCGCACCAGGGCGACCGAGCCCGTCGCGTCGGTACGTGCGGGGAAGGCCCAGCCCGCGCCGATGAAATCCATGGTCATCCTCCGATCGACACCGTGGGACAGCCCATCACGATCCCCGCCCCGCACCCGGCGCGATCGCCCACGCGGGCCGCGGGCAGGCCGCCGATGAGCACGGTGGCGCTGCCCGGGCCCACGATCGGCGTGGGCGGGTGCGGGGTGACGGGGGAGGGGAACGAGCAGGCGTGCATGGTCGTCAGCGTGGCCGCGGGCAGGCCGCCGATGAGCACGGTAGGCACGCCGGGCCCGCTGACGAGACCGGGATGGTCGGTGGGATCGCCCACCCGCGCGGCGAACGGCATCTCAGTTGATCCTCACCTGCGCGCCCTTGACCGTGACCTCGGCCTTGCCGCTGATCGAGACGCGCGCGCCGCTCAGCTCCAGGGAGCCGGCGCCCGCGTCCACGGCCACGCCAGCCGAGCCTTTGATCATGACTTTTCCGGATTTCTGGTCCAGCTCGACGCTCAGCCGCCCGTCTCCGGTCTGGATCAGCATCCCGCCGTCCTCGACCAGCTCCACGCGATGTCCCGTACGGGAGACCAGCGCCCGCACGCCGGCCTGCCCGCCGGAGTCGATCAGCGGGGCGGACAGCGACGGCAGCGCGTCCACGCCGTTGAACAGGCCGCCGAGCACGTACGGATGGTCCACGTCGCCGTGCACGAATCCGGCCAGCACCTCGTCACCCACCTCGTGCGGCAGGACCGCCCCGCGCCCGGCGCCCGCGCCCGGCTGCGCGACCCTGGCCCAGCCGCTGGTGAAGTCGGCGCTGAGCCACGGCATGACCAGGCGGACACGGCCCAGGTTCATGGGGTCCCTGACGTCGCTGACGATGGCGGGGACGAGCCCTTGGGCGACGGCGGACACGGGCCCCTGGGCCGCGGCGGGCATGCCTGCCGCGAGACCGTACAGGGTGCGGTCCTGGCGGCCGCAGATCGTGAACGTCGTCTGGTAGCCGGACGGCGAGAAGACATGCCGGGTCGCGGTCAGCGTGTGCTTGCCGTCGAACGGCGCGCCCACGTTGGCCAGCGCCACCGCCGTGCCCGCCCGCAGCTTCGGGTTGCCTCTGGCCACGCCCTCCACCTCGGCCGCGCCGCCGCCCAGGTCGGCCGCCAGCGCGTCGGCCAGTGCGCGGGCGTCCGCCTGCGTGCGGTGGCGGCTGTCACCCACCACGTACGGCGGCGCCGAGAACGTCGAGCCGAACCCGGCCGGGTCCACCCCCGAGATCGTGGCCTCGGCCAGCCGGGGCTCCGCCGAGGCCACGATCTCCCGCTTCTGCTCGACGTCCCAGCCGCGTACCTCGACCTGGGCCGGCTGCTCCATCGCCGACACGTGCGCGCGCAGCGACAGCAGCGAGGAGCCGGCCTCCAGCACCAGAGGGTCACGTTCCGCCCGTGCCTCGCCGGCCGGGGCGCCCGCGGGCGGCCTGAGCAGGACGAAGGAGAGCCTGTTCGCCGCGACCCTGACCCTGGCGCCCACCCGGCGGGCCAGCCCGGACAGGAACTCCCAGTCGCTCTGCCCCACCTGGCTGAGCTGGACGTGCTCCCGACCGCCGATCTCCGGCACCTGGTCGATCTCGCCGGGCTGAAGGCCCGCCCGCTGCGCCACCTTCCGCACCACGTCGCCCACGGTCATGCCCGGGTAGGCGGCGGTGCGCCGGCCACGGGTCAGGCGGTGGGCCTCGTCGTAGCCGCGTACCTCGGTGAAGGTCCCGGCCTGGTCGAAGTCGATCGACACCGCGGTCACCTCGCCGGTCACCAGAGTCTCGGGGGCGCCGGGGTCGGAGGTGCGGACGCTGAGCCGTACCTTGGCGCCGATGGTGAAGCGGCCCTTGGCCAGCACGGTCTTGTCGGGGTCACGGAAGCGGAGCACGAACACGTCGAGCAGGTTGACGCTGTCCTCGACATAGCCCTCGGCCAGCAACACGGCCACGTCCGCGGGCAGCGGCGAGCCCTCGACCTCGACCAGCAGCGTGCTGGCGAACACCTCATTGGCCATGACCCAGCTCCTCCCTGGACGGCAGCAACAGCCGGGTGCCCGGACGCAGCCGCATGGGGTCGTCGATGGCGTTGGCCCGGGCCAGCGGACGCCACAGCGCCGGGTCGCCGTAGGCGCGGTAGGCGATCCCGGCCAGGGTGTCGCCGGTGACCACCAGGTGCACGTCATGGGTGGCGGGGGCACCGGAGGTCGGGTTCTGGCGCGGCTCGGCGCCCGCGATCTCCTCCAGATCCACGGTGCAGACCGCACGCACCGGCAGCCCGCCGGGGGTGAAGAGCGTGAACTTGGCAGTGACGTTGGTGACGATGGCGGTGAAGCTGTTCAGCACGCCCCAGCGCAGCACCACCCACGGCGGCGAGCCGCGCTTGTCGCCCAGCGTCTGGTCGGTCGGCACGACGCAGGCGAACAGCTTCTCGACCGCCTTGACCACCTTGTCGCCCATGGTGTCGGTGGCGTCGAAGAACATCTCCAGCTGGAGCTTGGCCGGGTCCGCGCCCTGGAACTCCGGGACGCCGCTCTTCTTGGCGTTGCGCTGAGGGCTGCGCTTCCACTTCGCAGCCTTGCTGAACGACAGCTCCTTGGGGTTGAAGTCGAACGCGATCTGGTCATATCGCTCTCCGGGCTTGGCCGTGCCGCCGCCGGTCGGCGGCTTGCGCAGCTCCAGGTAGGCCTTCTTGAGACTGGCCGGAGGCGCGTTCTCCTGCTGCGCAGGCGGCGCGGCGGCGGCGAACGCGACGGGTGACGACATGGCTCAGCCACCCCATCCTGGCCCGAAGAAGCCCTGGTGGCTCAGCTCGATGGTCTCGGTGGCCACCTTGGCCGAGTCGGCCGCGAACTGCGGGCCGGTCCAGCGGACCGGCAGCACATGCCGCAGCCCCCAGCTGGTGATCAGCCGCCCGTCCGGGGTCTTGGCCTCGATCGTCGCCGTACGGGCCGCCACGCCCCGATCCACCTTGGCGAACCACGTGGGGAACTCCTTGCTCGCCTCCGTGATCGGCCGTGACAGCTTGACGTTGCTGTACTTCACGCGGGTGGGCAACTGGTGGACGAACCCGTTGTTGCCACCCTCCTCGCGCTGCTCCATGACCAGCTCGCAGCCGAGCCCCTCGCAACTGGTGAACGCGCCGAGCGGGTGTCCGTCGATCGTGAGCACGAAACACACCGCGATCGCGATGTCCTGGTCGGTCATCTCTCACCTATCCGGGGAGGTTGAGCAAGTGTCCGCGCCGCTCCCGGTCGAGCCGCAATTCGGCCCTGATGCGGCGTAGGAGCGGGTCGATGAGCTTCTTGACGAGGTCGTCGTCCGTGGGGGCGGCGGGGGGTGTGGAGATGGTGGAGATGGTGGCGACGGGTGCGGTGGCCGGGGTGACGACCTGCGGTTCGGGCACGGGCGGGGCCGGGTCGGGGGCCTCAACGGTTCGCTGGACCGGTTGTGGCGGGAGGGGCGCGGACACGGGCGGGGTCGGCGGTGTGAAGGTGATGGAGGCCATGGCGGGCTCTTGGCGCTGGACGGGGAGTGGAGCGGTGGGACGTGGAGCGGTGGGGCGGGGCTCGTGGGCTGCAGGGGGCCGGCGTTGGACGGTCATGGTGAAGGGCTGGAGCGGGGGCGTGGTGGCCAGGGTGGGGAGGGTGCGGCCCGCTGGTTCTGGAGGTGGGGGGTCGAGGACGGGAACGACGGGGAGAGGCAGGTCTTCGTCGGGGGGATGGGGAAGGTCGGCGGGGCGGTGCATGGGGATGGTCGGGTCCTCGGGCACGGCGGGGTCCGTCAGGGGGTCGGTGTGGCTTCGCTGGATCGCGAGGTGGGCGGTGGTCGCGGTCGCGATCGGGGCCCCGAGGCCGAGGCGGCGGGTGGGCGAGGGTTGGACGGCTTGCGGGTGCGGGTGGGGCTGGTCAGGCCCACCGAGTGAGCGGAGCCGGGGTGCGGCGGGCTCTCCTGGCGCGCCGTGGGGTGACTCCGCAGGCGAGCCTCCGGCTGATCGCTGGCGGGCTGTGCGCTGGACTTGCGTTGCGGTGGCCTCTGCCGGCCTTTGGGGTGGGGTTGCGGTGGCCGTGATCGGAGCGCCGAGGCCGAGGCGGGGCGTACGAGGGGTTGGGGACGGGTCTTCGGGCGGCGGGGCGGCGGCGTGGGCCGGTGCGTCCGTGGATGGAGCGGGGGCCCGGTCCCCGAGCGTCCGCTGGGGCGGTGTGGCGGCCGAGCGCTGGAGAAGGGCGGGAACGAGGCCGCCGGTCCGTACCGGGGGCGCGTCCTCTGCCTCGATGGGGCCCGGCGGTGCACCCTGCGCTTCACCCGGGACCGTGGGCGGCGCGCCGAGGGTGACGGAGGTCTCGCCTTCGAGGCCGGTCATCCGGGAGGTGGGGAGCGGGCCGCCGGGCGGCTCGTCGGCCTCCTGCGGCGGGACGCGGAGAGCTGTGCCGGTGGCATTCTTCGGTGGGGCCGGGGGTGCCGGTGTGCCGGTGGCGTCGACGACCGACCGCTGAACGGGCGCGGCGGCTGGGGCCTCGGCAGGTCGCTCGTACGACGCGACGGAAGGGACATCACCGGGTAGCCGGTCCGGCAGAACGTCGGGGGAGCGCTGGATTGGGGAATCGACAGTGGGATTGTGGGCCGGGGGAGCCGACGTGGGGTTGTGGGGCGTGGGAGCGGCTGGGAGGACGGGGCGGCGGGGCGTGCCGGGCAGGGGCATGGCCAGATCGTGGAGGAGCCCGGATGGGGCGTCAGGCGACAGGTCATGCGCCAAAGGCGCCAGGCGGGACGGGTTCTGCCAGGCCGCCAGCGACGCCGCGAACGCCTCCGGCGGGATCGTCAGCGGATGGGAGCCGATGACGCGCTGGAGGGGCGGCAGCGAAGGCCACTCCGGGGCCGGCCGCGGAGGGGCCGTGGAACGGCGGCGGGACCAGGGCCAGCGCATGGACGATCACCTTTCCGAGTTGAGGGCGGAGATGGCCGCCACGTAACGGGCCCGGTCGGCGTGCTCAAGGTCGAGGATGTCCTCCAGCGCCCAGTGGAAGTGGTAGGCGAGGTAGGCGATCTCGTCGTGCAGGCGCTGCTCCGGGACGGTCACGATTCCCCCAGGCGGCTGCCCGAGACGTCTACCGCGAACTCGGCGCCGCAGCCTGGGCAGGCCACCGCCGCCCTGGTGTGGCCCTCGCTGTTGACGCGGCGGTACAGGTCCTGCAGGAACGCCAGGTCCGTGGCGAAGAGGTTCTCGATCAGGCCGGGGTGGACGTCGTTGATCGTGCCGATGCGGGTGACCACCCGGCCCAGGAGCACCACCGTGAGGTACGCGGGGTTCTCCCTGACGCGGTCGTCCCGGAGCGGGACCAGTTCGTCGCGGGCCGTCGCCAGGCGCATGACCCCGTCGGTGTGGACCGTGCCGGACTCGTCGACGTACCCGCGCGGCAGCGTGAACGTGAACTCCGTCCGCAGCCGCGCGGGCTCGGCCGGGGGCGGGGACACAGCCAGGACGCGGCGCATGCCTACTCGACCTCGATCTGCTCGCAGGTGATCACCAGCTTCTCGATGAGCACGCTGTTGTCACCGGCCTTCAAGGTGCCGATCTCCAGGCTCTTGGGCCAGGCGTTGTGCAGCTTGTAGCGCTTGATCGGGTTGTTCTCGAAGTCGTAGACGATGATCGCGCCGCCCTTGCGGGCCGTGTTCATGCGCCCGAACTGGGCCTCCTTGGCCCATTTCTCGAAGTTCTGGTCGTCGGTGAGGCCCCTGGTCAGGGTCACGTCGGCGGGCTTGGGCCGGCCGGGGAGCTTCTTGATGACGTACTTGCCGTCGGCGGTGTTCTGCTTCAGCTCGATGACGTCCTGTTCCATCTTCAGGCCGGAGACCTCGCTGATCTGCTTGATGACGATGCCGTCCATCTCCAGGCCGAAGGAGTGGCCGACGGAGGTGTCCATCTCGGGAAGTGCCATGGCATGCTCCTGGGGTTATTCGCTGATGAGGCTGGTGCCGCCCGACATCTGGGCGAGCCGGAAGACGACGAACTCGGCGGGCTTCACGGGCGCCACGCCGATCTCGCAGATGACGTGCCCGGCGTCGATGCTCTCGGCCGGGTTGGTCTCTCTGTCGCACTTGACGTAGAAGGCCTCGTCGGGAGTGAGCCCGAACAGCGAGCCCTTGCGCCACTCCAGCACGAGGAACGCCGCGACGGTCCGGCGGATCCTGGCCCACAGCGCGTCGTCGTTGGGCTCGAACACCACCCACTGCGTGCCGTTCAGGATCGACTCCTCCAGGTAGTTGAACAGGCGGCGCACGTTGAGGTAGCGCCAGGCCGGGTCGGAGGAGAGCGTGCGAGCGCCCCAGACGCGGATGCCACGGCCGGAGAAGGCGCGGATGCAGTTGATGCCGTCGGGGTTCAGCCGCTCCTGCTCGTCTCTGGTGAGCTGGACCTCCAGTGCGATCGCGCCGCGCACCACCTCGTTGGCGGGGGCCTTGTGCACGCCGCGCTGGGTGTCGTTGCGGGCCCAGATCCCGGCCATGTGACCGCTCGGCGGCACGAACCTGCTTGTGTTGGAGGCCGGGTCGAACACCTTGATCCACGGGTAGTACAGGCAGGCGTGCCGGCTGTCCAGCCCGGCCACGTCGTTGCGCCACTCCTTGACCCGCTGCGCGTTCAGCCCGGGCGGAGGGTCCAGGATCGCCATCCGGTCGCCCATCGACTCGCAGTGCGCGACGACGGCGTCCTGCACGGCCCGGACGCCCTCCAGGTCGATGGCTCCCCGCTCGAACGCCCCCATCAGGTCGGGCACGGCCACCATGGTGATGTCGTCGATGGCCTCCAGCCCGCCGAGCCCGCTCCGGCCGGCCACGTCACCTACGTACTCGTCCGCGCCGACGCGGGCGGGGACCGGCGGGGCGGCCGGCGGCGTGCGCAGGGTGACGCTCTGAGGCGCGGGTTTGGCCGGCACGGCGGCGCCGATCTCCTCCAACGTGATGAGCCTGGACTTCTCCCGTACGGCCGTGGCCACGTTGTCCTTGCCCCGCCGTACCGTGACGCTCTCGAAGGTCTCCTGCACCTTCCCGCCGCGCTTGACCACCAGCGTGAAGCGGTCGTCCGGTGACTGCCCCTCCGTGGCCGGCGCCTCGGTGACCTCGACGACCAGCTCGGCCCGGCCGCCGCCCTCCTTGGCGATCACCCGGTAGCCGCCCAGCTCCGCCTGAGGGCCGGTGATCTCCGGCTGGGAGCCGTTGCCGCCGATCCTGACGACGTAGCAGGTGCCGCCGCCGTTCAGGAAGTAGCCGTACACGGCGTGGGCCAGGTGGCAGCCCTCGACGAACTCGCCGAACGTCTGCGCGAACTGGCTCCAACTCGTCACCAGCGTCGGCGTGTTGAACGGCCCCCGCGCCGCGAACCCGACGAACGCCGCGACAGCCGTCCCCACGCCCTCGATGGGCCGCGCTCCGGCCTCCACCTCTTCGATGTAGACACCAGGTGACAGGTAGGTTGGCATGCTGTTCTCCGTTTCGGATCGGTCCTTTCAAGAATCCGATCCGGCACGGTCCCGCACAGCGTCCCTCCGTACCCCCCTTCGGGCACCGCGCGCTGCCCGAAGGGGCAACCTCAGCGGGGGTCCTGGAAGTCGCGGATGACGAACCACCTGTTCCTCGGAACCGCCCCCAGAGGCGTGGGCCGGGCTTGCCCGCCCTTCCGCAACGCCCAGACCACCTCTTGCGTGAGGTTCCTGCTGCCCGCGAGCTGGTTCGTCGCCCGTTCCAGCGGCCAAAGGTTGGTCTCGTCGTCGGGCCCGTCCCAGAAAAGGTCCAGCACGTGGTCGATGTCGGTGAAGTCGAACTGCCTTCGCTTGCCGACCGTCGGGAACACCACCTCGCAGCCGTGCGCCTCCAGATCCCTGGCGAACTTCTTCTCGCCGCCGCCGCGCGGCCGCTGTGTCTTGCGGATCTTCCTGCCCACGTAGGGCCAGTACTGGTCGACGCCGATGTCCAGTCCGTCCACCTCCCGGTGGGGGAACATCCGGATCGTGATCGGGTTGCCTTTGCGGTCCTTCGGGATGGTGACGGCCTTCGGGTACATATCCAGCGGCTTGAACCACGTCATCGGGATGGGATCCTCCGGCGTGAGCCCCGTCGGATTCGCCGGCCCCTTCCCGCCGGAGTCGGGCCGGTCCTTGCGCGTGGGCAACGTCCCGCCACCCAGCGCCATGGGAAGCATGTTCTGCACGAACTGGTCGGGCAAGCCGAACTTGCTCCCCCGCACCTCCAAAGGCGATCCCTTCGCCAGGTCGAGCACGCCGAAGGGACGGATGCCGCCGCGGAAGTCGAACAGGTGGAAGGGCGCGGACACGAACTCCATCGCTTTGACGCCCTTGTCCTCGCGGGTGAGGTTCGGATCGTCGCCCGCGCCGAACACCGAGCCGTCCAGCACAGGCAGCAGGGTGAGCCCGGCGATGAGCTGCGCCATCGCGTCGAAGATGTAGGAGAGCTCGAGCGTGAGCGGGACGCTGAAGGCGGTGTGCAGCAGCCTGCCGTCGCGGAACGTGAGCCGCACCTTCGCCGTGTCGGCGAGCTTGGCGGCGGCGGTGAGGGCCAGCGTCAGGTTGGTGTTCAGCCGTGCCTCGACGTCGGCCAGCCAGCTGAACCCTGTGGCCGACAACTTGAGCGCGAACCACGGGCTGTAGGCGAACAGGATCTCCCCGGCGACGCCGCCCGAGGTCAGGGCCGCCTCCAGAACGGTGTCGCCCTTGAAGAGGCCGCCCACCGCCTCACCGACCGCCCCTCCTGCCAGTCCTCCCTGCTCGGCGGCCCACTTCACCACCGGCAGGCCCAACGGGCCCGCCGTCAGCGCCGGGGTCGCGAGCCCGCCGCCTACGATGCCGCCGACGGCCGCGCCGATCGCGCCCGCCGTGGTGTTCGGCGCACGTGCGGAGGCCACCTGGGACGCGCTGATCTCGCCGTTGATCGGAAGGATGCTGAGCGAGGTCTTGGCCACTCGCAGGGGCGCGTCGGCGCCGACTTCGGCAGCGACGGAGAGCCATTTCCCCGCCGGGACGGGGCCCGTCGACAGGCTGCCCTTGCCGATCTTCAGCGCGGTCAGGTCTGGAGTGGCGAGCTGCCAGGTGCGTGGGGCGGAGGAGAACGTGATGCGTGCCGGGCCCGCCTGCGGTAACTCCACCGGAGCCGCCTCGGCGGGTGAGACGGCCGCGCCAGGCGGGACCGGCGCGGTCGGCGGCGCCACGCCGCCTGCCGGGGTGGGCTGGAAGCGCTGGACGACGCCGGCCACCGCCCGGTTGCCGGCCAGTCGCTGCAAGCGGGGCATCGCCGCGCGGTCGATGCCGTGCGAGGCGATGCCGTCACGGCCGTGCGCGACGGCGCGGGCCGCGCCGGCCTGGTCGTGCGGGGCAGTGGAGTCGTGCTCGTGGGCGTGCACTCAGACCGTCTCCTCCTCGTCGGGCTCTGCCTGGCGCTGCACGCTCATCACTTGGTCGGCGGTGGCCGCGGCCTGACGCTCGAAACGGTCGTCCGGGTGGCTGACGCTCACACCCGCGCCGGTGTCGGTGCCGTCCACCGGCCCGGAGCGTTGCTGGATGACGTGCGTGAGTTCGTGGGCGAGCAAGTGGCGGCCCGCGTCGCTGGATGGGTTGTACAGGTCCCGCTGGAACACCACGTGGGAGCCGACGGTGTAGGCGCCGGCGTTCACCGCCTGGGCGGAGTCGTGGGCCGCTGCGTCCGTGTGCACCCGTACGTCGGAGAAGTCCTGCCCGAACCGCGCCTCCATGTCCGCCTGCACCCCCGGGTCGAGCGGCGTGCCGCCCGACTCGACGACGTCCAGGACGGGGGAGCGCTCCTCGTCGAGGAGGCCGGCGACCGCGGCGTTGCCGGCGGCCCGCTGCAACGCCAGCAGCGGGTGCTCGTGCGGGCCGTCCGCGGGCTTCGCGGGCGCCAGGGTACGGGACTCGGCCTCCGTGTCGTGCCGGTGCATGGGGAACTCCCTCGAAGCGTGGGCTGCTCGCTTCGAGGGTGCAGGGCGGGAGCGGCCCTCGCCCAGCGCCAGGGGGACAGGCGAAGGGGCAGCGCCGGGACAGGCGAAGGGGCGGCGATGGCTGCCCTTTCGGGCAACGGCCAGGTCGGTGGGGGCGCTCAGCCCACGGTGAGGTTCACCTCGGTTCCGGGGGCGACCCGGGTGCCGGGCGCGGGGTCGGCTTCGATCACCGGGGCGTCGACCGACGCCTCGTCGGCCGCCTTCGGCGTCAGCCCGGCGTCCAGCAACGTCGCCATCGCCGTCCCCAGGTCCTGCCCGACCACATTCGGTACGGGAACGGTCTCGGGCTCAGGCGTCTCCGGTGGGGTGGTCTCCGGCTCGGTGGTCTCGGGCGAGCTCATGCTCTCCGAGGGGGACGGCGGAGCCGACTGCTCCACCGTCGGCGGCGTGAACGGGTTGCCCTTGAGCTGGGACAGGATCGCGATCGCCCCGGCCCCGCAGGCGCCCAGCAGCAACAGGCCGAGCAAGGTCGCGATCAGCGGGCCCATGCCGCTTCGCCGGGGCGGTTCTGGGAGCCGCGGCGGTGGAGGCTCCGGTGATGGTGGCGGTGGCGGTGGCGGTGGCGGAGGCGGCTCAGGGGCGTGGGCGGGCTCCGGGTCGGGCACGATGCGCATGCCCTGTACCTCGATGGGCGTTCCGTGCGAGGAGGTGATGGTGATGTGGAAGGCGATCTGCGCGCCTGCGCCGCCCGTCGTGATCAGTACGGTCACGGGTGTCTGGCCGGGGTTGGCGGTCACCTGGGCGGGCAGCTCGATGCGCAGGGCGTTCTCGGGGTCGGTGGCGCTCAGCCGTACCTCTTCCGGGCTGTTGCCCTGGTTGTCGAGGACCAGGGTGTGCTTGGTGGTGCCGAGGCCGCGGCTGGTCTGGGGGGACAGGCGGGCGGTCAGGGCGTGGTAGGCGGCGACGTCGACGGTGCCGGTCTGGTGCTTGTTCAGCCCGGGGTTCACCATCGACTCCGCCAGTACGGCGAAGCCCCACAGCCCCGACGGGCAGGTGGGGGAGCGTGGCGGGGAGAAGCGCACCTCGCCCCGGACCGGGCTCTGCGGGTAGACGTCCACCTCCTCCGGCTCCACCTCCGACCACGGCTGCGCCGGGCCCGCCACGCGGAAGCGCACGCGCTCGACGCGGGTGCCGGTGTTGTGGAGGGTCACCGCCATGGTGACCGTGGTGCCCGGCTCGGCGGACAGTTCCCGGGACTCCAGGGACAGGCGCAGGCCCCGGCGTTGTTCGGCGGCGGGCCGTACCGAGGTCTGGGGCTGGCGGGCGGACACTTGTGCGGTGCCGCACCACTGGCACGTGGTGACGCCTTCGGGGTTGTCGCGGCCGCATGATCCGCAGGTGACGTTCATGGCAGGCCCTCCTCCGCGGTGACGAGGGATAGGTACGGGCCGAACTCGCGGTCCAGGCGCAGCCGGCCGAGCTTGCGGTACTCCCTGGCGACGGCCCGCACCACGTCCGCCATGCGCACCGGCCGGTCGGCGGACGCGGCCAGGTACGCGGCGGTCACGGCGGCGGACCTGATGTGCCCGCCCGCCAGCTCGAACGCCGAGGCGAGGAAGTCAAGGTCGAGATCGTCCGTCCGGGGCAGCAGCGGGCCCAGGCAGGCGTCCCACAGGGCCAGCCGCAGCCCCGCGTCGGGCAGCGGGAACTCGATCACCAGGTCCAGGCGCCGGGTGAAGGCCTCGTCCAGGTTGGCCCGCAGGTTCGTGGACAGGATCGCGACGCCGTCGAACGTCTCCATGCGCTGCAACAGGTAGGCGCTCTCGAGGTTGGCGTACCTGTCGTGGGCGTCCCGCACCTCCGAACGCTTGCCGAAGATGGCGTCCGCCTCGTCGAACAGCAGCACGCCGTTGACGCTGGACGCCTCGGTGAAGACGCGTTCCAGGTTCTTCTCGGTCTCGCCGACGTACTTGTCCACGACCGTGGCCAGATCGACGACGTACAGGTCCAGCCCCAGCTCGGCGGCCACGACCTCAGCGGACATCGTCTTGCCCGTGCCCGAGTCCCCGGCGAACAGCGCCGTGACGCCCCGCCCGCGTCCACCGCCCGTGCGCATCCGCCAGGCGCCCAGCACCCGCTCCCGCAGCCTGGCGCGGTCAGCCAGCTCCCGCAACTGGGCGACGACCGGGGGCGGGGTGACGAGGTCGGCCCAGGAGACGGCCGGTTCGATGCGGCGGGCCAGTCGTTCCAGACTGGAGGCGTTCTGGGCGCGGGCGCCGGAACGCAGGTGGGGGGCGGTGACCGGGAGCTCTTCGGCGAGGGCGGCCAGGTGAGCGGCTCGGGCGGCGCGCCGTACTTGGGCGGGGGTGAGGGTGAAGTGGGCGGTGGCGGCCGGGTCCACCTCCGGGCCGAGGACGCTGGACCACAGGGCGCGGCGGGTGCCGGGCGGGGCGGGACCCACGTCGAGCCTGAGCGGGGGTTCAGTGCTCCAGGCCGGATCCCACTCGCCGCTCCCATGCACCAGCACGGGCACGGCGGGCGGCCCGAGCGCCTCCAGCGCCGCGGTCGGGGGTGTGCCGGGGCCGACGGGGCCGAGCAGGACGGCGGCGCCGGTCAGCAGCGACTCGCGGAGCAACGCCAGGGCGTCGGCGGCGCCGTTCATGCGGGCGGGGTCGGCGCAGAGGACCGGGCTGGTGAGCGCGGAGGCGGCCAGGGTCCTGGCGCAGCCTCCCGGACGCTCGCGGAGGTAGAGGAGGCGGATGCCGTGCTCCACCGCCCGGGACAGCTGGTCGGTCTCGGGCAGTCCCGTCACCGCCGGCTCCGGTGGGCAGGTGAAGCCGGCCAGGGCGGAGTCGGGCCGGTCGTCGCCGAGGAGGTGCGCGACCACCCGGTCGGGAACCCGGAGGGCGCGGGACAGGAAGGGCCGGTCGGGCTCTTCCACCACGAGCAGGCCGCAGGCCACCAGTGGGCCGGACGCGGACAGCCTGGCCCGGCCCGGCGCCGCCGCCTCGTGCACTCCTGCCAGGCGCAGCGCCAGGCCCGCCGTCGCGCGCCTGCGGGTGACGTCGTCGTTCAGGTAGCCGTACAGCTGCTCGAAGCGGCTGTCCACGTCGGGGGCCAGAGCGATCAGGAGCAGCTCCAGATCCAGCGGAAGCAGCCCGGCGCGCGCCGCGAGGACGTCCAGGCGCGAGGTTCCGGGCGGCCCGCTCGGCTGGGGGCCGTCGAAGGGCGCGCGGCCGGTGGACAGGATGCGTTCCACGTCCCGCTCGGTCAGGTAGAGGCCGCGGAACGGATCGTCCGGGTGATGATCCGTGGTGCGGGCGTCGGCCACCGCCTGCCGTACCCGGTGTTCCACGCCCGCCAGGCGGTGGAGCAACGGGGCCGTCACGACGGGGTCGCCTCCGCCCGCGGCCACAGGACCAGCCAGCCGAACGGTGCGCCGGCCGTGGGCGCAGGCCCGCGGTCCATGGTGGAGACCACGACCTTGCCGTCCTCGGCCTGGATCGTGAAGACGCCCGGGTGCGCCCCCGTCTCCTGCCCTTCCTGCCCCTCCCGCCGTGAATGATCGGTGGTCAACAGCACCCAGGGCGACGCGGCCTGCGGGACCGCCAGGGTCGCGGTGCTCTGGCCGGGCTCCACGCGCGAGGCTGACATCATGATGCGGAACTCGCCACCGCCTTCACCCGCACGGTTGACCACCAGCCAGTGGAAGCGGAGCTCCGCCGGGTGCGGTTGCAGGCCGGACGTGGACACCGCGAAGGAGACGCCCGGACTCCGGCTGCTGATCTCCAGCGGCGCGGCGGGAGCCGGGCCCGCGCCCACGCCGAGCAGGATCGCCGAGTCTCCGGCGGTCGCCTGGGCCGGGACGTCGGCCGACGCCGTGAACGCGTCGAGCACGGCCGTGCCGCTGACGTAGCGGCCGGCGCCGAGCCGCCCCTCCTCGTGGTTGATGGCCAGGTAGTCGAAAGGCAGCGCCTGGTCGACGTCGGCCGGCCGGCCGTCCAGGGTGGTGACGACCATGCCGCCGTCCTGGATCTGCGCCACCCGCAAGCCCTTGGCCTGCGGATTGCCCGGGCCGGTGCTGTTGGGTGTGAGGAAGATCTTCGACTTGGCGGTGATGCGGGCGTCGGAGATCACGGCCGTGGCCTGGCCGGGGGCGAGCGTGCCGCGTCCGGCGGAGTCCGGCGGAGGCTGCACCCAGGGCAGGCCGAAGATGAGCACGTAGGTGACGGCCGCGGCGGCGATCATCACCACGGCCGCGGCGAGGCCGATCCAGAGCCAGGGGATGGTCCTGGCGGGTGCGGGAGGTTCGTACACGGCAGGGGGGTCCAGCCTCGCCGGTGCCGGATGGTCGGCGGCTCCGCTTTGCCGTGGTGGTGGCTGTGGTGGGGCGGGTGCCGCGGGGGCGTGGTCGTAGACGTCGGGGCCCGCCGGCGGGACGGGGTTCGCCGCCGGCGGAGGCTGGCCGGGGCGGGGCAGAGCGTCCAGGTTGAGAGGGCCGGACGACATGGTGGGCGGGTCGGCGGGGGCCGTCCTGGGGGCGGCCTTGGCCTGGAGCGGCTCGGCGATGGTGGGGTTCCAGTTCAGGTACGCGTTGCAGGACTGGCAGAACTCGGCGCCGTCGGCGTTGCGATGGCCGCAGGACGGGCAGACGGTGCTCATGGCTGGGTCCTCCTCCGGATCGTGATGTGGCGGGCGGGCGGCTCGCCCTGCACCAGGTGGCCCAGTTCGTCGCGGGCACGGTCGCCGTCGCCGCGTTCAGCCATCGTGAGCCGCATGCCCTCCGTGACCGGCGGGCCGACCCTGGTTCCCGGCGAGACCAGCAGCGGCGCGCTCACCGCCACGTCCAGGGACGGCTTCAGCTCCCCGCCCAGCGCGGTCCACACCTCGGCGAAGCCACGGTCTTCCGGCGGCGGCGCGGCGACGCTCACCGGGACGGGCAGCCCCAGCTCCGCCAGGGAGCCGACGAGGCGTTCCGGCGGCAGCCTGTCGCACCCCAGCAGCCGGTGCAGCATCGCGCCCAGCAGCTGGTGCTCGTCCTCGGGCCGCTGCGTCCAGGCGGTGATCAGATAGGACAGGCGGACGTAACGCGGCGGCGCGTGCCGGGTCGTGGCGGTGCCGTCGGCGTCCCGCTCGGTCAGCGTGCCCTGCTGCCTGCGTCGCAGGTCTTCGCGCAGGTCGTACAGGTACATGTTGACGGTCGGCGTGTTGCGCCGCGCCGCCCACTCGCGCGTCGGCGCGTCCAGCACCACCTCGACGTCCGCCCCGCTGAGCGCCTCCTCGCGGATGAGTCCTCGCAGCACCGCGTCGACCTCGTGAATCATCGCCGCCTGCCCTACAACAGCCCGTTACGCAACGCGTAGGCCACCGCGTGCGGCCGGTTGCGCAGGTGCAGCCTGCTCATCACGTCGTGCAGGACGCTCTTCACGGTGCGTTGCGAGTAACACAGGGTGGCCGCGATCTGCGCGGTGTCGTAGCCGTCGGCGACCAGCCGCAACACCTCGATCTCCCGGTCGGCCAGCCCGGTGAACCGCAGCCCGCGCGGGTCGAGCAGGTCCCGCTGCACCATCTGCACCTGGCTGAGCAGTTTGCCGAGCAGATCGGGCGGCATGGAGCCGTCTCCCGCGGCGGCCGCCTGGATCGTGGCCACCAGCCGCTCCGGCGTCGCCTCGGACCTGCGCAGCACTCCCGCGACGCCGACCTCCACCACCGACAGCAGATCGGCGTCACCGATGTGCCCGATCACTGCCAGCAGCCGCGCGCCATGGCTGCGCAGCCGCCGCAGATCCACCATGACCGGCTCGGACACCATGTCAGCGGCCAGCACCACGACGGCCGCCTCGCCGGTGTCGTCCCGGTCGAGCAGTCGCACCTCCGGCCGCGCCCGCAACTGACTCACCAGACCCGCCCGCAGGAGCGGGTCGTGCGCGTGAACCATGACAGCGACGCGTTCCATTCCACGCTCCCATCGGCAGACGAGCAGGCGTCACCGGAAGCATGGGAGCGGGCACTTAACGTACGGTCAACATGCACGTCCGGCCGCCCCTGCGGGCACCTCTGCCAAGGGGCGGCGTCAGCCCGTGCTGCAGAATCTCAGCCCCACCCCTGAGACGCCGACCGGTTATCCGGCGCTCTCACAGTCCGCGGGGAGCGGTGCTTTGCTGGGTTGACGGTGGTGAGCGGCCGGAGCGGTTACGGCGTGCCGGTGAGGCCGCCGAGCACCTGGGCGAGCTGCTCCTCGGTCAGCGGGCCGACAGGAAGAGGGCGGGCGGCTTCGGTACGCAGGCCGTCCAGCATGAAGGCGACGCCCCGACGCCAGGCGGTGGGAGCGGCATCGGCGGAGGCGCGGGCCAGCACGGCGTTGGTGCCGAAGACGAACAGCAGATCCCCGCGGGTGAAGTCCGGCCGCAGCGCACCGGCCTGCTGGGCGCGTTCGATGATGCGCGCGGCGGCGGCGTGGCTGCTTTCGCAGAGGGCCATCAGGCGTTCGGCGCCCGGGTAGCGACCGGCGATCACATCGCTGACCGCCGGGTCGGTGGCCTGCAGCTCGCAGACCTTCTCGATGTAGTACGCGAACCCCTCCCAGGCGTCGTCGCGGGCCAGGGCCTGCTCGGCGGCTTCGGCGAGACGGTCGGCCGCCAGATCGGCCACCACCTCGTCAATGAGCGCCTCGCGGGTGCCGAAGAGGTTGTAGAGGGTGCCGTGGCTCACGCCGGCCCGGCGCGCGATCTCCTTGAGTGAGACCTGGAGGCCGCGTTCGCGGAACAGCTCTGCCGCGGCGGTACGCAGCTTCGCCGCGTTTCGTTGCGCGTCGGCCCGCATCACGGCGCTCCTCCTCGTGCTGGTGTGTCCGGCTCCATGATCGCATCCCGCGAACGACTGCAACTTGACCCCCGGGTCAAATTGTATGCTACCGTCGAAGCCGTAAGTTGACCCGGCGGTCGAGATAGCTCGGCCTGCAAGGAGCAGTCCCATGTCCAAAGTGATCGTCGTCTTCGGCGCCGGTACCGGGCTCGGCGTTTCGGTCGCCCGCCGCTTCGGCCGTGAAGGCTTCCGCGTCGCCCTGGTGGCCCGACGCAAGGACCGGCTGGACACTCTCGTCGCGCAGTTGGCCGGCGAGGGCATCGAGGCCGCCCCGTTCGCCGCCGACCTCGCCGATCCAGCGCAGGTCCCCGCCCTGGTCGATGCCATTCGTCGCCACTTCGGCCGGATCGACGTCGTCGAGTACGGACCGATCAGCGGCGACCAGTCCTTCACCCCGGCCACCGCGCTGGACGCGGCCACTCTGGAGAGGCTGTCCCGGCTGTTCCTGCTCACCCCGGTGGAGGTCGTCCGCGCGGTGCTGCCCGAGATGACCGAGCGCGGTGACGGCGCCATCCTGCTGACCCACGGCTACTCGGCGGTGCAGCCGATGCCCTACCTCAGCGGCGTGGGCCCGGTGATGTCCGCCGCCCGCAACTACCTGCACTCCCTCAACGGCGAACTGGCAGGCACCGGCGTCTACGCCGGGACCCTGGCCATCGCGGCCCTCATCGCGCGCAGCGAGGCCGCCGAGGCCGCCGCGGCGGCCCAGGCGGACGCTGCGGCCATGCCCGCAGAGCTGCCCGGCGGTATCGAGATCACCATTGCCGACCCGGACGACCTCGCCGAGCACTACTGGGACATGTACACCAGACGCGACCGCGTCGAGCAGATCCACCCCGCATCGCTGACCCCGCAGGCCGGGGCGACCACGGCATGAACCCTGGGCACACCTCCAGGGCCCTGAATCCGAAGTCATTGGAGTGACCATGACTGATTTCACCCACCACGACGGCGCTCCAGCGCCGGCCATCGAGCCTGCTCCTCACGGAGCGGACGCGGCGGCGACCGGCCACCACGGCGCGGAACCCGCCGGCCCGCCGCGCCTGATCACCGTGGGCTCGGACACCGCACCCACCTGCGCGGACGGAGTGTGCGTCCTGTGAGCACGCTGCGCATCGACATCTGGTCCGACGTCGTCTGCCCGTGGTGCTACATCGGCAAGCGGCGCCTGGAGTCGGCCCTCGCCCGCTTCGAGCACGCCGACGAGGTGGAGCTGCACTGGCGCAGCTTCCAGCTCGACCCGGCCCATCCCCAGGGACGCCGCGTGCCCGCCATGGAGAACCTGGCCAAAAAGACCGGCGCCCCGCCCGCCCAGGTGCGGTCGATGATCCAGCAGGTCACCGACCTCGCCGCCGCGGAAGGCCTGACGTACGCCCTGGACAAGGCCACCTCGGTCAACACGATCGACGCCCACCGGGTGAGCCATCTGGCGGCGTGGCACGGTCTCGGCGGGCAGATGCACGAGCGGCTGCTCAGCGCCCACCTGGTCGAGGGCGCAATCGTCGACGACCCCGACACCCTGGTCCGCCTCGCCGCCGAGCTCGGCATTCCCGAGGACGAGACCCGGAAGGTCCTCGGCAGCGACGCCTACGCCGACGCCGTGGAGGCCGACATCCGTGAGGCACGCGGCCTCGGCATCACCGGCGTGCCGTTCTACGTCATCAACCGCGCTTACGGCCTGTCCGGCGCTCAACCGGCCGACGCCTTCCTCTCCGCGCTGCGCACGGCCCACGCGGACGCCGCCACAACGCGCTGAACCTGCTTAGGCCACCTTCGACGAGGGCGCCGACCAGGTGTTGCAGGAACCGGGGTCCCCCGTGCGGAAACCGGCCCGGATCCAGTGCCTGATGGTGCTGGTCTTGCCGTACACGGGGGCTTCGCCCCGCTGATCGCCCCAGACGAACCACAGGAGCTTGTCCCAGTCCTCCGTGGTCCTGCCCTTGAGCGGCCAGACGCTCTGCATGAAGGCGCCGCCGAGGCACTCGACCTGCAGGGACAGGCGCCGGATCTGCTCGTGGTGCTCGGACTTGCTGCCGGCTCTGAGGTCTTCGCCGGCATCGTATATGCCGGCCAATTTCAGCACGTGGTAGCTGTACATCGACGCGGCCAGGTTGAAGAGCCAGAGGTCGGAAGGGGTGTCGAGCCATGACGTGCCGAGCTGGAAGGACAGCGTCCGGTCCCAGTCGCAATACCACGCCTGGGAATCCTCTTTCCCGACGTCGGAACCGCAGTACTTCTTGGGCAGGCGCGTCACGTGCCGGACCTTGACCGGCTCATAAGGCAGGCCGGCATTCTTCAGGTGCTGCCCCCACGTGTTCTCCAGGCAGCGGATGACCTCGTCAATGTAGGCGCGGGCCTGGTCGCGGTTCTTGGGCTCGACCGGCAACTCCTCGCAGGTCGTCGTGGGCAGCGGGCCGCTCTGATACAGCGAATTTTTGGTGAGTACGGGGTTTTTCACCGGATATGCCGAGGCGTGCGCGGTCGCCGTTCCGGCAAAGGGCGTGATGAGGGCGCAGGCGAGTGCCGCGATCTTGAGGGGTTTCACATCGGGCGAGAATAGGGCTCCCGCGGTAAAGAGCGCTAGATCCGGCCCCGCGCGGGCCCGGCCCGGATCGGGCGGTCCGGTGCCGCTCGGGGCCGGGCACAGGGCGATGCTGGAGCGGGGGCGGTCAGATGGTGAACTCGACCCCCTGGGCGAGCGGCAGCGCACCGGAGTAGTTGATCGTGTTGGTGGCCCGGCGCATGTAGCCGCGCCAGGCGTCCGAGCCCGACTCGCGGCCGCCGCCGGTCTCCTTCTCGCCGCCGAACGCGCCGCCGATCTCGGCCCCGGAGGTGCCGATGTTGACGTTGACGATCCCGCAGTCGGAGCCCTCGGCCGACAGGAAGAGCTCGGCCTCGGCCTGGTCGCGGGTGAAGATGCTGGACGACAGGCCCTGGGGCACCGCGTTGTTGAGCGCGATGGCCTCCTCCAGGGTCTCGTACGGCAGGACGTACAGGATGGGAGCGAACGTCTCCTGGGTCACGATCGGGGTCTGCTCGCCCATCCGCATCAGCGCGGGCTCGGCGTAGAAGGCGTTCGGCGCCTGGTCGGCAAGCCGGCGCCCGCCGCCGGCGATCAGCGTCCCGCCCTGCTCCAGTGCCGCCGCCAGCGCGTCGCGCATGGCCGTGTGCGCGCGCTCGTTGATGAGCGGCCCCACCAGGGTGCCCGGCGTCGTCGGGTTCCCGATCGGCAGCCTCCGGTACGCGGCCGCGATGCGCTCCACCAGCGCGTCCGCGACGTCGATGTGCGCGATGACCCGCCGCATGGTGGTGCACCGCTGGCCCGCCGTCCCCGCGGCCGAGAACACGATGCCGCGCGTGGCCAGGTCCAGGTCCGCCGACGGGCACACCACGGCCGCGTTGTTGCCGCCGAGCTCCAGCAGCGACCGCCCGAACCTGGCGGCCACCCGAGGCCCCACCGCCCGGCCCATGCGGGTCGAGCCGGTGGCGCTGACCAGGGCGATCCCCGGGTGGTCGACGAGCGCCTCGCCGACCTCCGGCCCGCCGATCAGCACCTGGCTCAGGTACGCCGGCGCGCCCTGCTCGGCCACGGCCCGGTCCAGCAGCGCGGCGCAGGCCAGGGCGGTCAGCGGGGCCAGCTCCGACGGCTTCCAGACGACCGGGTCGCCGCACACCAGGGCGATCGCCGCGTTCCACGACCACACCGCGGCCGGGAAGTTGAAGGCGCTGATCACGCCGACGACGCCCAGCGGATGCCAGGTCTCCATGAGCCGGTGGCCGGGCCGTTCCGAGCTGATCGTGCGCCCGTACAGCTGGCGGGACAGTCCCACCGCGAAGTCGCATATGTCGATCATCTCCTGGACCTCGCCGAGGGCCTCGGAGGTGATCTTCCCGACCTCCAGGCTGATCAGGGTGGCGAGGTCCGCCTTGTGCTCGGTCAGCAGCTCGCCGAGCCGCTTCACCAGCGCGCCCCTGGCGGGCGCGGGCACGGTACGCCAGGCCAGGAACGCCTCCCTGGCCCGCGCCACCGCCTCGTCGACCGCGGCGGCGTCCACCCAGTCCACGGCGGCCAGCGGCAGGCCGTTGATCGGCGAGGTCGTCGTGACCTCGCCGCCCACCTCGGCGCCGCAGCGCTTGGCGGTCTCACGCGCCAGCGCGGCCAGTTCGTCGGCGCCGGGCAGTGTGGTTCCCATCAACGAAATCCCTTCGGGTCAGACGATGTTCAGCTCGGGCCTGGTCCAGGACTGGGCGAAGCGGCCGGCGTCGAAGCCGGTGACGTCCACGAACGGGGTCCGGCCGAGGTAGAGGTCGCGGACCACCTCGCCGACGGCCGGGCTCATCAGGAAGCCGTGGCCGGAGAAGCCGGTGGCGTAGATGAACCTGTCGACACCGGGGGCGGTCCCGATGAGCGCGTTGTGGTCCGGCGTCACCTCGTACAGGCCGGCCCAGCCCGTGGCGATGCCGGTCTCCATCAGGGCCGGGGCTCGACGGGCCATGGCCTCGCCGAGGCGCGGCAGCCAGGCGTCGGACCGATCCAGCTTGAACCCCGGGGTCTCGTCGGGGTCGGACATGCCGAGCAGGAGCCCCGGGCCTTCGCGGTGGAAGTAGAACGTGGTGCCGAAGTCGATGGTGAACGCGGTCGGCGGCAGATCGGGGACGGGCTCGGTGACGAGGACCTGCCTGCGCAGCGGGGTCACCGGCAGGTCCACGCCCACCCACCCGCCGATCGGCCGTGACCAGGCGCCGGCCGCGCAGATCACGGTGTCGGTCTCGATGCGGCCGCCCTCGGTCAGGACCGCGGCGATGCGGCCGTCCACCGTTTCGATGCCGGTCGCGGCGCAGTTGGGCAGCAGCCGCGCGCCCATCCGGCGGGCCGCGCCCGCGTATCCGAGCACCACGGACTCGGGTGTGCAGTGGCCGTCGGTGGGGGAGTAGGCGGCGGCGAGCAGCCCGTCGGTGTCGATCAGCGGTGACAGCTCCGCGGCCTCGCGCACCGAGATCATCCGGCTGGGCACGCCGAGGTCGTTCTGGACCGCGACGTTCTTCTCGAACTCCGCGACCGACTCCGGTGAGTCGAGCAGGAACAGGTAGCCCACCTTGTGCAGGTCGATCTCCTGCCCGAAGCGGTCGGCGAAGGTCTCGAACGTCTCCAGGCTGCGTACCGCGAGCTCGATGTTGACCCGATCGGAGAACTGCGCGCGCACGCCTCCGGCCGCCTTCGAGGTGGAGCCGGAGCCCAGCGGCCCCTTGTCGATCAGGACCACGTCGGGCACCCCGGCCGCGGCCAGCGCGTACGCCGAGCTGACGCCCATGGCGCCACCTCCGATGATGACCACCGAGGCCCGCGAGGGCAGCACGCGTCCGGTTTCGTGCATGTTTCGTCCTTTCGGGGGGTTTCCCGCATCTAGCATCGCGGATCGGACAAATCGAGCAAAGTGCCGCCTACGGCAATCGGCCGGCGAGAAGCTGGGCCAGGTGGATCCCCCGCCGGGGTGAGAGGTCGGCGATCTGCGTACGGCAGGAGAAGCCGTCGGCCAGGACGATGCTCTCCGACTCCTGGAGCGCCGGCAGCAGCTGGTGACCGGCCACCGCCACGGACACCTCGTAGTGCCCCTTCTCCATCCCGAAGTTGCCCGCCAGACCGCAGCACCCGCCCAGCCGCCGCACCTCCGCGCCCGCCGCGCGCAGCAGCCGGGCGTCCTGGTCCCAGCCCATGACGGCGTGGTGGTGGCAGTGCGGCTGGGCCACCACCGGCAGCCCGTCCAGCGCGGGCGGCCGCCAGCCGGGGGTCTGCGACAGCAGCTCGGCCAAGGTGCGGGTCATGCGCGCCACCGGCTCGGCCGCCGCCTCGTCCAGCAGCTCCACCGCGTCCGAACGCAGGACCGCCGTGCACGACGGCTCCATCCCGACGATCGGCACCCCTTGCTCGGCGGCCTCCCTCAGCTCCGCGACCGTGCGGCCCAGGATGCTCCTGGCCGCGTCCAGCTGGCCGGTGGAGATCCAGGTGAGCGCACAGCACTGGCGGCGCTCGCTGATCCGCGGCCGGTAGCCCGCCGCCTCCAGCACCGCCACGGTGGCGCGGCCCACCTCCGGCGCGAAGTGGTCGGTGAAGGTGTCGACGAACAGCAGCACCGGCTCGCCCCCTGCTGGCCGCCGCGTCCTTGCGAACCAGGACCGGAACGTCTGCCGCGCGAACGCGGGCAGCGTGCGCCGCGGGTCCACCCCGGCCAGCGCCAGCGCCGGCCGCCGCAGGCCTGGCGTCCGCAACGCCGCGTTGACGGCACGCGGCATCCGGCCGGCCAGCCGCGCCCACACCGGCAGCCTGCCCAGGGAGTAATGCGCGGCCGGGCGCCGCCGCCCGCGGTAGCTCTGGTAGAGCACCTCGGACTTGTACGCGGCCATGTCGATCCCGGTCGGGCAGTCCGAGGCGCAGCCCTTGCAGGACAGACACAGGTCGAGGGCCTCGTGCACCTCGGGCGAGCGCCAGCCCTCGGCGACCAGGGAGCCGTTGACCATCTCCTGCAGCGCCCTGGCCCGGCCGCGGGTGGAGTCCTTCTCCTCTTTGGTGGCCAGGTAGGACGGGCACATCACGCCGCCGGTCGCGGTGTTGTCCGCGCGGCACTTGCCCACTCCGGTGCAGCGGTGCACGGCCTGCACGAAGTCGCCGCCGTCGGAGCGGTAGGCCATGGCCAGGCCGCCGCGTACCGGGTGGGCGGCCGGGACCCGCAGGTCGGCGTCGAGCGGGCGGGGCCGTACGAGCACGCCGGGGTTGAGCACGTCACCGGGGTCGAAGATCGCCTTGATGCCGGCGAACAGGCCGAGCGCCGCTTCCGAGTACATCAGCGGCAGCAGCTCGCTCCTGGCGCGGCCGTCGCCGTGCTCACCGGACAACGAGCCGCCGTAGCCGGCGACCAGCGTGGCCGCGGCGACCAGGAAGTCGCGGAACACCGTGCGCCCGCCCGGCCGGTCCAGCGGCACGTCGATCCGGATGTGCAGGCAGCCGTCGCCGAAGTGCCCGTAGGGCAGGCCGGTCAGGCCGTGCTCGGCCAGCAACGACTCGAAGTCGCGCAGGTAGCGTCCCAGCATCGCGGGCGGCACGGCGGCGTCCTCCCAGCCCGCGTGCGCCGGCAGCCCGGCCGGGCTGCGGCCGGACAAGCCCGCGCCGTCCTCCCTGATGCGCCAGAGCGCCGCGGCCCGCGCCGGGTCGGTGACGAGGAGCGCGTCTTGGCCGCCGGCCGCCACCCGCCCGGCCCGCTCCAGCACCTCGGCCTCGTCGTCCCCCGCGACCTCGACGAACAGCCACCCGGCCCCGTGTGGCAGCGGCGGCACCGCGTCCACCCCGCGCCGCCGGCGTACGACGTCGACGATGCGCGCGTCGATGCCCTCGCAGGCGGTGGGCCGGTGCTCCAGCACGGCGGGCGCGGCGTCGCCGGCGGCCGCGATGTCGCCGTAGCCCAGCACCACCAACGCCCGGTACGCCGGGTCGGTCACCAGCGTGACCGTCGCCTCGGTGACCACGGCAAGGGTGCCCTCGCTGCCCACGAGCAGGCGGGCCACGTCGAAGCCGTTCTCCGGCAGCAGGTGCTCCAGCGCGTAGCCGGACATCTGCCGCCCGAACCTGCCGAACTCCGTCCTGATCGTCGCCAGGTTCGCCATCGCGAGGTCGCGCAGCGCGGCGCGCTTGCCGGCGTCGTCCAGCGCGGCGCCGTCGCCTGCCACGGCCTTCAGCCCGGCGACGTTGTCGGAGGTGCGGCCGTAGCCGAGCGTCCTGGAGCCGCACGCGTTGTTCCCGATCATGCCGCCGATCGTGCACCGGGTGTGGGTGGAGGGATCGGGGCCGAACCTGAGCCCGTACGGGGCCGCCGCCCGCTGCAGCTCCGCCTGGACGACCCCGGGCTGCACCACTGCCGTCCGGGCCTCGGCGTCGACGTGCAGCACCCGGTTCATGTGGCGGCTGAAGTCCAGCAGGAGGCCTGGGCCGACCGCGTTCCCGGCGACCGACGTGCCGCCGCCGCGCGCCGTCAAGGGCACCTCGTGGCGCGTGCACAGCTCGATCGCGGTGGCCACGTCCTCGGCGGACCTCGGCCGTGCGACCAGCAGCGGCGGCACCCGGTAGAGCGAGGCGTCGGAGGAATGGATCGATCGCGACGTGGAGTCGGCCAGCACGTCGGTGACCCCGCGCCGGCGGAGGTCTGTCGCGAGAGCGGCGGCTCGATCCATGAGTGGCATGTTACATGCGACGAAAGGCCGGTCAAGAGCTGGCGTGCCGCGGCGTTGCATGTAACATGCCACGCACTGGAGGAAGGAAGGCACGATGGTCGACTCGACCGCACTGCGGGCGGCCTTCGCCCGGCGCCTGTCGGCGATGTACGGCACAGAGGTCCCCGCGTACAACACCCTCGTCGACGTCGCGCAGGAAGTGAACCGCGAGGTGATGGCGCGGATGGGCGCCGGCGCCGAACGGCTCGGCACCATCGGTCGCGTCACCGCCGAGCGGCACGGCGCGATCCGCGTGGGCACCCCGGCCGAGCTGGCGCAGGTCGCACGGATCTTCGGCGCGATGGGCATGTACCCCGTCGGCTACTACGACCTGCGCGAGGCGGCCCGCAGCTCCGTGCCGGTCGTCTCCACGGCGTTCCGTCCCGTGGACGAGGCTGAGCTGGCCGCCAACCCGTTCCGCGTGTTCACGTCCATGCTGGTGACGGGCGATCGCCGGTTCTTCGGCGAGGACCTGGAACGCCGGCTCGTCGCCTTCCTCGAGGCCCGGCGGCTGTTCCCGCCGCGGCTGCTCGACCTGGCCGACCGCGCCGAGGCCGACGGCGGGCTGGACGACCCGGCGGCCGCGGAGTTCCTCACCCTCGCCACGCAGGCGTTCGAGCTGTCCAGGGAGCCGGTCTCACGCAGCTGGTACGCCGAGCTGGAGCGCGTGTCCGCGGTGGCCGCCGACATCGGCGGCGTGCCGAGCACCCACATCAACCACCTGACCCCGCGCGTGCTCGACATCGACGCCCTCTACGCGCGCATGGGCGAGCGCGGCATCACGATGATCGACGCCATCCAGGGACCGCCCCGCTGGGACGGCCCCGACCTGCTGCTGCGCCAGACCTCCTTCCGCGCGCTGGCCGAGCCGCGGCTGTTCAGGAAGAACGACGGCCGCGTCGTCCAGGACGATCTCCGCGTGCGGTTCGGAGAGGTCGAGGCGCGCGGCATCGCGGTGACGCCCGCGGGGCGCGCGCTCTACGACGACCTGGCCGCGGAGCTGGACGAGACGCTCGCCGGGCAGCCCGTCACCGCCGGCGAACGCAACGCGGTGGCGGCGAAGCTCTGGGAGGGCCGCGTGCCGCGTACCGAGGCCGAGCTGATCACCGGCGATCTCGCCTACTTCACCTTCCACGTCCTCGACCCGCGGCCCGGGTCCACGCCACCGGCCGACCTCGCCACCCTCCTGGCGGAGGGGTGGGCCGGCGCCCGGCCCATCGTGTACGAGGATTTCCTGCCACGCTCGGCCGCCGGGATCTTCCAGTCCAACCTGACCTCCGACGGCGCCAAGGACGTGACCAGGACCGGCGCGGACCTTGATGCCGAGGCTATGGCCGGGATCCTCGGCCGCCCGCTCCACGACCCTTATGAGCTGTACGCGTCGATCCGGGCGGAGTCGCTGGCCCGCGTGCGCGCGGAGCTCGGCCTGGACCGGGAGATCGTCATCCCCTGATCATGGCTCGTCGACGATGGCCGCCCACAGCGCGTCCACGTCGACCGGCTCGCCCTGGGCCCTGGCCGCCTGCCTGGCCAGGATGAGCCCGGTGTTGGTCAGGTGGGCGCACATCGCGCGCGCCGCGGCCTCGGCGTCCGCCGCCGCGACGGCCGCCACGATCGGCTCGTGCTCCTCGTGCACCTGCCGCAGCGTGCGGGACTGATCGTCGGTGGACGTGCCGAGGATGCGCATGGTGTCGCGCAGCCCGCCGACGATCGCGCGCGCTCTGCCATTGCCGGCCGCGACCAGGATGTGGTCGTGCAGAGCCTGGTCCAGGTGGAAGAACAGGGTCTCGTCGCCCGCGGCCACCGCCGCCGCCATCTCCTCCATGGTCGCCCGCAGCTCGGCGCCGAGGCCGGCGGTGTCACCACCGGCGGCCCGCCGGACCGCGGGCAGCTCCAGTGCGAGTCGTACGCCGAAGATCTCGACGATCTCCCGGGGATGCGGCAGCACGACGCGGAACCCCCGGTTGCGCTCGACCTGCACCAGTCCCGCCTCCGCGAGCCGCAGCATGGCCTCGCGCACCGGGCTCCTGGAGACGTTGAGCTGCTCGGCCACCTGGTAGACGGAGTAGAGCCGGCCGGGGACCATCGCGCCCGTGTGCACCGCCCGGCGCACCTCGGAGATCACCTGTTCGGCCAGCGACCGCCCGCCCTGCGGCAACGGCTGCAGCTTCAGCTCGGTGTGGGTGCGGGTCGGTGGCATGGTGGCATGTTACCCGCAGGGAACCGGGTGCGATCATGCCGTCCGCTACACGGGCCGGACCCGCCCGCGCCGGAGTGCGCGCGGGCCTTGCCATAGAACAGGAGTCGCAGGACGGAGATGCCGCGGGCAGCGCCACAGGCGCGGCCCGGGCCTCAAGCGCCTGACCTGCCGGATGGTCACATGCCCGCTCTGGTCTCCTCCTTCGGTTCGGGGACGGGCTCGCGCCGGTGCGAGATGGTGAGAAGGGCGGGGGACTGCTGCTTGCAACTGTCCCGGCACGCCGCGTCCAGGCTGCAGCACAGCGAGCAAATGGCGCCTTCGTGGAAGGGGCAGGAGGCCATGTCCGGCCGCTCGTAGGACATCTGGCAGCCGGTGCAGACCAGTTCGGCGGGGTTGAGGCCCCCGTTGACGACGAGTGGCTCGGGCAGGTCGTCGACGCGGGCGATGTAGTACTTGCCCTTGGTCAGCCAGGCGATCAGGGGGGACAGGACGAATGCCACCACCAGGGCGATGAACGGTGAGAACGCCTGGGCGAGATCGCCGAACACGTTGAAGAAGGCGAGGACGGAGATCGCCGAGGCGATCAGCATCGAGCCGAAGCCGACCGGGTTGAAGTTGTAGAGATGGGCGCGTTTGAACTCGATGTACGACGGGCTGAGCTTCAGCGGCTTGTTGACGACCAGGTCGGCCACCACGGCGCCGATCCAGGCGATGGCGACGTTGGAGTAGAAGCCGAGCACCGCGTTGAGGAGGCCGAAGACGCCGAGCTCCATCAGGGCCAGCGCGATGCCCACGTTGAAGAAGATCCACACCACCCGGCCGGCGTGGCGGTGCAGGGTCCGGGAGAAGAAGTTGGCCCATGACAGGGACCCGGAGTAGGCGTTCGTGACGTTGATCTTTATCTGGGACAGGATGACGAAGAACACCGCGAGGGCGACGACACCCCCGGGAATGATGACCGCGAAGCCTCCGATGTACTGCTCGATCGGTTCGACGGCCTTCGTCAGGCCCACCTGCCCGGCGACGAAGAAGGCGAGGAAGGCCCCGCCCAGCTGCTTGAGCCCGCCGAGCACGACCCAGCCGGGTCCGGCCGAGACGACCGCCGACCACCAGGCGACCTTGTTCTTCTCGGTCTTCTCCGGCATGAAGCGCAGGTAGTCCACCTGCTCGCCGATCTGCGCGATCAGGGACAGCGCGACGCCGGCGCCGAGTCCGAACCCGATGAGGCTGAACGTCGCCCCGCCGGGGTTGTTGCCGGCGAAGTCCAGCCACTCGGCGTACTTGCCGGGCTCCTTGACGGCGATCGCGAGGAAGGGCAGCACCATGAGGACGAGCCAGATCGGCTGAGTCCACACCTGCAGCTTGGACAGGGCCGTCATGCCGAAGACGACGAGCGGTAGCACGATGAGGGAGCAGATCAGGTAGCCCAGCGGGAGCGGGACGCCCAACCCCGACTCCAGCGCCTGGGCCATGATCGCCCCCTCCAGGGCGAAGAAGATGAACGTGAAGCTGGCGTAGATCAGGGAGGTGATGGTCGAGCCGAGGTAGCCGAATCCGGCGCCCCTCGTCAGCAGGTCCATGTCGATCGCGTAGCGCGCCGAATAGTAGGCGATGGGCATGCCGGTGATGAAGACGATCGCGGCGGTGACCAGGATGGCCGCGATCGCGTTGGGCACGCCGTGGGTGACCGCGATCGAGGCGCCGATCGCGAAGTCCGCGAGGTAGGCGATGCCGCCGAGGGCGGTGGTGGCCACGACGTAGGGTGACCAGCGGCGGAAGGACTTCGGTGCGTATCGGAGTGAGTAATCCTCCAGGGTGCTGTTGTTGGTCCACGCGTTGTAACGCCGGGCTTGTTTGACGGTCGCCGACATCTGACCTTCCTTTTCGGGCGGTGCCGAATGATGCGCATGACGAAGCTGTGGCTGGCTTCGGCGCGTTTTGATGTGGTGGGCGGGTGCCGCCGTCAGCTCCCTGCGGGGGCTTCCGAGGCCGCGGACGGTGCACTCTCCGATGCGCGCTCTTCCGGCTGCTCGGCGGGGGCGAACATCAGACGTAGGCCCAGAAAGGCGCAGAGGGGGCCGAGGGCGCTCATCGCGGCAGAGCTGACGAAGGCGGCGGCCAGGTTGCCGGCGGCGAAGCCGAATCCACCGAAGTAGGTGGCGAACAGCGACGCGAACCCGAAGAACATCCCGGGGATGAGGGACAGCGCCTGGAGGCGGCCGGCCGCCAGCAGTGTGCCGTTGACCACGAAGATGACCAGCCCCAAGGCCACGGTCTGGCCGAAAGACCCGCTGCCGAACATGGTGCCAGTCGCGCGGTTGAGCAGGATGGCGACCACGCCGAATCCCGCCCCGGCGGTGGTGGCGGTGATCAGTTTCACCGCGTTGGCCTTGGTCGGGCCGCCGAGGAGGAAGGTGCCGGCCCAGGTGATGAAGATGGCCCACGTCGGCATGTTGAGCGGGCTCATGGCGAGGAAGACGGTGGCGAAGGCGACGATCGAGGCGCTGACCTCATGAGGTAGGCGAATACGCATGCCAGGGGCTCCAATGCGGAGGTCTTGCCGAGTGCGGGAGACGGGTGCCTCTCAGTCCAGGCCGCCGGGCTTGGCCAGAAGCTCACGCAGAGCCGCGTCGATGAACGCGGTGTCCTTCGGATTGCTGCCGTGCCCGGCGAAGTGGCCCCAGATGCCGGGGATCACGCGGAGTTCGGCGTTGGTCATGTGGCTGACCGCCCATTCCTCGTCCTCCGGCGGGAAGTAGAGGTCCTTCTCCGCGGGCATCACGATGGAGGTCGCCTTGATGGAGGCGAGGGCGGCCTCGGTGTCGCCGTCGAAGCCGGGGGTGCGGCCGACGTCTCCGTTCTGCCAGGTCCAGAGCATGGCCAGCAGGTTGTTGGGATCCCGGCCGTCCAGGAAGAACCCCTCCCAGAAGCCGACGAGGAAATCCTCCAGGGAGGTGTAGCCGAGTTCCTCCCAGGACTTCTCCCAGTAGAAGGCCTGGGAGAAGCCCCACCCGGCGTACACCCGGGCCAGGGCGCGCAGCCCGGTGGTCGGCCATTGCTCGCCGTACCAGCCGCCGGCGAAGACGGAGTCGGCCGTCAGGGCGGACTTGACGCCTTCGAGGAAGACGAAGTTGTGGATGCTCGTACGCGGCGAGCCGCAGAACGGGGCGATCCGTTCGACCATCTCGGGGTGGCTCACCGCCCACTGGTAGGTCTGTCCCGCGCCCATGGACCAGCCCGTCACCAGGGCAATGCGCTCGATGCCGAACACCTCGGTCACCAGCTTGTGCTGCGCCACGATCTGGTCGTGGACCGTGATGTGCGGGAAACGAGCCCGGTCGTAGGGGGCGGGGGTGTTGCTCGGCGAGCTGGACAGGCCGTTGCCGAGCATGTTGGGGACGATGATGAAGTATTGATCCGGGTCGAGCGCCATGCCACGCCCGATGAGCCACTCGTTGTCCCAGTGCCGCCCGGAGTACCAGGTGGGGTAGACGATGACGTTGCTCTTGTCCGCGTTGAGCTCGCCGTACGTCGTGTACGCCAGGAAGGCGCCGCGGAGGGTGGCTCCATGCTGGGTGGTGAAGTCGCCGAGGTCGAAGATCTGGTGGTCGTTCATGGGTGGACCTCTTCTGGAGGGTGAACGGGAAGGTCAGGAGGTCACCGCGCACCGGCCGCGATCGGTCTTGCGCGGACCGTCGGCGGTCGGGCGGATGTCGAAGTCGAAGATCGAAGTCGGCAGGTAGAGCGTGCTGCAGGCGTTGGGGATGTCCACCACGCCGCTGAGCCGGCCCTCGATCGGCGCCGAGCCGAGCAGGAGGTAGGCCTGCTCGCCGCTGTAGCCGAAGGTCTTGAGGTACTCGATGGCGTTGAGGCAGGCGTTTTGATACGCGATGGTGGCGTCGAGGTAGTAGTTGGTGTCGGTGGTGTGGTCCACGGAGATGCCGACGAACGAAAGGAACTCGCTGTAGCGGGGTTCGACGTTGCCGGGCATGAAGATCGGGTTCGTGGTCACGCCGTACTTCTCCATGCCGCCCTTGATCAGGTCGACGTGGAGGTCCAGGAACCCGCCCATCTCGATGGCGCCGCAGAAGGTGATCTCCCCGTCGCCCTGGCTGAAGTGCAGGTCGCCGGCGGACAGCAGGCCACCGGGGACGTGCACGGGGTAGAAGACCCGGGAGCCACGGGTGAAGTTCTTGATGTCGTGGTTGCCGCCGTTCTCCCGGGCCGGCACGGTGCGGGCGCCCTCGCGGCCGATCCTGGCCGCGTCCTCACCGGCGAGCTGCCCCGCCAGCGTGTTGTCCGGCAGCGGTGGCAGCGCCAGCGCCGGCACCCGGTACGGATCGGTGTCGATGAGGGCCTGTTCCCGGGCGTTCCAGCGGGCCAGCAACTCGGCGGACGGAGCGGTGCCCATGAGGCCGGGGTGGGTGATCCCGGTATACCGGACCCCGGGGATGTGCCGCGAGGTGGCCATCTGTCCGTGGAAATCCCAGATGGCCTTGTACGAGTCCGGGAAGTGGTCGGTGAGGAACCCGCCGCCGTTGTCGCGGGCGAAGACACCGGTGTATCCCCAGCCCGAGCCCGACCCGTCGCTCGTCGGCTGCGGGATCGGGCCCAGGTCCAGGATGTCCACGATGAGCAGGTCTCCCGGCTCCGCTCCTTCCACCGCGATCGGGCCGCTCAGCATGTGGGCGTGCGACAGGTCGACGTCGCGGACGTCATTGGCCGAGTCGTTGTTGCCGATCTGGTTGTCGGTCCAGTCCCGGCACTCGAGACGGAATTCCGCTCCCGGCGACACGGTGGCGGCCGGCGGGATGTCAGGGTGCCAGCGGTTGTGGCCTGGGATCTTCTGATCGCGCATGGACAGGGTCTGGTCGACGCTGAAGATGACTTCCGGCATGTGCTGCCTCCAAACTGGTTCGCCGATCAGGGCTTCGGCAGAAGGGCGTGTCGGGGATCCGCCGACCGTGCGGGTGCCCGTCGGGATGCGGGGACCTCGTCGACGACGCGGGGCTCGTACGCGCTCGCCTCCTGGGCCTGCAACGCCCGGGCCAGCGCGGCGGGCGTGCGGATGACCATCGGGGAGGTGAAGAGGCGACGTGACGGGTGACCGCACGCCTCACACGGTTCCTCGGGCCGGGCCTGCCCGATCGGGCGGGTCACGTCGAAGGGGCCGCACCCCGCACACCGGTACTGGTACGTCGCCATGGACACCTCCAAAACTTCATTTCTGAAGTATTTTTGGAGAAAGTAAATCTGGGTGGCGACGGATGTTACATGCGGGTAAACGCTGCGGGCGCGCGTTCGGGCAGCGCTACGCCCCGGGCGGTGCGGGAATGTCCGGCGCTCTCTAGTAGAGCTGCTGGAGGACGTCCCACTGCAGGCCGTCGGCGGCCGCGAGGAACACACGCTGATTCAGGTGGCGGTTTCGGACCTGGACTGTGCCACGCGGGCTCTCGTACTCCAGCCCTTCGGCCACGGCCTGGATCCGCTCCACGTCCAGCGCACCCGCCCTGCGCAGCAGCTCGGTGAGCATGCGCACGCCTTCGTAGCAGGACTCGCCCAGGCTGTTGAGCACCGGCGCCTGCGAGCCGAACCTGCGCCCGTAGGCGGCGGCGAAGTCGAGCCCGGACGCGGTCGGCAGGTCTTCGAAGTATCCGGCCGAGGTCATCAGGCCCCGGGTGTTCTCCGGTCCGGTGGCGAGGAGGACGTTCTCCTCGATCAGCGAGCTGAACCGGACGTGGTCTCGATCCAGCCCCGCGCTGCTGAACGCGCGGTTGAAGGTGACGGCGTCATTGCCGATCAAGAGCATGAGGACCGCCTCGCACCCGCTGATCGCGACCCGGCTCAGCGTCTCCTCGAAGTCCTCGGTGCCCAGCGGCACATAGATCTCGTCGCACACGACGCCGCCCAGTTCGGCCAGATAGCGCCGGGCCGCGCGGGCCGTCGATCGCGGCCAGACGTAATCGTCGCCCACGATCGTCCATCGCCGGATTCCCAGCTCGCTCGCGAACCATTCCAGCGTCGGCCGCAGCTGGCGATTCGGCGTCTCCCCGGTGAGGAACACTCCAGGGGACCGCTCGCCGCCCTCGTAGAGCGCGGTGTAGACGTACGGCACCCGTCCGCCGATGCGCGGCGCGACGACCTCACGTACCGCGGAGATGTGCCAGCCGGCCACGGCGTCGATCATGCCTGCGCAGATCAGCGCGTCGATGTCGTTCGCCACCTGCTCGGGCGGCGCCCCGCCGTCGACGAGCACCAGCCGCAGCTCCTTGCCCAGCACTCCTGACTCGGCATTGACCTCTTCGGCCGCCAACAGCGCACAACATTCGCAGGACGGCCCGAAGATCCCGGCCGGGCCCTGGAGCGGGATCACGAGGGCGACGTCCAGCGTGTCATGGCGCTTGGGCCCCGCGTGAGAGCCGGGCCACAGGCGCGACTTCTCGATCATATCCGGTGACGTTACCTATTACTTGTTACCGAAATATTTCACACCGATAAGGAATGGTACCGTGGGAGGGACGACCACCACGATCTCTTGGCAGGGAAGTTGACGACTGCAGCGACCGTACATCGCGACCTCGACTTCGCGCGGCTCCTCACGCTCGTCGAACGGAGTGTCGTGCAAAAGCTCACTACGGCGCTGAAAGCGGACAACGCCACGATCGAGGAGTGGCGCGTGTTGTCACTGCTGGGCGACGGCAACGGCCGCCCCATGACCGAGATAGCCGAATTCGCGGTGCTCTCGCCACCGAGCCTTACCAAGGTCATCGACCGCATGGTGTCGTTGGGCCTCGTGCATCGCCGGGTGGATGAGGCGGACCGCCGGCGCGTGCTGGTGTTCGCGACGGACCGGGGACGCCAGGCGCTCGAGAAGTGGACCGCCACGGTGGAAGGCCAGTACAAGGAGATCGTTGACGCCATCGGCGGCGAGGAGATCGCCCTGCTGCGGGCCCTGCTGGTCCGCGTGTCCGGCCGTCTGGGTCAATGACGTCATTTTGCGCATCCGATTGAGTTGCTGGGAGCGCTCCCAAATAGATGACGAAGAGCTTTCCGAGCTGTCAAGCTTCGAAAAATAGGGCCGCCGCAAACGCGGGGGGGACGTGCACACATGACGAATCGTTCTTGTTAGACCACGCTGCGCAGCCGGAAATGCCGATCTAGGCCTTGACCTCGGTGGGGCCTAAACCTAGCCTCCCTCGTTGGGAGCGTTCCCACGGACCTGCACATGCTTCGCCGTTCCGGCTGCACCGATCGCACCGCAGCACATCCCGGTCCAGGGCGTCATCGCCGCGGGCCTCGTACGTGTACAACCGCGTGTTCCGAGGAGTAAGACGCGTGACCAGGAGCTCCCTTTCACCGGCCAAGCAGGCTCTGCTGGAGCGTCGCCTCCGAGCGCGTGCCGCCAAGGTCAGCGTCCCCCGCCGTGACCCCGGCACCGCGCCGCCGCCCTCGGCCATGCAGGAACGCTTGTGGTTCCTTGAGCAGTACGCCCCCGGCACGGCCGCCTACACCGTGCCGTTCGCCGCCCGGCTGACCGGCGAACTCGACGAGAACGCGCTGGTCAGGGCGCTGACCGAGCTCACGCGGCGGCACGAGAGCCTGCGTACCAGCCTGGTCACCACCCCGGACGGCCGCCCGGAGACGATGATCGCCGAGGAGCCGGTCGTGGAGTTCCGCGTCACCGCCGACCCCGGCGAGATCGACGGGGAGCTGGCCCGGCCGTTCGACCTGGCCCGCCCGCCGCTGCTACGCGCCCTGCTGGTCCGGTCGGCCCCCGAGGAAACCACGCGTGAGCACGTGCTGCTGCTCACCATGCACCACGCGATCACCGACGGCTGGTCGTGCGACATCCTGTTCCAGGAACTGCTGGCATTGCACGCGGGCCGGGAGCTGCCGCCGGTGCCGCTGCAGTTCGGCGACTACGCGCATTGGCAGCGCGGCCGGACCTTCGACGACGACGTGGGCTACTGGGTGTCCCGGCTGGACGGGGTGCCCGCCCTTGAGCTGCCGACCGACCTGCCCCGGCCCGCCGAGCAGCGCTGGACCGGCGCCGCCGTGGACGTCATCGTGGACCCCGCCCTCACCGCGTCGATCGCCGAGCTGGGCCAGGCGCACCGGGCCACGCCCTACATGACACTGCTCGCCGCCTTCCAGGTGCTGCTCGGCCGGTTCGCCGGGCAGGACGACTTCGCGGTGGGGTCGCCGGTGTCCGGGCGGGAGCTGCCCGAGCTGGAAGGGGTCGTCGGGCCGTTCATCAACACCCTGGCCATGCGGGCCGACCTGCGCGGCGACCCCACCTTCCGCGACCTGCTCGGCCGGGTCCGCGACACCACCCTGGACGCCTTCGCGCATCAGGCGCTGCCGTTCGACCGGCTCGTCACCGAGCTGGCCGTGGAGCGGGACGTCAGCCGTACGCCGGTGTACCAGACCATGTTCGCGCTGCAGAACTATCGCGGCCGGACCCTGGACACCTCCGGGCTGGGCGCGGAGCCGTACCCGATTCCCACCGTGGCCAGCCGGTTCGACCTGGCGCTCTATCTCTTCGAGGGCGGCGGCGGGCTGCACGGGCAGCTCGCGTACAGCACCGCGCTGTTCCGGGAGGACACGGCGCGGCGGCTGGTGGGATGCCTGGAGACGCTCCTGCGGGCGGCGGTCGCCGACCCCGGGCTGCCGATCTCCCGGTTGCCGCTGCTCGGCCCGGACGAGCGGCGGCGCGTGCTGGCCCTCGGGGTCGCCGAGCCGGCGCCGCCCGCCGGGATCCGGCTGCTGCACGAGGTCGTCGCCGGGCAGGATCCCGAAGCGGTCGCGGTGGTGGCGGGGGACGTCTCGCTCACGTACGGCGAGCTCGGCACCCGCGCCGATCGGCTGGCCCGGCGGCTGCGGGCCCTCGGCGCCGGGCCCGGGGAACGGGTGGCGGTGTGCCTGGAGCAGTCGGCCGGACTGGCCGTGGCGGTGCTCGGCGTGCTCAAGGCGGGGGCCGCGTATCTGCCGCTGGATCCGGAGCATCCGGGGGAGCGGCTGGCGTATGTGGTGAGCGACGCCGGAGTGCGGATCGCGGTGACCGATGCGTCCTCCAGGGGGCGGTTGCCCGACGGGCTGGTCACGGTCGGCCTCGACGAGCCCGACGGGGATCTCGACGGCCACGAGGTGGTGCCCGTCGACGTGACGCCCGACGACCTGGCCTATGTCATCTACACGTCCGGCACCACCGGCCGGCCCAAGGGCGTCGCGATCCAGCATCGGCAGGCGCTCGTCTATCTCGCGGGCCTGCGGGAGCGGCTGGAGATCGAACCCGGCGGTTCGTACGGGCTGCTGCAGTCGCTGGCCTTCGACTTCGGGGTGACGGTCTTCTACGCGTGCCTCATGACCGGCGGGACGCTGCACATCATCGCGCCGCGCACGGCAGGGCATGAGCTGGCCGAGTACGTCCGGGACGCCGGCATCGACTACCTCAAGATCACTCCGTCTCATCTGGCCGCGTTACAGGCCGACGTGCTGCCGCGCAAGCTGCTGATCCTCGGCGGTGAGGCGGCGCCACGCGACTGGGCCGAGGAGCTGGCCGCGTCCGGGCGCTGCCGGGTCGTCAACCACTACGGGCCGACCGAGGCGACGGTGGGCGTCACCACATACCCGGTCGAGGGCACCGGCGGCACGACCACCACGCTGCCCATCGGCCGGCCGCTGCCGGGGGCTCGGGCGTACGTCCTGGACGAGCATCTGGAGCCGGTGCCGATCGGCGTCGCCGGGGAGCTGTACCTCGGCGGGGACCGGCTGGCCAGGGGGTATCTCGACCGTCCCGCCCTGACCGCGGAGCGGTTCCTGCCCGATCCGTACGGTCCGGCAGGCGCGCGCATGTACCGGACCGGTGACCTGGCCCGGCACCTTCCCGACGGGAACCTGGAGTTCCTCGGCCGCCGCGACCTGCAGGTGAAGATCCGTGGCTACCGGGTGGAGCTGGCCGAGGTCGAATCGGTGCTCGGGGGGTGTCCCGGTGTGACGTCGGCGATCGCCGACATGCGCGGCGGCCTGCTCGTGGCGTACCTCGTCGGTGAGCCCGGCGCCGAGAACCGGCCGGAGGCCGCCGAGGTGCGGACGTGGCTGGCCGAGCGGCTGCCCGACTACATGATCCCCGCCAGATACGTGTGGCTGGACCAGCCGCCGCCGCTGAAGTCGCACGGCAAGGTGGACCGGGCCGCCCTGCCCGACCCGGCGCCGGAGACGACCGGCCGGTTCGAGCCGCCGCGGACCGCCGCCGAACAGACCGCCGCCGCCGTGTGGGCCGAGCTGCTCGGCGTCCCCGAGGTCGGCGCCACGGACGACTTCTTCGAGCTCGGCGGGCACTCCCTGCTGGCCATGCGGGTGGTGGCCCGGCTCAGGCAGGTGGCGCCGGAGCGTACCGTCACCGTGCTCGACCTGTTCAAGCACCGCACCGTGCGGGAGCTGGCCGCGCTGCTGGAGTCGGCCGGTGAGGGCCCGCGCCGCCTGCTGCACCGGCTCACGCCCGCCAGGACGGCCGCCTCGACGGTGATCTGCGCGCCGTACGGGGGCGGCAGCGCGGTCATCTACCAGCCGCTGGCGGACGCCCTGCCGGCCGACTGGGCGCTGTACTCGATCGCTGTGCCCGGCCACGAGCTGGGCGAGGAGGCCCGGCCGCTGGACGAGGTCGCCGACGGGTGCGTCCAGGAGATCCTCGACGGCATCGAGGGCCCCGTCACCCTGTACGGCCACTGCGGCCTCGGCGTGATGCTGATCGCGGAGATCGCCCGCCGGCTGGAGGACGCCGGCCGCGAGGTCGAGGCGGTGTACCTCGGCGGCGTCTTCCCGTTCGCCCGTCCCCGCGGCCGCCTCGCCGGCCTGACCGAGCTCATGGAGCGCATCCGGGGCGACCAGGCCTGGATCGACGACCTGCGGGCCGCCGGCCTGGACGTGGAGGACGTCGGCCGCGACCAGCTCGACCTCATGGTCCGCAACCGGCGGCGCGGCACCCGGCAGGCGGAGCGGTACTTCACCCGCATGTTCGAGGAGGCCGCGGCCCCGCTGCGGGCGCCGGTGATCGCGCTGGCCGGCGAGCGCGACCCGGCGATGGAGTTCTACCAGGAGCGCTACCGCGAATGGCACGTGCTGTCGGAGCAGACCGCCCTGGTCGTGCTGGACGAGGCGGGGCACTTCTTCCTGAAATATCGGGCCGAGGAACTGGCGGCCATCGTGACCGGCACGCACCGCGCCATCGGCGGGGGGCGGGCCGATCGGCTGGCACGTACACCGCGATCGACGTGGTGGCTGGAGGGCGTGTCCTCGGGAGATTCCCCGGCCTCCGGCACCTCCGGGGCTCGTCGGGTGCGGCCGAGCATGGGGCGGTTCACGCTGGTCGCGGCCGGCCAGCTGGTGTCGATCCTGGGGTCGGCGCTGACCGAGTTCGCCGTGCCGCTGTGGATCTACACGACCACCGGCTCGCTGGTGAACTTCGCGCTGTTCGCGGTGCTCGGGCTGCTGCCGGGCATGCTGGTCGCACCGCTCGCCGGAGCCATCGTGGACCGGCACGACCGGCGCGTGGTGATGCTCGCCGGGGACGTCACCGCGGGCGGCGTGCAGTTGATCCTGGGAGTGTTGCTGTGGACCGGCAACCTGGAGATCTGGCACGTCTACCCGCTGCTCGCGCTGCTGTCGGTCGCGCTGACCTTCCAGCGCCTCGCGTACGGCTCGGCGATCCCGCAACTCGTCCCCAAGCGGTTCCTCGGCCACGCCAACGGGGTGGTGCAGCTCGTCACCGGTACGGCCCAGGTGGCGGTGCCGCTGGTCGCGGTCGGGCTGATGGCGGTCATCGGGCTGGAGGGCATCCTGATCATCGACGTGCTGTCGTACGGCTTCGCGATCGCGGTCCTGCTGGCGGTCCGGTTCCCCCGGAGCATGGCGTGGCGGCGGCGCGAGACGGTCATGGCGGAGATCGCCGGCGGCTGGCGGCTGACCTGGGGGAATCGGGGCTTCCGCGGGATGTTGGTGTTCTTCGCCGTCCTGAACGTGTTCCTGTCGCCGCTGTTCCTGATGATCTCGCCGCTGGTGTTGTCCTTCGCGACGCTGCGGGACGTCGGGCAGGTGTCACTGGCGGGCGGCATCGGCGTGCTGGCCGGTGGGCTGCTGATGGCCGTGTGGGGCGGGCCGCGCCGGCGGCGGTTGCGCGGGGTGCTGCTGTTCACGCTCGCGCTGGCGGTGTTCTGCGTGGTCGCCGGCGTACGGGCGGATCTGGTGCTGATCACCGCGGGGGCGTTCGGGATGTCGCTGTTCCTGACGCTGCTCAACGGGGTGTACGCGACGATCATTCAGGTCAAGGTGCCGCAGCGGTTCCACGGGCGGGTCATCGCGCTCAACACCCTCGTCGCCTGGTCCACGCTGCCGATCGGGTTCGGGCTGGTGGCGCCGTACGGGGCGGCGGTGTTCGACCCGCTGATGGCCCCCGACGGGCCGCTGGCCACGACGGCGGGGGCGTTGCTCGGAACGGGGGACGGGCGCGGGATCGGGCTGATGTACGTGGCCTTCGGGCTGGCCATCGCGCTGATCGCGGTGTGCGCGATGCGGGTGCGGGTGCTGGCACGCTTCGATGCCGAGGTGCCCGACGCGCTGCCCGATGATCTCGTCGGTATCCAGGAGCTGCGGCGGCGCGCCGGAGGAGAGTCATGATCGTTCCGGAGTTGCTCGCCAGGCGGGCCACGGAGGAGCCCGGGCAGGTCGCGCTGGAGGTCGCCGGGGGCGGCACGCTGACCTTCGCGGAATGGCAGGCGCGGGCTGAGGAGCTGGCGCGCGGGCTGGTCCGGCGCGGGGTGCGGCGGGGCGATCGGGTGGGCCTGCTCTTCGGGGCCGAGAACTGGACCGACTTCGCCGTGGCCTACTGCGCCGCGCAGCTCGCCGGCGGGGTGGCCGTGCCGATCTCCGATCGGCTCGCTCCGGCCGAGGTGGCGTACATGCTGGAGCACTGCTCGGCGACCGGCGTACTGCACGCCGGGCCGGCCGCGCCGCCGGACGGCGGGTACTGGAGCGCCGTACCGGCCGAACTGGAGCCCGGTTCGCGGGAACCCGAGCCGCCAAGGCCGGGGGATCTGGCGCAGATCCTCTATACCTCGGGCACCACCGGCCGGCCCAAGGCGGTGGCGGCCACCCACGCCAACCTCACCTACGGCAGCGCCACCCGGGCCAATCGCCGCAGGTTCGGGCATTCGCGGCTGCTGCTGCATGCCTTCCCGATCGGCACCAACGCCGGCCAGGCCATGCTGATCAACGCGCTGGACGCGCGGCCGGCGGTGCTGACCCTGGCGCGGTTCACCCCGGGCAGGTTCGCCAGGCTGATCGAGTCGCGGCGGGTGGGGACCGTGTTCCTGGTGCCCGCGATGGCCCTTGAGCTGCTCAACGCCGGGCTGCACGAACGTCACGACTTCTCCGGCGTGGTCCTGCTCGGGTCGGCGGCGTCGACGCTGCCGGCGGCGCTGTGCGCGCGGCTGGCGGCGGCGTTCCCCAAGGCGACCGTGACGAACTACTACACCTCGACCGAGGCGGCGCCCGCCCAGACCGTCATGATCTACGACCCGTCGCGGCCCGCGGCCCTGGGCCGGCCGGCGCTCGGCAGCGGGCTGCGGGTCACCGGTCCCGACGGCGGGCCACTGGCGGCCGGGGAGACGGGGGAGATCTGGCTGCGCTCCCCGGCCGCCGCGCGCTCGTACTACCGGGATCAGCAGGCCAGCGCGCACACCTTCCGGGACGGGTGGGTGCGGATGGGCGATCTGGGCTACCTCGACGCGGACGGTTACCTGTATCTCGTCGATCGGGAGAGCGACGTCGTCAAGTCCGGGGCGTACAAGGTGTCGACCGTGCAGGTGGAGGCCGCGCTGCACGAACACCCGGACGTGGCCGAGGCGGCGGTCACCGGCGTGCCGCACCCGGTGCTGGGCACCGTACTGGCCGCCGCCGTCGTGCCCCGCGCGCGGGCGCCGCGCATGACGGAGCTACGGGCCTTTCTCATGACCCGGCTGGCCTCCCACGAACTGCCGGCACGAGTGATCTTCGTGGACCGCCTGCCCAGAAACCACTCGGGCAAGGTCGTCAAGTCCGATCTGCGCGACCTCCTGAACGAGGAGCAGGCGGACCTTGTGGTGGAAGCGGGCCCGGCGGAGCAGGCGGGCCCCATGGAGAAAGCGAGCTCTGTGGAGAAAGAAGGCGGAAGATGACCGGATCGTGGCCGGCCTCCCCTGCGCAGCAGGGGATGTGGCTCACCGAGCGGGCCGGGGTCGCCGGGCGGGCCTTTCACATGCCGCTGGCCGTGTGGCTGGACGGGCCGCTTGACGTGACAGCCCTGGGGGAGGCGTGTGAGGAGGTGGCGCGCAGGCACCCCGTGCTGGGCGGCGTGCTCGCCGAGGACGGCGGTGAGCTGCGGGTGGTGCCCCATGCGGTGCCGCCGATGCGCGAAGGCGGCGATCTTCAGGAGGAGCTGGCCGGGCCGGTCGATCCGGTCGAAGGACCCGCGGCGCGGTTCACGCTGATCCGGGAGGACGCCAAGCGGCATGTGCTGCTGTTCCAGGCCCATCACGCGGTGTTCGACGGGGAGTCCAAGGACATTCTGCTGCGGGATCTGGCCGCCTGGTACGGGGGCGCGGCGCCGGCGCCGCTGGCGGCGACGTACCCGGAGGTGGCGATCGAGCAGCAGGTCAGGCTCGCGGACGCGCTGCCGGACGCGCGGCGCTACTGGCAGGACCGGTGGCAGGACCAGCGGGAGCTGCGCCTGCCCGGCCTGACCGGTGTGTCCGTGGCCGCGGCGCCCGGCTCCGCCCTCGACTTCGTCGTCGAGGACCTCGGCGGGCTCGCCGAGCGGCTGGAGGTCACCCGTTTCGAGGCGGTGCTGGCCGCGTTCGTCGCGCTGCTGCACGCGTACGGCAACGCGCGGCCCGCGGTCGGCGTGGATCTGTCCACGCGGACCGAGCGGAGCCGGGACCACGTGGGCACCTTCGTCAACGAGTTGCCCGTGATCGGGGCGCCCGAGGGGGACACGTTCGGCGAGTTCGCCCGGAACCTGCGGGGCGACCTGCGGCGGTTGTACCGGCATCGCGAGGTTCCGCTGGCCAGAGCCGTGGACGGGATCGGCCCGCGCGCCGCGCTCACCCCCGTGTCGCTCAGCTACCGACGGCGGCCCGAGACGAGCCCGCTGTTCCCCGGGCTGGGCACGTCGGTGGAGTGGATGATGTTCAACGGGTGGGTGCGCAACACGCTCCACCTGCAGGTCGTCGACGACCAGGCGGGTACGGCGGCGCGGCTGCAGTACAACCCGGCACTCCTCGACCGGACGGGGGCCGAGCGGATCCGGGAGCACCTGGTCATGCTGCTGACGGCGGTCGCCGCGGATCCGGAGGCGCCGCTGGACCGGCTGCCGCTGCCCGGCCCCGTTCCGGCGGCGTCCGCCGTCACCGCCGCTGCCGTCACGGTCAAGGACGGGCCGGTGGACGCCGATCTCGTACGGGAGATTCAGGCGATCTTCGCCAAGGAGCTCGAACTGGACGAGGTGGAACCCGACGAGGACCTGTTCGATCTCGGCGGCCACTCCCTCACGATCACCCAGATCATGGCCAGGACCCAGGAGCGGCTCGGCGTGGAGCTCTCCTTCGAGGTGTTCATCGACGACGCCACCGCGATGGGCATCGCGGCGGAGGTCGCCCGACTGCGGGAGCAGGCATGCTGAAGGAGCGCGTGGCCGCGCTGGTGGCCCAGGCCAGCGACGGCGAACTCACCACGGCGGAGGTGCTGGCGGCCGACTGCGCGCTGACGGCGCTCGGCCTCACCTCGCTGGGCCACATCCGGCTGATCGACGCGATCGAGGACGAGTTCGGCGTCGACATCGAACTCGGCGGCCTCGACACGCTCGACGGGCTGGTCGGCCGGCTGTCCCCGTTGGTGGACCGCCCGTCATGATCGCCCCCGTGCCGGCCAGGTCCGGCCAGAGAGCGCTCACCTGGGGCCACCCGCTCAGCCTGCGAGACTGAAAGGCGAGATCGACGTTGAGTGACGACACGACGCCGCCCCCGCGGGGGGCGGTGAACGGCGGAGCGGGCACGATCTGGCGGTGGCTGGACCAGGCGCCCGACGCCGTGGCCGTGACCGGCCCCGACGGCCAGGTGACCTACCGGGAGCTGCACCGGCGCGTCGAGGACCTCGCCGCCGTGCTGCGCGGGCATGGCGTCGGTCCCGGGGTGCCCGTGGGGCTGTGCGTGGAGCGGACCACCGGGATGCTCGTGGCGATGCTCGCCGTGTGGGCCGCGGGCGGGGCATACGTACCGCTGGATCCGGCGTTTCCGGCCGAACGGCTGCGGATGATGCGCCAGGACGCGGGCATCGGCCTGGTGCTGACCCAGGCGGGTGTCGATCCCGCACTGCTGGACGGCGTTCCCGCCGTGCTCACGCTCTCACCCGGGGGCCGGCCGCTGAACGGCGCTTTCACCTCGGCACCCCTGCTTGCCGCCGACATGGAACGTCTGGCGTACCTGATGTTCACCTCGGGGTCCACCGGTCGCCCGAAGGGGGTGGCGGTGCCGCATCGCGCCGTGGCGAACCTGCTGGAGGCGTTCGCCGAACTGCTGCCGATCGGGCCGGAGGATCGGTGGCTGGCCGTCACCACGCTGTCGTTCGACATCTCGGTCCTGGAGTTGCTGCTGCCCCTGTTCACGGGAGGGCGGGTGGTCATCGCGGCCACCGGCGAGGTCTCCGACGGGTGGGCGCTGCGCGAACGGGCCCTCGCCGAGGGAGTCACGATCATGCAGGCGACGCCGGCGGGCTGGCGGATCCTGCTGGAGTCCGGCGGAATCCCTGCGGCGATCAGGACCCGGTTGTGCGGTGGTGAGGCGCTGCCCCGCGATCTCGCGGACGCGCTGCTGGCGGACGGCGCCGACGTGTGGAACGTCTACGGCCCCACGGAGACCACCGTGTGGTCCACGGCCGGCAGGGTACGGCCGGGACCCGAGGCCGTGGATCTCGGCTCGCCCATCCGGCGGACCGCGGTTCACCTGCTGGACGAGAACGGAACGCCGGTCGCCGACGGGGAGATCGGCGAGGTGCACATCGGCGGCGCGGGCGTCGCCCGGGGATACCACGGGCTGCCCGGTCAGACGGCCGCGCGTTTCCTGCCCGACCCGTACGCCGGCACCCCCGGCGCCCGTATGTACGCCACGGGCGACCTGGCCAGAGTCACGCCCGCCGGCCGGCTGGAGTACCTCGGCCGCGCCGACCAGCAGGTCAAAATCCACGGATTCCGCATCGAACTCGGCGAGATCGAGGCCACCCTGCGCGCGGCCGCCGAGGTCAAGGACGCCGCGGTCGCCGTCCGCGACGGGCGTCTGGTGGCCTACCTGGTCCCGCGGGCGCAGGCCGTGGACTGGGCCGCGCTCCGCGAACGACTACGCGCATCGCTCCCCGACTACATGATCCCGGTCCGGCACACGACCCTGACGTCCCTGCCGCTCACGCCCAACGGCAAGCTCGACCGCGGCGCCCTGCCCTCCCCGTCGTGGACGCGCCCCGGCACCGCCGCCTTCCGCGCCCCGGTCACCACGGTCGAGTCCGACCTCGCCGAGATCTGGGCGGAGGTGCTCGGCGCCACGGAGCCCATCGGCGCCGACGACGACTTCTTCGAGCTCGGCGGCCATTCCCTCGCCGCGATGCAGCTCATCGCCAGGGTCCAGGCCAAGTACGGCCTGGAGGTGCCGATCCTCGTCCTGTTCGAGCATCCGACGATCGCCGGGTTCGCCGCCCGGCTCGACGACATGGACGACGCCGATCTCAGCCTGGCCGATGTCGCCGCGCTGCGCGACCAGCTGGACGGCCTCAGCGCCGAGGAGCTCCAGGGGCTGTTCGACGACCCGGCGGCCGGGTCATGAGGGCACCGCTGTCGCCCGCCCAGGAACGGCTCTGGATGCTCCAGCGGCTGGTGCCCGGCGCCGCCTCGTACACGATGTACCTGGTACGCCGCCTGCGCGGCCCGCTCGACCGCGACGCGTTCACCGGTGCCGTCGGAGCGCTCGTGGCCAGGCACGAGAGCCTGCGGACCGCCTTCACCGAGGAGGACGGCACGCCGTGGGCGGTGGCCGGGCCGGTCGGCTGGGCGCCGCCGATCGAGTGGCTGGCGGCGGCCGAGGAGCAGGTGGACGCGCTGGTCGCCGAGCGCACCAACGCCGCCTTCGATCTGGCAGCGGGCGTTCCGCTGCGGGTCGCCGTCATCGAGATCGCCCCGGACGATCACGTGCTGTGCCTGACGCTGCATCACATCCTGGCCGACGGGCACTCCCTGGAGATCATGCTCGACGACCTGGGCGAGTACTACGCCGCCGCCGTGGAGCGCCGCCCCGCCCGCCTGCCCGGCCTGCGCATCCTGCCCAGCGACTACGCCCGCTGGCAGCGGCGCAGGGCGGACAAGGCCATGCCGTACTGGACCGAGGCGCTGGCCGCGCCGCCGGTCACCGAGCTGCCGTTCGCCCGTCCCGGGGCGCGCGCGGCCGTCCGGGAGGGCGGATATCACTGGGCACGGCTGGACGCGCGTCACCTCGCCGAGGTGGAGCGGCTGGCCCTGGCCCATCGGGCGACCCCGTTCATGGTGCTCATGGCGGCGTACCAGGCGCTGTTGTTCCGGCACAGCGGACAGCACGACATGCTGGTCGGCACCGTGGTCGCCGGGCGGGACCGGGTCGAGCTGGAGCGGATGGTCGGGTACCTCACCCAGACCCTGCCGCTGCGCGGCGACCTGACGGGCGATCCGACGTTCGCCGAGCTGCTCGGGCGGGTCAAAGGGGTGGTGCTGGAGGCGATGGGCCGGCCCGCGCCGCTGCTGGAGCGGTTGGCGCGCGGCGTCGAGACGCTGCTGCCGACGGTGTTCATCCTGCAGGACTATGCCGCCGGGCAGGACCGGGTGTACGGAGGAGTCCGGGTGTCGGACCCGCAGGGAAGCCACGACCAGATCGTGGTGGATCTGCTGGTGGAGGTCTGGCCGGCGGGTGACGAGCCGGCGATCTGCTTCGGGTACGACGGCGCGGTGTTCGACGCCGGCGAGGTGGCGACGATCGCCGAGCGCTACCTGACGCTGCTGGCCGGAGCGGTGGCCAGGCCGGACACGCCGATCTCGCGGCTTCCGGTGTGGACCGGACGGGACGAGCAGACGATGGCCGAGCTGGCCGCCGGGCCCGCCGAGCCGGTCGCGGACGGGGTGCTGGAGCTGGTGGCGGACGTGGTGCGCCGGACGCCGGGCGCCGTCGCCGTGCGCTGCGGTGATCAGGTGGTCTCGTACGCGGCTCTCTGGGACCGGGCCGGCGCGTTCGCCGGCATCCTGCGGGGCAGCGGCGTCCGGGAGGGCGACGTGGTGGCCGTACGGCTGGTCCCGTCCGCCGAGGTGATCGCCGCACTGCTGGGCGTGTGGCGGGCGGGCGCCGCGTACCTGCCCCTGGACCCCGCCGACCCGCCCGCCCGGCACGCCGACGCCATGGCCGCCGCGGGCGCCGCCTGGCTGATCGGCGAGGACGGGGTGCGCGCCGTGGGCGAGGGGAGCGCGGCCAAGGGGATCGCCTATGTGATGACCACCTCGGGGTCTGCCGGGCTGCCCAAGGCGGTGCTCGTCGAGCATGGCTCGGTGGCGGCCAGGGTCGGGTGGATGCGGCGGGAGTACGGCCTGGGCCCGGGGGATCATGTGGTGCAGTTCGCGTCGCTGAGCTTCGACACCCACGTCGAGGAGATCTTCCCGGCGCTCGCGTCCGGGGCGGCGGTGGTGCCGCTGCCGGACGGCCCCGCGAGCCTGCCCGATCTGCTGGCCGGGCCGGACGGACGGCGGATCACCGTGCTGGATCTGCCGACCGCGTACTGGCACCGGCTCGTCGAGTCGCCGGCGGAGGTGGCGTGGCCGCCCGCGCTGCGGCTGGTGATCCTCGGCGGTGAGCAGGCCGACGGGGCGGCCGTGGCACGGTGGCAAGCGCTGTGGCATCGCGACGGGCCCGGGGTGCGGCTGGTCAACACGTACGGGCCGACCGAGGCCACGGTCATCGCCACCTGGGCCGAGCTGGACGGGACCGGCTCCGGTGGGCGCCCGCCGATCGGCCGGCCGCTGTCGGCCACGTCGGTGCGGGTGCTGGACGCCCGGGGCGAGCCGGTGCCGCCGGGCGCGGCGGGCGAGCTGGCGATCGGCGGGGCCGGGGTCGCCCGTGGGTATGCCGGGCTGCCCGGCCGCACCGCCGCCGCCTTCGAGCCCGACCCGTACGGTGACCCCGGCGCTCGGCGCCTGCGCACCGGTGACCGGGCGCGGTGGCGCTCGGACGGGCAGCTGGAGTTCCTGGGCCGCCTGGACGACCAGGTCAAGGTGCGCGGCGTGCGCATCGAGCCGGGTGACGTGGAGGCCGTCCTGCGCGAGCACCCCGGCGCCGGGCAGGTGGCCGTGGCCGCCCGGGGCGAGGACCTGGTGGCGTACTTCACCGGCCCCGCCGGCCCCGCCGAGCTGCGCGCGCACGCCGCGGGCAGGCTGCCGCGGGGCTTCGTGCCGACCCGGTGGTCACGGCTGGCGGAGCTGCCGCTCACCTCCCGAGGCAAGGTCGACCGGGCCGCGCTGCCCGAGCCGGACCGGGTCACCGGGGCGGACTACGCGGCGCCGCGTACCGACAGCGAGGCGCTGGTCGCCGAGATCTGGGCGGAGGTGCTCGGCCTCGACCGGGTCGGCGTGCTGGACGATCTGCTGGAGCTGGGCGGGCATTCGCTGATGACCACCCGGGTCGCGGCGCGGCTGCGGGCGATGCTGGAGGTGGAGGTGCCGATCCGGACCGTGTTCGGCTGCGGCACCGTGGCCGAGCTCGCCGAGGCCGTCGAGGACCTGCTGATCGAGGAGATCGACGCGATGAGTGAGGAGGAGGCGCGGCGCGCGCTGACCGGGTGAGGCGGGTCTCAGGCGGTGATGGCCTTCCGCACGGCGTTCAGGAACATCGCCGCCTCGCGGCCGTTGACGACGCGGTGGTCGAACGCGAGCCCGAGGGTGACCGTGGTGCGCTTCACGATGTTTCCGGCCGAGTCGAGGGCGACCTCGTGCTGCGGCGCGCACAGCGACAGCGCGCAGGTCTGCCCCGGGAAGATGATCGGCACGGCGAGCAGCACGGCCGCGTCGGTGTGCAGGGTGACGACGATGTTCCCGCCCGCCAGGTCCTCCTCGCGGAACGCGCCCCGCATCGCCTTCGTCCGGTACGCCGTGAGCCGCTGCGCGATCTCCTTGAGTGACAGGCGGTCGGCGCCGTGCAGCACCGGGACGTACAGGCCGTGGCCGACGTCCACGGTGACGCCGACGTTCGGCGCCGGCGAGGGGCGTACGGCCAGGTCGCCGCCGGGCCCGTCCGCCACCATCGGCTCTGCGAAGCACATCGGAAACTGCTCGTGCAGCGACGCGACCGCAGAAACCAGCAGCTCAGGCAGCCCGATCAGCGCCCTGGCCTCTTTGCTGAGGACACGGGCCCGGGCGATCGCGGGTCCCGCGTCCAGCTTCACGGCGGTGAAGGCGGCCGGGATCGTGTGATGGGAACGGGTGACCGCGGCGGCCACGGCCCGCTGAACGGCCGGCAGCGGCCGCGTCTGCGTCTCCGGCGATGACGATGCGCTGTCGCCGCCGGCATCGACGCCGGTTTCCAGCAGGGCCGCCACGTCGGCGCGCTTGATCACCTTCTTCCCCAGCGCGCGGATCCGCGCCGGGTCCACGCCGTGCTCGTCGATCAGCACCTGGGCGGGCGCGGTGATGACCGGCCCGGAGGAAGTGGGTTCACGGTCGGCGGCAGTCGGCGGAGGCGCCGAGTCGTCGGAGATGTACGCGATCACCTCCCCGGGCACGCAGGTCGCGCCGATCTCCGCCGTCCGCCGCAGGACGCCATCGACCTCGGCCACCAGCTCCTCGGCCGCCTTGGAGGTCTCCAGGACCACCACCGGATCGCCCTTCAGCACCTCGGCGCCGTCCTCGGCCAGCCACTCCACCAGCAGGTACTCGGTGTCGTTGTTGTTGAGCTTGGGCACGCGCAACTCGGTCACGGCAGGAGCTCCTGTACGGCGCGGACGATCGCGGTGTCCTGCACCAGCACGTCACGCTCAAGATGGGCGGCCGCCGGGATCACACTGGCCGCCGAGTGGACGAGGGACACGGGACGCCGCAGACGCCCCCAGAGCCGGCTGTGCACCTGCTGCGCCACCTCGGCCCCCCAGGTGCCGCCGGCGGTGCTCTCCTCGGCGACGGCCACGGCGCCGGTTCGCTCCAGCAGCGGCGACAGCGGGGCCACGTCGAAGGGGTACAGGCGCCGCGGCACGAGCAGCAGACAGGTGATCTCCCGCTCCAGCAGCAGCGTGCGCATCGCGGCCAGGGCCCGGTGCGCCATCCCGCCCGGCGCGATGATCACACAGTCGGCCTGCTCGGGGTCCTCCAGGTACACCCGGGTCACCTGGCCGGCCTGCGGCAGCACGTCGTACCGGAACAGATCGTCCGCGATCCCGTCCTCGAAGATCTGCCGGGTGTAGAGGATCTTGTCCTCGAACAGCAGGCATGGCTCGCCGCGCGCGAGCATCTCGCCGAACAGCTCGCGATGGTCGTCGAAGGGGGACACCTCGTACACCGCGAGACCGGGTACGCCGATGAAGTGCTTCTGCAGGCTCTGGCTGTGTGTGGGGCCGTAGCCGCGACCGCCCCCGGACGGGCAGCGCACGATCAGCGGCAGCCGCAGCGGTCTGCCGTACATGGAGACCGACTTACTGGCGAAATTCACGATCTGATCGAAGGCCAGGGTCACGAAGTCGGAGAACATGATCTCGACGATGGCCTTGCCGCCCGCGAGGGCGAGGCCGCCGGCCACGCCGACGATGCCGTTCTCGCTGATCGGGGTGGCCAGCACCTGGCCGGGGAAACGGCTGGACAGACCTTTCGTGATCTTGAATGCCCCGCCGTACGGATCGAGCAGGTCCTCGCCGAGCACCCGCACGGACGAATCGTCGGCGAGCACCTCGTGCAGCGCCCGGTTGAGGCTCTCCGCGACCCGCATCGCCCTCAGCCCTCCCGCGCCGACAGCGGCCGCCCGAGCACCTCACCGGCCACCACCTCGACGAACGCGCGCGCCTCCGCGTCCATGCGGGCGAAGCGGGGGGACACGGTGGCGCCCTCGCGCGGGTACCAGTCGTGGTCGCGGGCGCGCCGGATCTCCTCGGCGGTGCGGGTGTCGTCGCCCTTGCTGTGCGGCCCGAGCCGGTGCGTGGCGAACTCCACCACCAGCGGCCCCGCGCCCTCCCTGGTCCGCTCGAACAGCGGCCGCAGCCCGTCCCGGATCTCGCCTATGTCGCGCGAGCCGACGTGCAGGAACCGGCACCCGAACGCCCGCGCCCGATCCCCGATCGTGCCCGCCATCTGCGCCGACGTCGGCGTGGTCTGCGCGATCCCGTTGTTCTCGGTCACCACGACCAGTGGCAGCCGCCAGAGCGCGGCCATGTTGAGCGCCTCGTACACGGCGCCCTGTCCCCACGTCCCGTCGCCGACGTACGCCAGCGCCAGCGCGCCCGGCTCGGCGTCCCGCAGATGCAGGGCCACGCCGGCGGCGACCGGCAGGCTCTCGCCCTGGATTCCGGTGGACAGGTAGCGGCCGGACAGAATGTGCTGACTGCCGCCCACGCCCCCGCAGACCGCGCCCTCCCGCCCCAGGATCTCGGCGAGCAGCCCGTAGGGATCTCGGAAGCGGGCCAGGTAGTGGCCGTGCCCGCGGTGATTGCTGAAGACGAAGTCCCGCTCGCCCAGCAGCGGCGCCAGCGCGACCGGCACGTACTCCTGCCCCAGGCAGGTGTGGGTGGTGCCCTGTACCAGCCCTTGGCCGAACAGGTCGAGCAGCTTGCGTTCGAAGTGCCGGATCAGCAGGAGCAGCCCGAGGTCGTCGTCGGACAGGTCCTCCGTGATCTTTTCCAGCAGTCCTTCTTGCACGATCGGCACTCCTTGGGTGAGTGTCGAGGAAATTGGGAGCGCTCCCACAAAGTCTATCGATCACGGGATGGTTCGTCAGCATCAGACGAAGAAGTTTCCAGGCTGTCAAACGCCGAGAATGGAGCGTTCGGAAGCGCGCTCCGTCACGTGCGTGGATCTACGTACCGTCCCTGTCGGGTCACAGTGCGCTGCGGCGGACGGCAAGAGGAACCCTTGACCTGCTCAGAGGCGTAAACCTAATGTCACTTGGGAGCGCTCCCAAGTGCAGGGCCGCCGGAGACGCTGCCGAGATCAATGAGGAGGGCTCGTGAGCCCCGAGACGAGGATGGTCGCCGACCACCGAGAGCAGGACACGGCCGAGCGTGAGGCACTGCGGCGGCGCCTGGCCGCGCTGCCCCCCGAACGCCGTGCGGCGCTGCGCCGGTCGCTGCTCGGCGGCCGGGACAAGCGGACCTGGCCGCTGTCCACCGGGCAGGAGCGGCTGTGGTTCCTGCAACGCTTCGACCCTGACGACTGCGCTTATCACATCACCTGGCCGGTACGGCTGCGCGGCCCCATCGACGAGACCGGTCTCGCCGCGGCGTTCACCACGATCGCCGCCCGGCACGAGGTGCTGCGCACCCGCTTCGTCCTGGACGGCGACCTGCCCGCGCAGGTCGTGGACGAGCCCCGCGAGGTGCGGCTGGACCGCCTGGATCCGGCCTGCTCCGCTGTCGAGCCGGCGATCGCCGCCTACGCCGGGCGGCCGTTCGACCTCGCGGCGGCCCCCGCATGGCGGGCGGGCCTGCTGCGCCTGGCCGCCGACGAGGCCGTCCTGTGCATCGTGCTGCACCACATCGTGGTCGACAGCTGGTCGCTCGACGTGCTCATGCGCGAGCTCGGCGAATGCTACCGCGCCCACCGCGAAGGCCGTCCGCCCCGGCTGGAGGACTTGCCCACGCAGTACCGCGACCACGCCGTCACGGAGCGGCGGCGGGCCGAGGAGGACCGGGACCACCTGGGCTACTGGGTCGAGCGGCTCGCCGGAGCGCCGCCGCTCGACCTGCCCCTCGACCGCCCCCGCCCCGCCCGCTGGACCGGCCGTGGCGCGAAGATCGGCGTGGCCGTGCCGGACGCGGAGGTCGCCCGCCTGGAACTCCTCGCGCGCGCCCACCGGGCCACCCTGTTCATGGCCCTGCTCGCCGCGTGGCAGGTCACGCTGAGTGCGGCCGCCGGGCAGGACGACTTCTGCGTGGGCGTGCCCGTGGCCGGCCGGGACCGGCCCGAGCTGGCCCCGCTGATCGGCTACTTCTCCACCACGCTCGTCGCGCGGGCCGACCTGTCGGGGGATCCGACGTTCGGCGAGCTGCTGCGGCGTACCCGCATCAGCACCCTCAAGGCCCTCGCCCACGCCGGAACCTCCTTGGACCGTATCCTCGGCGGACTCCGGCTGCCTCGCGACCTGAGCCGCCCGCCGCTGTGCCAGGCGATGTTCAACCTCACTCACAACCTGCCCACCGGCGACCTGCTCCGTACCGAGCTGGGGGACCTGACCGTGGAGCTGTGCCCGCCGCCCGACCTGGGCCGGGCCCGGGTGGAGGTGTCCCTTGACGTGTACCGGTGGCCCGAGGGGATCGGCGGCTGGCTGGAGTACGCGACCGACCTGTTCGACGCCGCCACCGCGCACCGCCTGGCGGATACGTTCGCCCGCGTGGTGACGCGCGCGGGCGGTGACGCGGATCTGCGGCTGTCCGAGCTCGGAGCCGCGGACCCGAAATTCCGGAGCTAGGAGTGTCTGACAGCCGAAGGAGGGCCATGCGGCTTTCTGTGGACTTCGCCGCCGACCGTTCCGGCACGGCGGAGCTCGCGTGGGGACAGCGGAGCATCTGGAGTGCCATCCACGGGGTGGCGCCGGACAGCGCGCACTACTTCAACGTGCCGCGGCTGCTCGCCGTCCCCCGCGCGGGCGGCCCGCGCCGTCCCGAGGCCGTGGCGGCCGCCCTGGCCGAGGTGGTGGGCCGGCACGACGCCCTGCGATCCGTGGTACGGCTCGGCGTGGCCGGACCATACCAGGAGGTGGCGGCGGCCGGGACCCTGTCGATCGAGACGGTCGAGGCGGCACGCGACGACGTGGACGATGCCGCGGCGGAACTTGTCGCCCGCCTGGCCGGACGATCCTTCGACGATGGCGAGCAGCCGCTGCGCGCCGGATTCGTGGTCTGCGACGGCGCCGCCACCCACGTGGCGCTCGCGCTCAGTCATGTCGTCGCGGACCGGCGCGCGGCCGACGTCGTGGTGCGCGACCTGCGGATGCTGCTGCTGCGCGGGGTCATCGCGCGACCGCCGTCGTCGCAGTTGCTCGACCTGGTACGGGAGGAGGAGACGGCCTCGGCCGGTTCGGACCGGGCGGTCGCGCAGTGGGAGGCGCTTCTTCGGACCGTACCGTCCGCCATGTTCCCGAGTGTGGTCGGACCGGGCGCGACGCCGAGGTTCGCGCGGGCCGTGCTGTCGTCGCCCCGGCTCGACCACGCCGCACATGTGCTCGCCCGCCGTGCCGGCGTCAGCACTGCCACGGTCCTGCTGGTGGCGGTCACCATGCTGCTGCGCGAGCTGACCGGGCACCAGGTGTGCGCGATCACCCCGATCGTGCACAACCGCTTCGACGGCCGGACCCGGGACCTGGTCACCAGCCTGAACCAGCTGGGACTGTTCACCCTGGGCCCGTGTGGAAGCCTTGCCGAGACCCTGGTGAGCGCGTATCCGGCGGTTCTCACGTCCTACCGGCGCGCCCGCTACAACCCGTTGGCCATGGACGCGATGATCGACCGGGTGAGCGCCGATCGGGGTGTCTCCGTCTTCCCGTCATGCTGCTTCAACGACCTGCGCCCTGGTGAGGATCCGGGTGGCGCCGACCATGCGGACGGGGAGTCCGAGCTGGAATGGCTGCCCGGCTCGGACCAGCGCTACTGCCCCTTCTGCATGGCCCTGATGCGCTGGAAGGGCACGCTCGGCGTGGAGCTGAGCGCGGACACCACCCGCCTGCCCGAGAGCGAGATCGCCGCCTTGCTGTTTCGGCTGGAGTCCTTCGTGGTCGGCGCGGCTCGCCGGGAATCTGCCACATGAGTCGATCGAGATCGTAGGGAACGGCACCCTGATCCTCGCCCAGGCCGCCCCGATCGTCCTCCCGAGCCCGCCGCAGCCCAGGCACCAGGCGCTGGACGAGCCGCGCGCGAACGTAGAGAGCCCGTCCCGTCAGGAGATCACGACGAGCCGGTGCCCGGGCGGGCGGCCAGGACGTCGATGTCGTCTTCGGTCTCGGGCAGCCCCGGCGGCCATCCACTGCTTCTTGCCTGCGCGGGTCGACACGAAGCCGCGGCCCTTGCGGTTCTTCTCGACGATCAGCGCTTTGAGCGTGGCGGGCTCGAAGAGGTTGAGGAGGCGGTCGCCGTAGGCGGCGGCGGGGCATGCTGCGTGACGTCTTCCCAGAGGCGTTGCGCGGTGAGCCGGCCCCTTGTGATCCGGGCGTCTGGGAGCTCAGCCGGCTGGCCACCGGGCGCAGCTGGTCGCGTACCGTGACGGCGGGGTTCGGGCCGCTGGCCCGCGCACTGCTCTGGGAGGCGTTCCGCTGGGTCGATCAGCACGGCGACACCATCGTCGCGGTGTCCAGCGTGGCCGTGGAACGCAGCGTGAACGCCATGGGCGTGCGTACCCGGCGGCTCGGCGACGGCAGGGCGACGCGCCTGGGCAGTCTGCTGTGCTCCGCCTACACCACCTCGACCAGGGACTTCCTGGAGAACGCGGCGCCGGTGTGTTAGGCGTCATCCGTCCTGACCATGACGAGGGCTTCTTGCATGCCGGGGGAGGGCTGATCAGCTCCAGCCGCCGGGCACCTGGTAGGGCACTTTGTCCCCGAGCTTCTCCCGTTCGATCACCTCGCCTTCGGCGGGCAGCAGCACGTCGGCCCGGCGGCCCCAGTGGGAGTAGCGGGTGTCCGACTCGATACGGATGGACTCGTCGTAGAAGGGCAGGACGGCCTTGGCCTGCACCCGCTCCACCAGGCCGGTCGGGCCGAACCGGACGGTGTAGGAGATGGTCCCGACGCGGCCGCTCTTGGAGCGGAGGCCGAAGCGCGAGACGAAGGCCGAGGACACCTTGACCAGCGCGTCGGTCTTGATCTTCCCCTTCAGCACGCCGTCGCGGTAGGAGCTGCCGTGCGCCAGGAGGGTCTTCAGCGTGGCGGGCTCCAGGACCTCCAGCAGCCTGTCGCTGGTGGGTAGGTCGGTGTGCCGGTAGCGCACCCACTTGATCCCCTTGGGCAACGCATCGTCGACCAGAGGGCCCGAGACGTAGTCGTCGTAGCGCGACGAGATGATCCTGACCGGCTCCTGCTCCCTGGCCAGTGCGCTCTTCGTATCCCCCTCCTTGGCGACGTCGAGCAGCTTGTCGCTGGGGCGCATGGTCTGCGACAGGTCGGCGGCGATCTCGCCTTCGGGGCTGAAACCGAGAGTGCCGTCCATGCGGTAAGAGATGGACAACCCGCGCCCGTAGTCGTCCTTGGCGGTGGACACGACGTCGACAGCCCTGCCGCGCGTCAGCTCGGCTTGAAGCGCCTTGACCGGGTCGGTCGCGGGAGCGGCGTACGCGGCGGTGGAGGTGAGCTGCACCAGGCCCGCGGCCGCGGCGAGGCCGGCGAGGGTTCGTTTCATCGCATTCCTTAGATGTTCCGGATGGACGCGAACAATCTGGTGCACCGAAGATCATCAGTCAAGCCCGGCGACGGAACCTGGCCAGGGGCAAGACTCCCTCGTCCATGACAGGTGCGCCGTGTGATCACAAAACCGCGACGTCACGGGTCCGCCGCGAACATGCGTGTCACGCGCGATGTCGAAGGATATGTGCGCCGACCTACGCTCCTCGTTCTGGCCTCGTTGCTCACGCTCACAGCGTGCGCCACTGACCCGGCCGTCCAGGACGCACGAGATCACGTCGACCGGGTCGCCGACCAGCTGACGGGCTACGACCCGTGGATTCCCGAAGACGTTGGCTACTACCTCACACGAGAGGAGGAGTACGTCACGGTCTTGGACGTCTCCGGCGATGGCCATGGTGATCCGGGACGCGTTCGGATCAAAGTCCGCGGGAAGGACCGTACGCCACGGCCTCCGATAGGCCTGTCAGACACTCCCTCACCTGCGGCAGCGGTGTTTCTCTGCTTCGATCTGAAGGTGATTCAGCCTCCGCGAGCGGTCCACTCACGGGTGCGGAAGAAGGACCGGAGGGTGAACGTCACCGAGATCGGCTGTCCTGAGAGTGTCCCGCCGCGCAGCTTCAGGCCGCCGGCCAGGCTGCCGGCTGAAACCCATTCATGGCTGAAGAAGCACCTGCCCACCACTCTCGATCTTGACGCCGCCCGCCGCGCGGTACGGGGCCTGGATCTGGACCCGCGAATCCGCCAGGACATCGCCGAGCACGACGGCAAGATCGGCATCGCCCTGCGAGAGCCGGACGGGAACTGCCTGTTCGCCCGGGTGTGGCCGGCCACCGTACAGGTATGGAGCCCATGGCGGCCATGGGCGCCTCCCGTGCTCCCGGCCGAACGCGCCTGCAGTGCCGCTCAGGCCGCAAGCGGTTACTCCTACTGATCCCGCAGGGCATGTCAAGGACGACTTGCGTGGGCGGCCTCGCCGTGCGCTGGGGTGAATGTCAGGCGGCGGGCTCGGTGAGCCGGAAGGTCTGGCGGTATGTCATGGGGGACACCCCCAGGGCGGCGGTCAGGTGCTGGCGGAGTGAGGCGCCCGTGCCGAAGCCGGCCTCCGCGGCGATCCGGTCCACCGTCAGGTCGGTGGTCTCCAGCAGGCGCCGGGCGAGCTCGACGCGCTGCCGGGTGAGCCACTGGCCCGGGGTCATGCCGGCCTCGTCGCGGAAGCGGCGGGTGAACGTGCGCACGCTCATCCGGGCGTGGGCGGCCATCTCCTTGAGGGAGATCGGCCGGTGCAGGTGGTGGAGCGCCCATGCCCGGGTCGCCGACGTGGAGGAGTCGGCCATCGCCGGGACAGGGCGTTCGACGTACTGCGCCTGCCCGCCGTCCCGCCACGGGGGGACGACGCAGCGCCGGGCGACCCGGTTGGCGACCTCGGCGCCGTGGTCGCGACGTACCCCTCAGGTCTGGGTCTCCCTCGCGGTCAGTGTGCTCGCCTTCGGCGGCGTGATCGGCGGGTTCACCTACATCGCGTTCACGCTCACCGAGGTCAGCGGGTTCGCCACCGCCACCGTGCCCTGGCTGCTGGTGCTGTTCGGGGCCGGCACATTCGTGGGCAACCACGTCGGGGGCAAGCTCGCCGACCGGGCGCTGAACACGTCCCTCATCACGATCATGACGGTGACCGCCGCGGTTCTCGCGGTGTTCGCGCTGACCGCGCAGAGCCGGGCCATGACGATCGTCTCGCTGCTGCTGATGGGCACGGCCGGACTGGCCACCGCGCCCGGGCTCCAGCTGCGGACCATGAAGTACGCCCAGGACGCCCCCACGCTGGCCTCGGGCGCCAACATCGCGGCCTTCAACATCGGCAACGCCCTCGGCGCCTGGCTGGGCGGCCTGGCCATCGCCGCCGGGTACGGCTTCGTCTCCCCCTTGTGGGTCGGCGCCGGTATCACCGCCGCCGGGCTCGCCGTCCTCGCGGCCGGCTCGGTACGGCCGCGCCGCCGGCTGCCGGCCACGCCCCCCGTCCGCGTCGCGGGCTGACCCGCGACGCGGACCGGCCGGGAGCCCGCCCCCATCCTGCTCCATCCGCTGAGAAAGGAAGTACGTCATGAACCTCAACGACCGGCCAGCGTCGGCGCAGCCACACACCCAGACAGCTCAACCCGCCAAGCGTGACGTCCACGGCGAGCGGCACCGGGCCGAGATCCGCTCACGGCCGGTGGCTCGACACGGGCACCACGGACGCTGTCTCGTAGCGCGATCCGCCTCTGGTCTCGTCGCGGCTTCTGCGGGACAGTAGAGCAAGATCGGCTTTTGAGGAGGCGGCAGTGCGGCTCGGATTCAGCATCGGCACCCTCGGCCCCGTGGCGGCCACCCATGAAGCCCAGCTGACGCTGGTACGCGAGGCGGAGCGGCTCGGATACGACTCGGTGTGGGCGTCGGAGGGGTACGGGGTCGATCCGGCGACCACGCTGGCCTGGCTGGCGGCCGGCACCGAGCGGATCGGCCTGGGCAGCGGCGTGATCCAGGTGACGGGCCGCACCGCGATCTCGGCGGCGATGGCCGCAACCACGATCGACCGAGTGTCGGGCGGCCGGTTCCTGCTCGGGCTGGGCGCGTCCGGCCCGCAGGTGGCCGAGGGATGGCACGGCCAGAGGTACGAGCGGCCGCTGGCCCACCTGCGCGACTACGTGGCCGTGGTGCGTACCGCGCTGGAGGGCCGTCCGGTCGAGCACGCCGGGCCGGAGATCGTGCTGCCGCTGCCGGACAGCCGCGGCAAGGCGCTGAGCATGACGGTCTCGCCGACGCGGCAGCCGCTGCCCATCCACCTGGCGGCCATGGGGCCGAAGGCGGTGGCGCTGGCCGGGGAGATCGCCGACGGGTGGCTGCCGATCCACTTCCCGCCCGAGCACCTCGCCGAGACGATGGAGCACCTGCGGGTCGGGGCGGCCCGGGCCGGGCGGGACGCGGCCCATGTGGAGGTCTCACCGATGGTCATGGCCATGGTGGACGACGACGCCGACTACGCGCGTGACCTGATACGGCCGATGCTGGCGCTCTACCTGGGCGGCATGGGCACCCGGGGGGTCAACTTCTACAACCGGCTCGCGCACCGCCTCGGGTTCGGCCCGGCGGCGGCGCGCGTGCGGGACGCCTACTTCGACGGCGACCTGGGCGAGGCGATGGAGGAGGTGTCCGACGACCTGGTCGACGCCCTGGCCCTGTGCGGCACCCCCGCGCGGGTGCGCGAGCGGCTGGAGGCCTACCGCAAGGCAGGCGCGACCAGGGTGATCGTCGGCCTGAACGCGCCCACTGTGGAGGACCGCGCGGAGCAACTCGGCTGGCTGGCCGAGCTCAACTCGTGAGCCTGCGCCCGGCCGGGCTCAGCTCCTGAAGGAGCCTCCGCCCGGCCGGTCCGGCTCAGGTCGTGACCGGCGCCTGGGGCATTTCACGCATCCGAGGGATCGGTGACAACGCCAGCACGATCATCGGTACGACCGCGCCGATCACCGCCGCGACCAGGACCACCGGCCGCATGCCCACGGCCTCGCCGAGCAGCCCGGCCAGCAGGGCGCCGAGCGGCGCGGGCACCAGCCCCATCGCCCAGATGGTGGCGATGACCCGGCCGACGAGCTCGCGAGGCGTCGCCGACTGCAGCACGGTGATGTTGTTGACCACGAACACCTGCGTGCACAGGCCGACCAGCAGCTGCGAGAAGGCCAGCACGCCGATCGCCAGCCAGAGCGGCCCGCCGGCCAGCGGCACCAGGATGAGCGCGCTGTTGCCGATGACCGTGGACCAGAACATGGTGGGCCCCGGTCCCACCCCCTTCATGAGCCGCACCGACAGCCACGCGCCGGTCACGGCGCCGACCCCGCCGACCGCGAGCACCGCTCCGACCCAGCCGGCCGGCACGCCGGCGCCGTCGATGACGTACGGGATGTAGAGGGTCTGCAGGATGCCGATGTCGAAGAAGGAGTAGACGGCGCTGGCGATGGCCAGCGGGCGGACGACCGGGTGGGACATCACCCAGCCGAAGCCCGCGCGGATGGCCGCGATCATGGTGCCGCCGCTGTCGGGCGGCGGCGGGTCCTCGCGCTTGCGGATGGAGATCAGGCAGAGCGCCGACAGCACGTAGCTGATCGCGTCCACCAGGATGACCAGCGGCGCCGAGCGGGTGGCGATGAGGATCCCGGCCAGGCTGGGCCCGACCGCCTTGGAGACCGAGTCGCTGAGCTGCAGCTTGCTGTTGCCGTCACCGAGGTGCTCGGGGGCCACCAGCACCGGCAGGTACGACCGGTAGGCGATCTCGAACAGCACCCCGAAGACACCCATCACGAACACGACCGCGTACAGCCACCACAGCGTCAGCATGTCCATGACGAACAGCAGCGGCACGGTGGCCAGCATGAACGCGCGGATGACGTCGCTCCAGATGAGTACGGGCCGGCGCCGCATCCGGTCCACCCAGACGCCCACGACGAAGAACAGCACCATGGGCAGCCTGGACAGCGCGCCGAGCACCCCCATCTCGGCGACGGAGGCGTTCAGCCACAGATAGGCGACGATCGGCATGGCGAGCACGGTCACCTGGGAGCCGACCAGTGACAGGCTCTCGCCACTCCACAGCTTGAGGAAGTCGCGGTTCTTCCACAGCGTGGGAGGCTCAGTCGTGGGGGGTGAGGCCATGGTCGATGCTGCTCCTCAACTCGGCGGCCGCCAGAGCGACCCGGGGCTCGTACATGACGGTGAAACGCTCGCCGTGGATGGGCGAGATGCGCAGGCGGCCGGTGACGACGTTCCGCCAGCCCATGTCGTCGGGCGGGATGCCCTCGGCGGCGGGTGAGAACAGCAGGACGTCCCCGTCGTACGGGGCGTGCCGGTAGTAGCCGACGGCGTGCGCGTTGGCGCGGAAGACGTCGACGAAACGGCGGGCCTGGCGCAGGTCGGCGGTGTCGGGCTGCAGCGTGTCGGCGCGGGCCGCGGCGTCGATCACGGCCAGCAGCCGCTCGTCCGGGCTCATCCGGTGCAGGTCGTCCAGGTCGACCTGGACCTTGCCGCCGGCCAGGGCGTGGGTGAGCAGGACGGCGTCGTCCTCGAGCGAGGCGCGCAGCACCGGTTCGTTCGCGTCGGAGTAGAACAGGACGACGAGCGGCACCTCCTCTCCCAGCTCGCGCAGCCGCCGGGCGGTCTCCAGGGCGATGTTGCCGCCGATGCAGTAACCGCCCAGCACGTACGGGCCGTGCGGGCGGATCTTGAGCAGGTGGGCGGTGTAGTCGTCCACCATCTCCGCCAGCGTGGCGTGCGGCTCCTCGCCGGGGGCGAGCCCGGCCGCCTGGACGGCGTAGACGGGCTGGTCGGAGCCGAGATGGCGGGTCAGCGGCAGGTAGCGGAAGACCTGGCCGCCGAGCGCGTGGAACAGGAAGACCGGGTCGCGGTCGCCGGTGGGCCGCAGAGGCACGATCCGTTGCGGGGCGCCGTCGTTGTCCTGGGGGCGGCGCAGCTCGGCGGCGAGCCGGGCGATGGTCGGCGCGGTGAGCACGGTCGACAGCGGCACGTCGCGGCCCAGCTCCTTGCGCAGCCGCATGGTGAGGCGCAGGGCCAGCAGGGAGTGGCCGCCGAGGGCGAAGAAGTCGTCGTGCACGCCGACGGCGTCGACGCCGAGGGTCTCCTCCCACAGTGTGGCGAGTCTGGCCTCGAACGGGTCGCGGGGCGGCAGGTACGGCGCGCGTCCGGCGTCGCCGGGCGCGGGCAGGGCGGCACGGTCGAGCTTTCCGTTGGCGGTGACGGGCAGCGCGTCCAGCCGTACCCAGGCGGCTGGGACCATGTGGTCGGGCAGCCGCCTGCGCAGTGCCGGGGCCAGATCGGGCAGGTCGTCGCCCTGGGGGACGACGTAGCCGACGAGCCGTTCGCCGCGCAGCACGACGACGGCGGCGCGGACAGCGGGATCGGCGGCCAGCAGCGCCTCGATCTCGCCGAGCTCGACCCGCTGGCCGCGGATCTTGACCTGGAAGTCGGTCCTGCCGAGGTACTGGACCTCGCCGGTGGGCAGCCAGCGGGCCACGTCGCCGGTGCGGTAGAGGCGGGCGCCGGGCGGGCCGTACGGGTCGGGCACGAACCGCTCGGCGGTGAGCTCCGGCCGGTTGACGTAGCCGCGGGCGAGCTGGACGCCGCCGAGGCAGAGCTCGCCCGGGGTGCCGACGGGGACCCGGTGACCGTCGGCGCCGAGCACCTCCAGGCGGGTGTTGGCGACGGGCCGGCCGATGGGAACCAGCCGCTCACCCGGCTCGCAGGGATGCCAGGTGACATCCACGGCGGCCTCCGTCGGGCCGTACAGGTTGTGCAGCTCGGTGTGCGGGAGGCGGTCGTGGCAGCGGGCGGCGAGTTCGGCGCCGAGCGCCTCGCCGGAGCAGATGACCCGGCGCAGCGCCGGCAGGTCGGGCTCGTCGAGGAAGAGCTCCAGCATGGACGGCACGAAGTGCATGGTGGTGACGTTGTGGGTGGCGGCGAGGGCAGCCAGGCGGGCGCCGTCGCGGTGGGCGCCGGGTTCGGCGACCACCATCCCGGCGCCGACCATGAGCGGCCAGAACAGCTCCCACACCGAGACGTCGAACGACAGCGGTGTCTTGTGCAGCACGCGCTCGTCCGCGGTCAGCCCGAACGCCTCCTGCATCCACCGCAGCCGGTTGACGATCGCCCGGTGGGAGACGCCGACCCCCTTGGGGCGGCCGGTGGAGCCCGAGGTGAAGATCACGTACGCCAGCGCGTCGGGATGCACGCGCGGCGGCGAGGCGGTGGCGTCGAGGGTGGTGGCGTCTGGGACCGCGGCTTCGGGGATGGTGGCCTCGGTGACCGGGCCGGGGGCGCTGAGAGGCAGGGCGATGCCGTCCGGCAGCACCGCCGCTCCCGCCGGGCCGGTCAGCACCGTGCGCGCCCGCGCGTCCTCGATCATGTACGCCAGCCGCTCCGGCGGCAGATCGGGCTCCAGCGGCAGGTAGGCGGCCCCGGCACCGAGCACGCCGAGCAGGGCAGGCAGCAGGTCGGGGCCGCGTTCGAGGCAGACACCGACGACGTCGCCGGGCCGGGTGCCGGCGGCCATCAGCCGGGCGGTGACAGCACCGGCCCGCTGGGTCAGCTCGCGGTAGGTGATCCAGATCCCGTCGTAGCAGACGGCGGGCGCGGCGGGGGTGCGCGCGGCCTGCTGACCGATCAGGTCGTGCAGCGCCGCGCTCGGGTAGGGCCGGGCCGTGGCGTTCCAGCCGTCGATCGCGGCGGCGTCGCGAGCCAGGTATGGGTCGGTGGGGCGCGGGTCGGAGGCGGGATCGGCGGCCTGGCGGAGCGCGGTGAGGTAGAGCTCGCCGATCCGGCCGATCTGGTCGGCACCGAACTGGGCCCGGTCGTAGGTGAGAGTCAGGTCGAAGCCGCCGTGCTCGCGCGAGCGGCTGAACGCGGCGGCGAACGGCACGTCGGTCTGCTCGAAGAAGTCCTGGCTCACGATCTCGACGCCGGGCAGGCCGCGGTAGACGTGGAAGTCGCGGAAGTCGAACAGCACGTCCAGCAGCGGGGAACGGCCGGCGGCCCGCTGGATCTCGAACAGCGGATACCGGCGGTGCGGCAGCAGCGCCACCTCCGCCTCGAACACCCTGCGCGCCAGCGCCGCCCAGGTCGGAGCGGTCACGTCCAGACGTAGCGGCACGGTGTTCAGGAACAGGCCGAGCACCTCCTCGCCGGCCTCGCTCTCCGGGCGGCTGTGCGTGACCAGGCCGGTCATCACCTCGCTCTCGCCGGTGACCACGGCGAGCACGCGCAGGTGGGCGGCCAGCAGCAGGGTGCGCAGCGGCACGGCCAACTCCCTGGCCGCCGCGCTGAGCCGTCCCAGCAGCTCCGCCGCCAGCGGCAACCGCAGCACCTCAGCCCCCGGCTCGCCGTGCTGCCCCGGCAGGCGGGGCAGCCGGGTGTCGGGGGCGTCGGCGACCTGGGCGTGCCAGAAGTCACGCGTCTCCGGCGTGGCCACTGCGGCGCGCTCCGCGGCCACCAGCCCGCGGAAGGCCGCGCCGGGAGGGGTGACCGGCAGCCGGGCGCCGGTCAGGTGCCCGTGGTAGCGCCGTAACAGCTCGGTGACCAGGGCCGCCACGCTCCATCCGTCGAGGATGGCGTGGTGGAAGCTGAGGCTGAACGCGAACAGCTCCCCGGACAGCACGTGCACGTGCGCGCGGGCCAGCGGTGGCGACGCCCAGTCGAACGGCCGCCGCTTCTCCGCCTCTGACCATTCGGCCAGCCGGCGGGCGGCCGCCGGATCGCCCGAGAGGTCCGTCACCCCCAGCGGCAGCGTGGCCGTACGGTGCACGAGCTGCAGCGGCTCGCTGAACCCGGTCAGGTCGATCGAGGTGCGCAGGACGGGATGCCGGGCGGTCACCTCGGCCAGCGCCACCTCGAACGCCCCGGCGTCGAACCGGCCGCGCAAGGTGATCGTGGTCAGGTCGTGGTAGGTGGGCGCGTCCGGCTCGTACGCGCTGTGGTAGAGCATCCCCGCCTGCAGCGCGGCCAGAGGATAGGCGTCCTCCAGGCCGCGCATGGCTCCCGTCGTCACGGTCATCGCGCCTCGCCTTCCAGCAGTCGTGCCAGGTCCTCGGGATTGAGCAGGCCGAACGGCGTCTCCGGCGCCTCGGGTGGCTCGGCCGCCGGTGCCGGCAGGAGCCGTCCGGCCAGCTCCCTGACGGTCTGGTGGCGGAAGAGCTGCTCCAGCCTGACCGCGTAACCGGCCTCACGC